>CAMCHO010000041.1 GCA_945874455.1 Opitutus sp. GAS368 | reverse complement strand
TAGCGGGTTTCGGCGAGGGGCGCGCGGTGAATTTCGGCGGGGCGGTCGCGCTGGTAGGTTTCGATTTTGGTGAAAGGGACGGACATCGTGACGTCGACCTGCCCGGCGCGGTAGGCGCGTTCCTCGGTGTCGCCGCTGTCGAGGCGGATGAACTGGATCTCGTCGAGATGCACGGCGGCGGCCGCGCGATAGCGGGGGTTTTTCCTAACGATGATGCGCTGTTGCTGGCGCCATTCGACGAGCGTGAAGGGGCCGTTGCCGACGAAGTGACCGGGCTGCGTCCAGGTGCGGCCGTGTTGGCTGACGGCGCGGGAGTTGACCGGGAGCCACGGGCCGCTGGCGACGTAGTAGGGGAAACGTGGTGACGGTTGGGCGAGCGTGACGACGAAAGTGAGCGGGGTCGGAGCCGCGAAGCCGACGGTGGAAAAGTCGGTGACGACGCCGGTGAGGAAGGCGCGGGCGTTTTTGACCGCGTCGAAGAGCTGGGCTTTCGGTGCAGCGGTGCCGGGCGTAAGGATCCGCCGATACGAGGCTACGAAGTCGGCGGCGGTGACGGGCGAACCGTCGGACCACGTGGCCGCGGGGCGAAGATGAAACGTGTAGATGAGTCCGTCGGCAGAAACGTCGTAGTTCGCTGCCGCTGCTGGGAGCGGGGCCCCGCCGGCGGGATCGGGGATGAGCAGGCCTTCACTGAGCGCGCGCAGGATGAAGAATTCATCGGGGAGAGTGGCGGTCGCGGGATCGAGGTCGGAGGGTTCGTTGCGCTGGGAGATGCGGAGGATTTGGGCGGCGGAGGTGGTTGGGGTGCCGGAGGAGGCGGATTTTTCGGATTGGGAACAGGCGGAACCGATGGCCGAAAAGAGACACACGACGATGCGAGAAAAAATTTTTAGCCGGCACCAGGCGGTGGCGCTCGCGGCTACCTGGATTCCGGGTGTCAGTTGCATGAGGTGAATGCGTCGTGCTGGTTGCGGCGCCGCGCTACGGTTTGATCGACACGTAGCGGTAGTCGGTGTGGTCCATCGGCGTGGGCTGCCAGCCTTTCACGGCGGGGTGGAGCAGGTAGACGTGGGTGTTGAAATAGATGGGGACGACGGCGGCTGCGTCGAGTACGAGCGACTCCGCTTGCTGGAGCACGGCGGCGCGCTCGGTGCGGTCGGCGATGGTATTGGCGCGATTGGTGAGGGCGTCATAAGCGGGGTCGGACCAGCCGGTGTGGTTGTTGCCCGAGTCGCTGCGCCACATGTCCAGATAGGTGGTGGCGTCGAGGTAGTCGGCGGTCCAGCTGCTCAGGAGAACTTGGTAATCGCCGGCGCGGCGGTTGGCGAAAACGGTCTTTTTTTCTTGGTTAGCGAGGCGGACTTCCAGGCCGAGGTCGCGGTGCCACATTTGTTGGATAGCTTCGCCGACGATGCGGAGGATCTCGGAATTGTGGTAGAGGATCTCGATGGGCGGGAGGCCGGCACCGTGGGCATGGCCGGCGTCGGCCAAGAGTTGGCGGGCGGTAGCCAGATCGTAAGCGCGGCGGGTGGGTGGCGTGTAACCGACCAGCAGCGGCGAGATGAACGTAGGTGCGGGCAGGCGGCCGCCGGGCAGAATCTTCGCGGCGATGGTGTCGCGGTCGATGGAGAGCGCAAGGGCGCGGCGGATACGGGCGTCTTGGAGCGGGGCTTTGCGGACGTTGAGACGGAAGAAGTAGGTTTCGAGGTAGGGGTCGATGCGGAGATGCGGAGAGTTTTCTTTCTGGAGCGGGACGACTTTGGAGAGCGGGAGCGCCCAGGTGACGTGGAGTTGGCCGGCGCGGAAGGCGCGGTCTTCCGCGTCGATGTTGTCGATGGGGTAGAAGTGGATCGCGTTGAGACTGACTTGGGCGCGGTCCCAGTAGGTGGGAGATTTTTCGACGACGACGCGGGTGTTGAGGGACCATTCTTTGAGGACGAAGGGGCCGCTGGAAACGAGGAGGCCGGGGCGGGTCCATTTCGTGCCGCGGTTGAAGGCATCGCCGACGGCGGCGATCGAGCGCACATGGATGGGGCGCCAAGGGGAGTTGAGGAGGATTTGCAGGAAGTAGGGCGCGGGGTGGGTCAGCGTCGCGACGAGCGTGTGGGCGTCGCGCGCGGTGGCGCCGACGGTGGAGAAATCGGTCGTCTGGCCTTTGTTGAACGCTTCGGCGCCGCGCAAAATGTAGAGGAAGTAAGCGTAGTCGGCCGCGAGTGAGGGCGTGAGGATGCGGCGCCAGGATTCCACGCAGTCTTGGGCCGTGAGGGGCTCGCCGTTGGACCATTTCGCGTCGTGGCGGAGGTGAAAGGTGTAGGTGAGGCCGTCGGCGGAAATCTCCCAACGTTCGGCGAGGGCGGGAACCGGGGCCAGCGTGCCGGGCTCGTAGCTGATCAGCGGATCGAAGAGGGACTGGATGATCTTCGAGTCGCCGGTGCCGGTGACGGTCTGCGGGTCGAGATCGGAGGGTTCG
Source organism: Opitutus sp. GAS368 (assembly GCA_945874455.1). Taxonomy (GTDB): domain Bacteria; phylum Verrucomicrobiota; class Verrucomicrobiia; order Opitutales; family Opitutaceae; genus GAS368. The sequence goes on along the minus strand of CAMCHO010000041.1, from coordinate 25,606 downwards.
GAGCCGATGCTGAAGTGGAGGACACTTTCACGGTTGGCGCGGTCCACGGTGGATTCGCGTTTGGCGCAGGAGGGGAGGAGCGGCAGGAGCAGGGCGACGACGAGCGCGAGGAGGCGCGAGACGGTTGGAGGCGTCATGAACGGGAGAGGAGGGCGACGGCGTGGGCGGCGATGGCGAGGCCGCGGCCGATGTCGTCGACGCCCTCGTTGGTGGTGGCTTTGAGACCAATCTCGTCGGGGAGAAGTCCGGCGGACCGGGCGAGGGCAGCTTTCATCGCGGCAAGGTGTGGGTAAATCTTCGGTTTCTCGGCGATGACGGAGGCGTCGATGTTGGCAATGCTGAACCCGAGCTTGGTGATCTCGGCGACGACGCGTTGGAGGAGCACCTGAGAGTCGATATTCTTGTAGGCGGGATCTGTATTGGGAAAAAAATGACCGATGTCCGGGAGGCCGGCGGCACCGAGAAGTGCATCGCAGATGGCGTGCGTCAGGCAATCTGCGTCGCTGTGGCCCTCGAGGCCGTAGTCGGTGGTGAAGCGCACGCCGCCGAGGATCATGGGGCGGTCGGGGACGATGCGGTGGATGTCGTAGCCGTGGCCGATACGGAAAGAAGCCATGAGCGGGTGAGCTTAAGCCGGGGGCTTCGCGAGGAGGAACTCGAGGTAGAGGAGATCGGCGGGGGTCGTGAGTTTCGGATTCGGGAAATAGTTTTCGAGGAGAGCGACGGGGTGGGCGAGCTGCTCTACGGCCTGGGCATCGTCGGTGATGTGGAGGCCGCGGGTTTGGACGCGGGTGTAGGCGCGACAGATGAGGTCGCGGGCAAAGACCTGCGGTGTCTCCATGGCCCAGAGGCGCGAGCGGTCGAGGGTGCGGAGGCGGGCGTCGTCGCGGTGTTCCTTGATGGTGTCGGTGACGCGGTGGGCCAGAACGACGGCGTGTTCGCGGCGGACGATCTTGTGGAGTGCGACGAGTTGTTCGGGGCGTACGAGGGGGCGGGCGCAGTCGTGGATGAAGACATGCGCGATGTCGGCCGGAAGCGCCGCGAGGGCGTTCATGACTGAGTCTTGCCGCTCGCGTCCGCCGTGAACGAGTACAGAGGGAGTGGGCGCGTAGGCGGAGAGTTCCATCATCTGGCGTTGGTCGCGGTAAACGATGACGTAGAGGTCAGCGATACCGCTCTGCATGAAGGCGGCCGCGGAATGGGCAAAGACTGGACGCCCGGCGAGGGGGGCGAGGACTTTGTCGACGACGGCACCCGCCATGCGGGAGCCGCTGCCGGCGGCGAGGAAGATGGCGGCGGTGCGGGACATCGTGCGTGGGGTGGAGCGTTGAAAACGGAGGGGTGGGGCTGGGCGATTACGAGATGACGAGCTCGGCGAGAATGGCGCGGGCGGCGGCAGCGGGGTCTTTGGCTTTGAGAATGGGGCGACCGACGACGATGTAGGTGGAGCCGGCGCGGGCGGCTTCGGCGGGAGTCATGACACGTTTTTGATCGTCGCCGCCGGATTCACCCGCGGGGCGGATGCCGGGCGTGACGAGCGCAATGTCCGGCGGGAGTTGGGCGCGGAGCAGGGGAACTTCGAGCGGGGAGCAAACGAGGCCACGGAGGCCGGCGGAGGCGGCGAGGGCACCGAGGCGGGAGACTTGGGCGTCGGGAGCGACGGAGACGCCGAGCTCGGCGAGGCCAGTCCCGTCCATTGAGGTGAGGACGGTAACGCCGAGGAGAAGGAGGTCGGGTTTCGTTTGTAGCTGCGCGGCGCGCGCGGCGGCCATCATCTCGCGTCCGCCAGCGGTGTGCAGCGTGAGCATGCCGATCGGGAGCGGAGCGAGCGACTCGACCGCTTTGGCGACGGTGTGGGGGATGTCGTGGAGCTTGAGATCGAGGAAAATGTTGAAGCCCTCATCGGCGACGGCGCGAACGTAGTCGGGACCGTAGGCCGTGAACATTTGGAGGCCGATCTTCACCCAGCGCACCGAGCCACGGAGTTGGCGAAGGAGGGGCGCGGCGGTTTCGCGCGTGGGGACATCGAGGGCGAGAATCAGGTCACAGGGCATGAGAATTTGAAAACACTAAGGAACACTCTTGGACAGTAATCAAAAACCAAAATGGGGATGTCACGAGGCGGGCGGGGAGATCTGATCAGAGGGATTGCTTCGTCGGCGGGCTCCTCGCAATGACAAGAGGGCAATGAGCACGCTATCGATTTTTGCGCCGGCTAAGGTGAACCTCTTCCTCGCGATCACGGGGCGGCGGGCGGACGGATATCACGATCTGGTGTCGGTCGTCGCGCCGGTGGAGTTTGGAGACACCCTGCGAGTGGAGGTGCAGGTCGGTGGAGGTGGGGCGGCTCGATTCGAGCTGGCATGCGACGATGCGGCAGTGCCGGTGGACGAGACGAACCTCGTGTGGAAGGCGGCGCGGGCTTTTGTGGCGGTGACGGGATGGACGGGCGGGGTGAAATTTTTTCTGGAGAAACGCATCCCGATGGGTGCGGGATTGGGCGGGGGGAGCAGTGATGCGGTGGCGGCGTTGACGGCGTTGAATGAGCTGGCCGGTGGACTGCTCTCGGTAGAACGATTGGCGGAAGTCGCGGCCGCGCTCGGTTCGGACTGCCCACTTTTTTTGGCGCGCGCTCCCGTGGTGATGCGCGGACGCGGGGAGCGCGTGGAACGATTGGCGGCTGAGGTGGCGGCCCGTTTGCACGGCCGGCGGGTGTTGCTCTTCAAGCCGGATTTCGGGATTTCGACTCAGTGGGCCTTTGGTCGCATGGTGGCGACGCCGACGAGTTACCTTCCTGCGACGCAAGCGGAGACGAGGCTGGCTGCGTGGATGAACACTCCCGGGGCGCGGGCGGAAGAACTTTTGAGCAACAACATGGCCGACGTGGTCGGTGCAAAATTCATCGCGTTGCCGACCTTGCTGGCGTTGCTGCGTACGCGGTTTGGGGTGGCGGCCCAAATGAGTGGCAGCGGGAGTGCGTGCTTTGCCTTGTTGGCGGACGATGCTCCGGTGGCGGCGATGACGGCGTTCATTCAGGAGGCGTGGGGCGAGACCGCTTTTGTTATGGAAACGCGGATTGCGTAAATCCCGCGTTGACCCATCGAGCGCAGAGCGCGTTATCGTAGAGAGTCGAACGCAGCGTGCACGCTTGCGATTGGCGCGAAATTCCTGATGCCCCCGCCTGAACAAACCGAACTTACCGTGCAAGGCATCGCCGCCTCGCAGGGCATCGCGTATGGGCAGATCTTTGTTTACATCCAGAGTGATGTCGAAGTGCCCAGTTACGAAGTTGAGCCGGAGAGGCGCTTGGAGGAGGTGTCGCGGTTTGATCGGGCGTTGGTGTCGACGCGGCAGCAGATTGCCAAGATCCAGGGCGAGGTGGAGAAGAACCTCGGCGCTCAGGAGGCCCTGATTTTTGACGCGCATTTGATGGCGCTCGAAGATCCGGCGCTGATCGGTGAGACCATCCGCGTATTCGAAAGCACGGGGCAGAATATTGAGACGTGTTTCAATCAAGTCTCGCAGCGCTACATCCAGGCTTTCGCCAAGTTTGAGGATGAATACCTGCGCGAGCGGGCGAGTGACATCCGCGATGTGGCGCAGCGCGTGTTGCAGAATTTACTCGGTCAGGCGGAGAACTCTTTGAGCCGTCTGGCGGACAAGCGGATCGTGGTCGCGAATGACGTTTCCCCGTCGGATTCGGCGAGTATTGATCGGAGTGCAGCCATCGCGTTGGTGACGGATTCGGGCAGCAAGACGAGCCACGCTGTGATCGTGGCGCGCTCGATGAAAATGCCGGCGGTGGTCGGGGTGCGCAATCTGACCAAGCGCGCCCACAACGGTGATTGGGCAATTGTCGACGGTTACGACGGCGTGGTGATCCTCAACCCGTCGGAGACCACGCTTTTTCGTTACGGAAAAATTCAGGAGAAAAAGAAGTCATTCGAAGCGCGCTTAATGGAGGCGAATCGCGAGTTGGCGGTGACGCTCGACGGGGTCGCCGTTTCACTGATGGCCAACATCGAGAAGGTCGAAGAGGTCGCGCAAGTGAAGGCGTACGCGGCTGAGGGAGTGGGGCTCTATCGCACGGAGTATCTCTTTCTCAATTCGGCCCGGATTCCGACCGAGCAGGAACAGTTTCTCGCCTACCGGGCGGTGGCGCAGGCCATTGCACCGCAGCCGGTGGTGATCCGGACTTTGGATTTGGGCGGAGATAAACCGATGGAGGGCAGTCCGGATTTGTTTCCCAAGGAAAACAATCCGTTCATGGGCTTTCGGGCGATTCGGTTCTGTCTGGAAAATCTGGAAATTTTTAAAGACCAACTGCGGGCGATTTTGCGGGCGAGCGCGTGCGGCAACGTGCGCATCATGTATCCGATGATCAGCGGGAGTGAGGAAATGGTACGCGCCAACGCGGTGCTGACGGAATGCATGGCCGAGCTGAAATCGCGCGACATCGCGTTTGATGACAAACTGCAGGTCGGCGCCATGATCGAGATTCCGAGTGCGGCGATGACGGCGGATATTTTGGCGAAGGAGTGTGGTTTTTTCAGTGTCGGCACGAACGATCTGATTCAATACCTCCTCGCAATCGACCGGGGAAACGAGCGGATCGCCCATCTGTATGAACCGACCCATCCGGCGGTGGTGCGCACGCTGAAGTACATCGTGGACGAAGCGCACAAGCGCGGGGTGACGGTGAGTGTGTGCGGTGAGATGGCGGGCGACCCGGTGTTTGCGCCGTTGCTGCTCGGCCTGGGAGTCGACGCGCTCAGCATGTCGCCCGCTTGGCTGCCCTCGGTGAAGTATATGGTGCGAGCCATGACGATGGCGGATGCGCGGGCGTTGGCGGCGGAGGCGCTGACGTTGGCGTCGCCGAAGGAGATCTACGCTCGCTGCGACGCGTTCTATCGCGCGCGGGTAAGGGTCGAGTGACCGGGTTGCGAGGCCAAATGACGGAGAGGAAATTCCCTGAAGCGGTAACTTTTTTGTTACGGGTCTCTCGTTGCGAATCGAGCGGAGCCGACTATCTACAATGGGCGAAACGGGCATGAAGACTATTGAATGCAATTTTCACTCGCGGTCATGGGTCTGGGCGGCGGTCGCGTGGGCGGCCTTCCTGCAGGCGGGCTGCGGTAATTTTTTAGTGCCGAAGCACCGGGTTTCGGTGGATGCGATTTGCGCTGCGGGGGTTGCTCTGCCGGCTGGTCAGTCGTTTCGGCTGGTGGCGAGAAAATCAAGTTTGGCTCAGGGGCAGGTGAATACCGGTGTGATGTCCGCCTGCGTGGGAGCGGCGTTGGCGAACGTCGGGATGTTCGAGGCGCCGGCGATCGCGCCGCCGGATATCATCATCGAAGTGAGTTGCGGTCAGGAGGTGGGGTCCCGCATCGATCCCGGCTCGCGGGAGACGTATTTGGAGCTTTCGGCGCGCCCGAATAAGGCCCGCGCAATGGATCGCTCGCGCGAGCCTGAAATTTGGAACGTGCGCGTTGCGGTCCACGGGTTGGTCGGGCGGATTGAAACTGCGCTGCCGTTACTGTCGGCCGTGGCGTCGAGCTATGCGGCGATGGATACGCGGTTTTCGACCATGATTGAGGTGCCGCAGAACAATGCGTCGATCACGGCGGTGCGGGAGGCGGCGATGAAGACGCTCGATGCCAAGGCGGCGGGAACATCGACTGGACCCGCGACGCCTGCGGCGGCGAAGTAATGCCACATTGCGTTCGAGATGAGCAAAAAACGGATTTTTGTCGGAGCCTGCTGGCAGGCGATTCAGGACGTTAGAATCGCGTGCAAGCAGGCTCCTACCTCCAAGCCAGTTAAGCTCATCTTGAACGCAAATTAAAGTAAGCGTGAGCGCAGCGCAGCGGGTCGGGGCGAAAGGGGTGGTCGGGGGTCACCGGCCTCGGCTACTCAGAGGACCGGTGTGAGCGGCAATTCTTTCAGGCTCTCGCGGAGGATTTTCATCGCCGCGAGCTATTCGCCGGATGTTGCGCCGATCGCGAAAGGGCTGACCATCGAGACGAAGAGAAGTGTAAGGAATCGAGTGCGGGCGAGCGTGGGCTTTATGCGAGTCGGCCCAAGAGTTCCTGTGCGCGGGGGAGCTCGGGCTCGGGGACGAAGATCAGGATCTTGGCGCCCTCGGGATTCACGCCGAATTGGAGACCGGAGAAATCGTTGGAACCGGAGAAAGCCGTTTGATCGGTATCGATTTCGAAGGTCACGTGGTGTTCCTCGAGCAGGGCGACGAGACGGGTGGCCTCGGCGGGGTCGAAGGCGCCAAGCTGGTGAAAGAGGGGTTCTGCGTCGGGCATGGTGGCGGTGTGGCGTTGCGGTTTCTCGGTCTTGAGTTCGTCCGAGCTGGCTAACGAACGCTCGTGCTTTGGTTGCTGTTTAGCGAAGTCAAAATGCGGGACTGCTGGGCGTGGTGAGGTTCGTTAGCGGAGAGGTTTGAGGCCGCTCGCGAGCAGCGTTTCGAAGTGTGGTTCGGTGGGTTCTTTGGCTACGGCCGTGACCTCCACCTTGGTGAAGCCGGCCTTTTTTAGAAAGGCATGCAGGGCGCTTTCCTTAAAGCCGAGCCAGACGTCCGCGTAGAGTTCACGGGCTTTTTCGAAGGCGTGTTCGTTGAGATCGAGAATGACGAGCTGACCGCCGGGGCGAAGAATGCGATGCGCCTCGTTGACCGCGGTCTGTGGATGTTGAGCGTGATGCAGTGCCTGACTAAGAATCGCGAGGTCGACCGACTTGTCGGCGAGCGGGACGGTCTCGATATCGCCCAGCCGGTAAGTGAGATTGAGGAGACCGTTTTTCTTCGCGAGTTCGGTGCCGACTTCCACCATGCGAGGGGAATTGTCGATACACCAGACGGAGCGGGCGCGATGGGCGAGGAGTTGGGAAATCAGCCCCTCGCCGGCACCGAGGTCGGCGATGTCGATCGCGGGGGTAAGGCGCAGGGCGAGGTGACCGATGGCTTCCCATGAGCGACCGGGGCAGTGGTTTTTGCCGAGCCGCCCGGCGATAAGGTTGAAATACTGTTCCTGCGTGCGCCGGCGTTTTTGGAGGATGCGCTCAAGGTTGGCGCGGTCCTCACCGACCACGGGGAGTTCGGCCACGGATTCGATGGCGGCGCGGAGCAGCGCGAGCGTTTTTTGGGCGGCGCTGGTGCGGAGCGAGTAGAAGGCGTTTTTGCCCTCGCGGCGATCGGTGACGAGATTGACCTGCCGCAGCAAGGCGAGCTGCGAGGAGATGCGGGACTGACCCATGCCGAGGATTTCCTGGAGTTCGGCGACGGAGAGCTCCTCGCGAGAAACGAGGGCGAGCAAACGCAGTCGGGTAGGATCGGAGAGAGTTTTGAGGATGTCCCAAGAAGCGTTCACGCGGGTATAAGGTGGGGCTGGTCCGCATCGCCTGCAAGCCGGCTCGTTGTGGTCATGGCAGACGCGCGAGGGCAAAAGGTGGGTTTCAGCCCGTGTGACAATGGGATCTTTAAGGCTCTGTAAAGAAAACGCCCAACGCTTTTGCGCAAACCGTTTGCCTTTAATGAATCGATAAGACGCGACGATTTACGCACGGGTCGACTGACCTACGATGAGCAGGATCGAGAGTATTCCGGTGTGACTTGGCCGGTTAGGGGGATGGCCGAGATCGCGAGAACGGGGCTCGCAGCGGATTATTTCCACCGGCTGAATCCGCCGTCGACCACTAGATTGTGGCCAGTCACGTAGGCGGATGCATCGCTGGCGAGGAAAACCGCGGCGCCCTTCAGGTCGATGCCATCGCGGCCCATGCGTCCGAGCATGCAACGATCGCTGTATGCGGCGATAAATTCCTTTGGTTGCCCGCGCTCAAAACCACCGGGAGAGATTACATTGGCCCGAATTCCCTTCGGTCCCAAGTAGCCAGCGAGATCGGTGGTGAAGCCGATGACTGCTCCCTTGGCGGCACCGTAGTCGATTGATTGCGGCGTCATGCCGTTTGGGTAAACCCGCCGATCGCGGCCTACGAGACCGGCGACGCTCGCGAGATTGATGATGCTTCCCGAGCCCTGTGCGATCATGAGGGGCACGACGTGTTTGCAGATCAGGAACGGGGCGGTGACGTTGGTGCGCTGCACTGTCTCCCACTCTTCTAGGGGGCGACTTTCGAGTTCGGGCGCTTGAACTCCAGAGCCGCCACCACCGCCGCCGACCGCGTTGATCAAAATATCGACTCGGCTGAAGGATTGACGAATGACGTCAACGGCAGATCGGACGTCCAACTCGTTCGTTGCGTCCAGCTGCAGGCCCTGGATTTTTCTGCCGGTCGCCGCGCCGATTTCAGCCCCCGCACGAACCGCAGACTCCCGTTGCTGGGATGTGACGACGCCGTCCGCGCCGAATTCTGCGAGCGCCATCGCCATATCGCGACCGAGATGGCGGGCGCCACCCACCACGAGGAAAGTGCGGCCAGTCAGATCGAACAAAGCGGGTGCCGAGGGGAAGGACATGGCAGGTCGTCAGCTCAAAATCTCGGTCGCCGTAGCAAAGGAAATTCGCCGGGGTTGTAGGGGTCGTAAAACGTCATCGCCGAGAACGATGCGACTCAGCGGCCTTGTACCTCGAATTCATCAAGGTCGAAACTCCGGGTGGTTTCGCCTGCGTTCGGCGCAAACGCCACCGCGACTCGTCCCACGTGTCGGATCGTATCACGCCAACTAAAGCTATTCTGCGCCCGTTTCCAACCGGCGGCCTCGGCCTGGGCATCGGTCCAGTCGTAGCGCAGTGTGACGGTATGGCTGGTCCAGCGCGATGCTTCGGTCTGGGGGAGCACTCGGCTCCACTGGGCCTCTTGGGCGAACAGTTCCAGGCTCAAGGTGCCCGGTTGGGGCGTGCGCGCCTGCCAGCGAATCGTTGCGCTGTCACCTCCGTGCAGCACGGGCCAGTCGCCGACGAGCGGGGACAATTTGGGGTCGGCGACAGACGTGGCGCTTGGGTTTAAGTTTTTCGCGCGGGTGGCGGTAATATAGCCACCGTTGTATCCGCCGGTCTCATGGTGCCTGAGTTCGTCGTTGGCCTTCCATCCAGCGCTGTCGCGATCGAAGTTCAGCCGCACCGCTTCGGGCTTGGCCGCGACGCGGGGCAACGGGGGCAGTGGGGCGATTGGCATGTCCTGATTGACGAGTCGGACACCGCCGAAGGCGTAGAGCCGGGCGCGATCGAGGGTGAAGCGGAGGCGCACGGTGCGGCCCAAGTAGGGCTTCAAGTCGAGATCGATGGGGTGATTGGCGATGTCGCCGCTAATCCCGCCCGACTTCGCTAGCACGCGATCTTTATCGCCGAGCACCTCGACGAATATCCGGCCCTGCCCAGCATCGGCACTCAGGGTCAGCTGTTCGCGTTTTATTTCCATAGCCGCGCTCGTCAGCACTGCGGGTACTCCGGGAATCGTCGCTTCGTAGCCGGCGAAGCCATCCATGCGCAGGCGTGCGAGGCTGAGCAGGCAGTGTCGTTTCCAGCCGGTGTGCGGGAAATCGCTGCCGCCGTAGTAGAGGAGTATCCGGCCGTCTTGCTCGGTCGTCGGGCCGGCTTGGGCGTAGATGCATTGCGAATCGAATGTGCCCGCGGCTCCGCGAGGCAGGAAGGGCACTCCCGGGGCGATCCGCTGCCAACGCACGCCATCGTGGCTCCACGCGAGCTCACAGTCGACCGTTCTACCCCTACCCACATTATACATCATTACATAGCCAAGGTAGATATTGGCGTAGGGGAAAACGGGCAGGCAATACGTCTGACTCGTGCGACCCTCTGCTACGCTCGAGCGCAGGACCATACCTGAGGGCACCCAATGTTCGAAGTCAGTGCTTTCGAAGCGCGCGACCAGTCGCTCGCCGATGTAAAGCTTCGTGAACCACACATATTTTCTGATCCGCGAATCCCAAAATGCGTTGTTGTGAGTGTCGCCATTTTGGGCGGAGAAGCCGCTTACCTCGCGCGGGGCTCCCCAATGAATGCCGTCGGGGGAAAACCGGACGCGGAGTTTACCGAACCCAACGTCATAGACCATTTTGTAGCGACGAGAGTCATCGGGATCGTGCGGGTCCTTGAAGACTCCGACATTGGCCGTGTCGCGCGCGACAATGTTGGTCGCATCACTGCCGCCGAAGCGATGCAGGCCGAGCGCCGGTTTCTGCCACGCGATTCCGTCAAGGGAAGTTGCATACAGCAGATACCAGCCGACGTCGTGAACCGTGCTGGGGCGGTCCATCTGCGCAATGACGTCTTTGTCGGCGAGGACGTTTTTATACCACAGTTTGAAGATTCGCTCTTCCTCGTCCCACAGCACATTCGGATAAAGGTTGTTGAACGAGTTCTCCCACGGCCGGTCCGCCGGCAGGAGCGGGTTGCGGTGATCCTTAACGGGGGTACCGAGGACGAGCCGAGCGTTGTCGCTGCTAGCAATGACTCGCGTATCGAGCACCAACTGTTTGAGCGGATCGAGCGGAACGTGGCGCGTCGGTGCTCCTTGCGGAGGACTTATGACCCTCGGCTCGGCCGCGGCGACAGCGCCGACGATCAGGGCGATCGGAACGGCTCGCCGGAGAATATTGGTGATTCGGAGCATGGACAGAAGGCGAGAGGATGGTGAATGCGCCCAGCTCAGAATGAGCCTTTTACCCCGAGCGTCAGCAGTCCGCGGTATTGGTGTCGCGCAGTCAGGCGGGCGTAGGCGGGAGTGGCATCATTGGCGATTTCATCATCGTTTCTCACGTCATTGTGGAGGTCGGTATAGACAGCCCACGTTTTATAGACGTAATACTCACCGGTGAACGTGAGATACTTCTGCGCCGCGCCCCATCGAAACGTGTCCGGCGTGATACTGCGGCCGGCGGCGATGGGAGCACCGCGACTACGGCCGCGGTAGTTCCAGCCGAATTTCATATTATATTTCTCCCGTGAGAAGCTGAGTCCGGCGTTGTAGGTTCGTGGCACAAAGCCGGTGAAGTTGGCGGCGGCCTCGCCTAACGTGCGCAGCGCACTGGCGTTGCCGAAAACCTGGACGCCGCGCGCCCAGTGGGGCAGAAAGGTGAGTGCCTGTTTGTAGTTGATATCGAGGCCCTGCATGCGGACGGAGCTCCGAAGATTTTCCTGAGTCTGCACGTCGTAGATTCCGTAAATTGCGGGATCGAGACTGTAGAGGTCGAGGAATTCCGGTGTGGAACGAAAGATGGACGTACCGAAGAAGTTTTTGAAGTCGCGTCGGAATGCCGCGACCGAGAGGACGCCAACGCGGGGAAAGTAATACTCGAGCATCACCCGGCGGGTGACGGCGCTCCACGCCTTGATGCCGGCATTCTGTACCGAGATGCGTTGATTCGAGGTGTTGGTGATACCCAGATCAGGGAGGGTTATGCCACCGGAGTATTGATTCAGATTTGGCCGCCCCAGCGACTGGTAGACCGCGGCGCGAGCGACGAAATTATCGGTTATATTGTAGCTGGCGTTGAGGCTTGGGAACAGCCGCAGATACTCCTTCTTGGCGCGCATCCCGCGATCGACGAGCGTCAGCCGGGCACTGGCGAGGGCATCGGTGTTGATGGGGAGAGGCCGGCCGTTGGCACCGATAATGAACTTGCCGCTGGCGTCGCGCTGGAAGTTGCGGGAGGCGTCGTTCAACGGACCTTCGGCCTCGACGTTGGTTTGTTCGGCCCGCAGCCCCGTCACAATCTTGAGGCGACGTTCCAGGAACTGGGCGTCAGTCCTGAAGAAGGCCGAGGAAATTGTCTCGTCGGCATACTTAGAACTGTTGACGGTGGAGGTGTGGCTAGCGACTTCGTTGATCGTATAGTAGGAGGGGTTCGTCTTGAAGTTTTCGAAGAGCTTGTAGTTGTCGAGCCACTGCGGGGCCGGTTGGCCGAAACCGATGCCGGCACTGACGTAGTTCGTGTCGCGAAAGGCGGCCGCCTTGTTGTCGCTCGTGCCAAACGGGGTCTGGGTGGCATTCAGACCGTCGGCACCGACGTAGGTATAGCTCGAGGAGGCACCGATCCGCAGGTCGCGTTTGAGTTGCCGAACATCAAGGCCGGCCTTGAGCGAAATGGGGAACTTGCCGGCGAAATTCCGGCCGAGGTTGGCGGACGCGCTCTGCTGGGTGTCCCAGCTCTTGTTGCGATGCGGGCTGGAATCGAGCGTGTGTAAAGACGCGGATGTGACCACGTAGTTGCTGAGGTCAAACGGATCGACCCGTGCGCCCGTGGTACCGTCGATGGCAGTGATGCGCCCCGGGCTATCGTAGGAAATATCTTCAAGAGCGATTGTAAGTCCGGTCCGCTGCGCTTGGGTGTTGAAGAAATATCCCTTTGAGGCGTGCGTAATCGAAGTCATGCCGCGCGAATAGCCAACCCCGGCGTCCCCCTTCCAGATCGGTCCGTCGTGCCGGTAAGTGAGATTAGGCGTGTAGCTTAGATTGGCGCGGCGATAGAGGTCGTTGACGACGCGGATGCTGCCCAACCCCGCGTTGCCGCGCGTGAAGGTGGGCCCGAAGTTGCCCGCTTGTACGCCGCCGACATCGACCACGAGGAAGCGATTGAAGTAGTCGCCCGAATGATTGACGTAGTTGAGGGCTAAGGACAACCGGTCGCGCGGGCTGAGTCGGTAGTCAATCGACGCACCGAAGGAGTAGCGCGTCGTGTCCGTGGCGTTGGAACTCTGCGAACTCCAGGAAGAGAGATACGGTTTGTCTACGGTCGTATCGACGAACGTAGTGCCATTGGTGATTGTTCCGACGCCGCGCCAGGTGGGACGGGCGAATTCAACATTCAGATACTGCCGCGACATGCCGCCGGAGAGCGTGTAGCCCCACCGACTGTTGATCGGCGCGATATAGGAAAAATTAAATCCGGGATGGATCTTGCGGGTGGGACTTTTGCCTGGGCCCGGCGTCTTGCGCAGACTGCTCTCGTCGGAGCGAAGCAGTACGAAGGCATTGCCGTTGAATACGGGTTTGGAACGTTCGAAGGCGCCGCGGGCGACGACATTTACCGAGCCCGCGAGCGCCATGCCGGGGGATTCCGGCGTAGGGGAATAGAGCACTTCGATGCGCGCGATGTTGTTGGTCGAAAGATTTTGCGGATCGACATGGCGGGAAGTGCCCTCGAGGGGACTGGCCACGTTGAAACCATTCATCGTCACGGGGACGTTGTTGTCGGGTACGCCGTTGATGGAAATCCCGCGCGAAATGCCGAAGCCGGTGTTGATGGTGATGCCGGGGACGAACTTCAGCAGGTCGCCGACGTTGCCCTCCGGCGTGGCGCCAAATTCATCGGCGGTGATGACGTTGCGCATGTCCGCGGCAAAACGCTGCTCGTTGATCGCGATCGCGGCCCCGTCCATTTCGCGCGACTCGGCGACGACGAAACGCGAGAGTTTCTGAATTACTGCACCCGCGACGACGGGGCTTTCGCCGAAACCGCTCAGCTGGAAATCGTATTCAGCCGTAGTGCCAGCCCTGATGGTCACAGCGACTGTCTGTGTCACCAAGCCAGTGCGAAACGCCTTAACGTTGGCGGTGCCGGCCGGAACGCTTGGGAAATAGTATTGGCCGACGTTGTCGGTGAATACTTCGAGGCTCGTGCCCTCAACGGTGATTCGCGCTCGCTCAGCGTATTCGCCGCTGCGGGTGTTGAGGACGCGGCCGCGCAGCGATCCGGTCGCCGGACCGGGTTGCGCGGCACTGAGGATGGCGAGCCACAGGGCAAGAAATACGCCGAAGATCCACTGGCTGGGCAATGAGGGGGCGGAAGCGAACACGCGTTCCGAGGAAACGGCTGATTGGTTTTTCATTGATAGGAGCAGATGGAAAAAGGGACGGGCGGAAACGACGACGAACGAACGGGGGTGGGGTAGCTGCAGTTGATGAAAGCGACGTGACCGTTACGGCGTAACTGGGGAAGGCTGAAGCTACACAATAGCTGGTCGGTGCCCGCTGGTATCTTCAACCTTGACTGGCCGGTCTTATGCTAAGACCAGAGTGGCTATGCTGAAGCATACGTCGTCCCGTCTGCCGGATCGCTGGACGCACGGGAGTGATGAACTGGCCTGTCGGCGTGAGCTGTTACCTGTCGCAGTGGCGCGGACGATCATCACGGCGTTGCGCGCGGGGCGATGGTCCGGAGACCTGCCTAGCGAGCGCAAACTTTGTGAATTCCTCCAGGTCAGTCGGGTCACGCTCCGACCGGCGCTGCAGGAACTCGAGCGGCAGGGTTGGATCGAGAACACACCTGGCCGGCGCCGAAAAATAAAGCAGCACGCAGAGCCTGCGGCTAAGACCAGCCGGGGCGGAAAAATCATTCTCCTTTCGCCGCTGGCGATTCCAGCAATCGAGCCTTTCGTATTATTGGGCCTGGACCTGCTGCGCGAATTGCTCGGCCGGCGGGACATTCTCCTCGAGATCGAGACTCGGCCCGAGTGCTACGCTTCCCAGCCGGAGGCCTCGCTGGAGCGCCTGATGGGAGATCTTCACTCCAGCGTCTGGTTGCTATGGCGCTCGACGCGCCAAATCCAGGCTTGGTTTCTCGGGCATGGCCACCGCCATGTGGTCTTGGGCACGGCCTTCGATCCGAAGGAGAGTCCGTCGGTCGACATCGACCACGTCGCCACGGCCCGGCACGCTGCTGCTACCTTCGGCCGGCTCGGTCACCGACGCATCGCGGTGGTGGTGGCGAATTCCTCACTCGCGGGCGATCAGGCTAGTGTCGACGCCTTCTGCGACGGGGCGCGGGACTTCGAAGGAGGAACGCTGCAAGCGACATCGGTCCGGCACGATGGCACGCCGACCGATATTTTTCGTGCGGTCGACCGATTGATGAAGTTCGCCCGCCCGCCGACGGCAATTTTTTCAGCCGGCGGAATGCAGACGATCGCGATCCTGACCCGGCTCTTACAGATTGGAATCCGGGTGCCGGAGGAGGTTTCGGTGATCAGCCGAGACGATGATCCTGCGCTCGATTTCGTCGCGCCGGCGCCCGCGCGGTATTATCGGCCGCCCATCAAGTTCGCCCGCGGTGTTTTCCGACAAATTGAACGCCAACTCACCGTTTCCAAAAGTGTGCACATCGCGCACCTCATCCTCCCTGATTTGATTGCACGGGAGACTCTGGCGGCTCCGACCGGACTGCGTTCGTCTCAATAGTCGCGCCAGGTGCAGGCCACGCGGCAGTTTTCTTGCCACGAACGCATGGCCATGGCGAAAAGTTCGACCGAACGAGCCGCTGCCTCGGCTGAGCTCTCCATTCCGCATTTGCCATCAATACCGTCGATGAAGGCCTGGTGTTCGGCGCGATAGGTGTCGTCGCGATTGACCGAAATCGTCTCCACGAGCTCCGACTCGGTTTCCCGCAGGCCGATTCGAAGCGTCCCGCGATCGGCGTCCAAGATCATCCATCCCTTCGTGCCGACAAGCTCCCACTCATGCCGCTGTGGGATCTGCACATAGTTGAGATGGATCGTGGCAAGCAAAGACCGGCCGAATTCCAACACCAGAGACATCACATTTGGGCTGCTCGAAAGCGGCAGGCCGCTCGCTTCCACTCCGCTCAGGGTTACTGCCGTGGGCAGCCGTCCCAAAAGCCACAAGATCAGATCGGGTTGATGAGAGTAATCCAGGAGCAAGGCGCCCTTCTGGGACTGCTGGTAGCGTGAAACCGAATTGCGGAGAGTGATGAACGATCCCACTCGGGCATGCACGTGTGCCACCTCTCCGATGATGCCTTGTTCGATGAGTGCGCGAACCCGGAGAATGCCCGGATGAAAATGCAGTTGAAAACCGACCCCCAGTTGCCTGCCCGTCTCCCGAGCACACGCAATCATCTGGCCTGCCTCGGTGCCGTCCAAACACAGCGGTTTTTCGCAAAGCACATCGGCTCCTGCCTGCATCGCCGCTATCGCCTGCTGCGCGTGCAAGTCGTGGGGCGTCGCGATCACCACGATATCCGGGTGCGACTCCAGAGCGGATTCGAAATCCGGATACATCGCAGTCTCCCCAAGCTCGACCCGCGCTTTCGCCATCACATCCAGCGCCGATTCGCAGCCTGCCACGTCGAGATCGGGCCGCGCGGCGAGCAATCGGACGTGACGCCGACCGATGGATCCGAGGCCGACAACGACTAACCGACGTCGGACCTGGCTGATTCGATAGGCAAGCGAGTCTGGCTGCGAACGGTGCTCAAGGGGCTGGGCCCCAGTCTTGGTTGTCATAGTATTTTCGTTGTTACGGCAGCGCGCCCGATCTTGGTTTCAACGAAAAGAGCAATAGGCCGACAATAAACAGGGCGACGGCGGATGCCTCGAATACGCGCGCGAGGTCGACCTTCTCGTCCCTGAGCCAGCCGCCGACGTAGATCAGTACGCCACCTGTCATCACGCCGACGAAATTCAACCAACCGTAGCCGGTGGCGCTGTAGCGTTGATCGACGATCGTGCGAAGGGTCGGCATAAGATTGGCGTCAAAAAATCCGCGTCCGATTCCATAGATCATGAGTCCACCCACCGCGAGCGGCAGGAGTTCCGATGTGATGCTGAAGAAAAGGCACGGGCCAACTACGCAATAGCCGATGGCGGGAACCAGCGCGCGCGCGTTGGGCCGGGTGCGACTCCATCGATCCGCCCATATGCCTCCCGCTAGTCCGCCCACGAATGACGCCACCTGGATATAGCCGGTCGCGGTTATTCCCGCAGTGCCCAGGCCCAGCTTGAAATGTTCTCGGAAATAAGTCGGCAGCCATCCGTAGATTCCCCAGTTGGCGACACCCACGAGTGCACTGATAGCAAAGAGCATGAGAAACGCTGGCGTGCGAAACAATGCCCGGCATGCATCGCTCATCCGAATCTTGCCAGCCGCGATGGTTTCGCCCGGCGGTGCCTCGCGCGGTTTTTCCGGAGGCGGCACCCCATCGCGCAATAAGAATGTGACGAGGACGGCGTAACCCAAGCCGAGCAGCCCCATCCACTCGAACCCGGCGCGCCAACCAAAGCGTTCGGCCATCACTCCGCCCATGCCGCTGAGTGCCGCACCGGCATAAATACCACTGGTGTGCACTCCGGTCGCCAGCGATCGGGTCGGACCCGGGTGCAGGTCAGCGATCAACGCCAGCGCGGCGGGGATGTAACACGCCTGAGTCACGCCCAGCGCGATCCGCACGATCAGCAAATTTTCGACGCTGTGCATATAGCTGGTCAGCCATGTGGCCGCCGACCACCCGAAAAGGCTCGAGACAATTACCGTGCGACGGCTGAAGCGATCGGCGAGATAGCCGCCGATCGGGCTGCAGACACCATAGGTCCACAGGAAAACCGAAGTCAGCAGGCCAAACTGCGCATCCGTCATCGCGATGTCGGCCTTCAACGGATCGCGCATCGACGTGATCATCAGCCGATCGAGGTAGTTGAGTAACGCGACTAGCCACAGCAGTCCGACCGTCCGCCAGGCACGGCTACGCAAGACCGTTTTCATATCCCGCGCGTTCGCCGTGGGTGGTCGGCTGCGGACCTCGGTGATGGCATCATATACGGAACGAGATAAAGTTGCAGGTCTTGGGCGTAGTCGGCCTACGCCAGAATTTGTGTCACGACATTCCCTTTCACATCGGTCAGGCGAAAGTCACGGCCACCATGGCGATACACGAGGCGCTCATGGTCGAGTCCCAGCAAATGCAGCATGGTGGCATGGAGATCGTGGATGTGGACTTTCCCGGAGACGGCGTCGTAGCCCAGTTCGTCGGTCGCGCCGTGAATATAGCCGGGTTTCACGCCTCCGCCTGCCATCCACATGGAGTAGCCCTTGTTGTTGTGCCCCCGGCCATCCATGGTTAGATCGTCGGGCGTGCGGCCAAACTCGCCACCCCAGAGGACGAGCGTATCCGCAAGTAAACCACGCTGGTCCAAGTCTTGCAGCAGGCCCGCGATCGGTTTGTCGATCTGAGCGCAGTTGTTGGTCATGCCCGTATTGAGGAACCCGTGATGATCCCAATCGGTGTGGGTGATCTCGATGAAGCGCACTCCGCTCTCGGCGAAGCGGCGGGCGAGCAGGCATTGCTTCCCGAAAGTTTGGGTCGGCCCCCTGTCGGCTCCATACATTTCCAGGGTTTCCTGACTCTCGCGTCCGAGGTCCATGACACTGGGCAGCTCGCCCTGCATCCGAAACGCGAGTTCGTAGGATTCAATGAGCCCCTCCACGCGAGGGTCGCCGGTTTTCGCCAGCAGCTCCCGGTTCATGCCCTGCAAGAGATCGAGTTGGGCGCGCTGGGAGGACGTGGTGACTCGGGGATTTTTTAGCCCCTCGATCGCGATGGGTTTCGATGGCTGGTTCGCGTCCCCCAGCAGGGTGGCCGAGTAGGCGGCGGGCAGAAAAGAACTCGAGTAGTAGCGCAGACCACCCAGCGCCGTGAGCGGATTGATGGAAATAAAGCCCGGCAGATTCTGATTCTCGGTGCCGAGCCCATAAAGCGTCCATGCACCCATCGACGGACGAACGAACTGGAAACTGCCGGTGTGCAGTTGTTCGAGCGCCTGCGGGTGATTCTCGTTATCGGATTGCATCCCGCGCAGCACGCAAAGCTTATCCGCGTGCTTGCCGATTTCGGGCAGCAGATTGACGATTTCGGTACCGCTTTGCCCGTGCTGGCGAAAATCCCAGCGCGAGCCGAGTAGTTTGGTATTGGCCCGGCGGCCGACTTTGCCGTGGGCGGCGGTAAGGTGCGGCTTCGGATCGAAGGTCTCCATATGCGACGGTCCGCCTCGCATGCAAAGAAAGATGACGCGTTTGGCGCGCGCGGGAAAATGGGGAGCCTTCGGCGCCAGCGGCCCCGCGTTGTCGCGAGCCGCGCTCGCGGTGGCTAGCCCGGCGAAGGCCATGTAACCAAAGCCCGCGGTGACGGTGCGGAGCCAATCGCGGCGAGAGGGCTGGGGAATGGAATGCATGGGTTTAGCGCAGGACACTGAATTCGGCTGACGCAAAGATTACTTGGCAAAGGCTGGCCCAACGGGCTGCGCGCAGTGGGGTGAGTTCCGGGATGGCCACGTCTTTTGTCGGAGTGAGCAGCTCGTCGGTGCCTTCGAGAAAGGCGCTCACCCTCGCGATCTCGACATCCGTCGGCCGGCGAGCGAGTGCCCTTTGATAGAGCATTGCGATCCGCTGCTCATCGTTGAGCGACGCCGTTGTAAATAGCCGCCGGGCGGCGTGCTCCGACTGCTCGATTACCCACGCGCTGTTCATAAAAAAGAGGGATTGCGCCGGCACCAGGCTCTCGTCGCGCTGCGCTACGGATCGTTCCGGAGAAGCAAAGTCAAAAAGCTGAAAGATCTCGGGCAGGGCGTTTCTCACGACCGGCAAGTATACGCTGCGATGGGTATCCACGAGGTCGGCGGGCGTGAGAAAAGGCTTGAAGGTGAAAAGCTCGGCGTCGCGACGAGCGTGATATCGACTCAGGAATGACCGGGCCGGCCGCGCGGGGTTCAGTTGCCCGCTCACGGCGAGGATCGCATCCCGCACCACCTCCGCCTCGAGGCGGCGAGGGGCCATGTGCCAAAGAAAAAGGTTGTCCGGGTCGCGGGCAGCATTCGCTGCCACCTTTTCCGTGCTGAGACGATAGGTGCGGGCAAGTACCAGCTCTCGAATGAGTCGCTTGACCGACCACCCGTGGTCCATAAAGCGCCGGGCCAGGTGGTCGAGCAGTTCCGGGTGCGACGGTCTCGCGCCACCGACGCCAAAATCGTCCGGCGTGGTGACGAGCCCACGGCCAAATAATTTTTGCCAAACGCGGTTCACGAACACTCGGGCGGTCAACGGATTTTCGGGATGCGAAAGCCATTGGGCGAGTTGGAGGCGTCCGCTCTGATCCGCCGGCGGCGCCGGCACGTCGAGTGCGATGACTTGCAGCACGCCGCGGGGAACCTTGGCGCCGAGCTGGGTCGTTTCCCCGCGAATATGGATGGCGGAATCCTCGATGGATTGGCGGTCGCGGACCGCCATCGTCCACTCGGGTTCAGGCGGCGAGTTGTCGATCAACGCGTCCAACTTCGCTTCCATCGCCTTGATTTTTACATCCCACTCCTTCACCTCCGCCTCCATCCGCTCGATGTCGGCGTTGAGTTTCGCTTCGTCCGCCCCGGGACTCTTCACTTCGAGCTTAGCGGAAGAGATCTTCCGGACGACTCGGTAGCGATCGGAGCGGGCGGTGTGGAAGGCTAGGGTGTCCGCCTGGAGTTGGTCGTAGTAGGCGCGCGCCGCAGGGAAACGCTCTGCTGCCGCGGGTCCAACGGCCTGCCACTCCGAGTGGTGAAAGGTCGTAGTCTTGATTCCTCTCGGCCCCCAGCCATAAAGCGGCTGCGTGCTGCGCAGGATACCCGCGAGCGCATAGTAATCTGCCGTGGGGATGGGATCGAACTTGTGGTCGTGGCAGCGCGCGCAACTCACCGAAAGGCCGAGTACACTGCGACTGATGACGTCAATTTGCTCGTCGATCACGTCCATCCGAAAAATCGCCGGCTTTAGTTCCTCGAAGGCCTTCGCGCCAATCGCGAGGAAAGCGGTCGCGATCCGTTGTTCGTCCTGTTGCGCGGAATCCTTGGCGGGTAGAAGATCGCCGGCGATCTGTTCGCGGATGAATTGGTCGTAGGGTTTGTCGCGCTGGAACGAATCGATCACGTAGTCACGATATCGCCAAGCGTGATAAAACAGGATGTTGCGGTCGCGTCCGTTGCTGTCGGCATAGCGCGCGGCATCGAGCCAATGCCGGCCCCAGCGTTCACCGAAATGCGGCGACTCGAGCAGCCGCTCCACGAGGTCCGTCAAGGCCGCTTCCCGGTTTGACGCGGTCGACCGCATGAAGGCCCCCACCTCCTCAATGGAAGGAGGCAGTCCGATGAGATCGAAGTACAAGCGCCGCACGAGGCTGGAGTCATCCGCGTCACGGACCGGGGTGAGGCCTTGTTCCTCAAGCTTGGAGAGCACGAAACGATCGATGTCACCTGCCGGCCAGCTCTGGCCCGGAAGTTGCGGGGCAGGGATGGATTGCGGTGCGATCAGCGACCAGAATTTCTTACCCTCCTCGATGCTCATGCCCCATTTCTTCGGCTGTAGCGCGGCGCCTTCCCGCGGATCGAAAGCGCCGTCGGCAATCCACTGCTCGAAATCGGCAATCACCGTCTCCGGAAGCTTGTCCTCGACTGGCGGCATCGCGAGGTCGTCGGTCGTATGTCGGATTGCATCGATCAAAAGGCTCTTCTCGGGTCTACCCACGACGATGGATGGGCCTGAATTCCCGCCTGCGCGCAATCCCTCTCGCGTATCCAAGTAGAGCCCACCCTTCAACTTGCCGCGGCCGCGGGCTTCGACCGAATGACAACTTTGGCACTTCTCCACGAGCACCGGCCGGATCTTGCTCTCGAACAAAGCCGACTTCGCGGCGTCTGCCTCGTTCGCGAACGAATGTGGTGAAAAGAAGCACACCCAACCGATCGCCGCCCCGAGGGCTGCGCACAGCGATCCGTCGTTGGTCCTTCGCAATCGCGTAAGCCGAGTATCAATTGCGGTTTGAATCATGACTCATGGCGAACGGTCGTGATCCAAAAAATTGCTCTGGGGCCGGCAATTTCATTGCGGCGGTATTAATTTAAGACCGAGGTCTCGGTGGTCGCGGTGGGCACCGAGGGCGACGCTGTTGAAACTGCGAATGAGCCGCCGGGCGAGACGAAGGGAGCTGTCGGCGGTGGGGAAAGCGCCGCTCCGTGGGGAGGCGGGTCGCGTGGCGGCAATGAAAAACCCGCCTCGGTGAGGAGAGCGGGTTAAGGCTGAGGGGAGCGACCGAGGGCGGTCGCGCGCCGTAGGATCAATTCTGGTCGGCGTAGCGGGCGATGCTGACGATGGTGTAATCATCGTCGGAGGAACCGGTCTTCACCTTGACGGTGTTGCCGACTTTCTTGCCGACGAGGGCAGCGCCCAAGGCGGTCTTGTAGGAGATAACGTTATTATCGGGATCGCCGTCCCAAGCGCCGAGAATGGTGTAGGTGGTGATCTTGCCGCTGGCCCTGACTTGGACGATGGTGCCGGCGCCGACTTGTTCGGTGGTGGCATCCTTGAAATTGCTTACGCGGGCGCGGCCGAGGTCTTTCTCGAGGTTCGTCTTTTGGGCCATGAGGACCTGTTGATCCTGTTTGGCCATCTTGTATTCCGAGTTCTCCTTGAGGTCGCCGTGTTCGCGGGCGGTGGCGATGGCCTTGGAGTTTTCTGGGATTTTTTTGGAGACGATGGTCTCGTATTCTTCGCGCTTGCGCTCGAAGGAACCTTTGGAAACGAGGAGCTGCTCCTCTTTGCTTTCGGCATCCTTGGCGACCAAGGATTGGATCTTCGGGAAAAGCTTAATGAAGCGGGCGAGCAGGGACTTCTTGGTGAGTTCCTCGAAGCCTTGGTTGAGCATGAGGGTGTTCGCGAGGTCGCGAGCCGTCTCAGGGTCGGCGGTCGAAAGGAGATCCGAGATCAGGTCGGTGTCTTCGGATAGGATATCGCCGAGCGGAATGCGGCGGGCGCTGGCGGCTTGGAGTGCCTCGTAGTCGATGGCGAAGAAGATGGAGCTCAGCAGGCGCGGCGTGATGAGGTCGTTGAGGAGCTTGGCGAATTTCTTCGAGTGGCGGTTCTTGACGATCCAGAGGAGGACGGGGGCGCGGAGATTTTGCTCGGTCTGCCAGCGGGTGAGCGTGGCGGCGAGTTCGGCGGAGTGGTCATGTTCCACCAAGAAATTGATGCACTCGGTGGTGAACTTGCCTTGGGAAGTCTTCAGCAGGTTGAAGAGAATATCCCGGCTCTCGATCGGGTGAGTTGCGTCGACGAGTTCGAGGAAGCGGGATTGGAAATGGACCGGGATGTTTTCCGCGATCGTGGGCAGGTCGCGAACGGTGGCGACGAGGGAAGCTTGCGTGGGCTCAAAAGCCACGTCGCTACCGGTGTAGGCGGCGAGGTCATCACGCACCACGGCACCGTAGAGGCGCTCGGAGGCGTCCAGTTGATTGGAGTCTTTGACGGCGTCGGCGACGCCTTTAAGCACGGATGAAAGGTCGGCTTTGATGTCCTGTTTGCCGGTGGCCTCCATCATCTCCTCGGCGAGTACGATGCGGCGACGGGCGGAGCGGGTGCTGGTGAATTGCTCGAGCAATTCATCCTCGGCGGACACGGGGACGTCGCGGACGACGTAGCACTCAGTCTTCTTTTCCGGTACCGAGATACGGGGATCTTTGGCGACGGCCTTCTTGGCGACGGACCACCATTTCTTGAATTTGTCTTCGCCCACGACCTGCGCGAGGGTGATTTCCATTTCGATGACGGTGGCGGCGTTATTCGGGTAGGCTTGGAGGGCCTCGACGACGAGCTGGGCGGGGTTTTCCGCGATGAGCTCGGCGATTTTCTTGGGCTCGGTCTCCTTGCGGACGAGCAGGTGATTGGCGGGCAACAGCTCCATCGTGGTGATGCAGAACGCCGGGTCCATGGGGTGCTTTTTCTTGTCCTTAAAGTCGATGAGTAGACGCTGAGAGGCGTCATGATAGCTCTTGATTTGGCCGAAACCCCAGCTGCGGTGGACGACGTAGGAACCGGGCTCCATGGCCTCAAGTTTGGATTTGACCGCCTTGAGGGACGGGATTTTGGAGATGAGCGCGGAGACGGCTTCAGAATTCATGGTTGCGTGTAGTCGGGCTTGAACCGGAGAGTTGAGCGGACAATGACTAGCCTTGTCAAACTGTGTGTCGAATCCATGGCGCAATGCCATTTTCTAACCCAATGGGGTCGCTCATGAGCACTCCCTCTCACTCTGCGCAGGCAGCTGGAGGCGCGGGTCGCCCGGGCGGCTGGCCGGCGGCCGTCAACCTGATTGCACGCTGGTTGGAGCGTCGGGAGCGCCTCGATGTGCTGGTCGATACGCTGCCGGCGGGGCTGGTCGGAGCAGAGCGCGCGCGCTGCCAACATTTGGTTTTTGGCGTGGTGCGGCATTTCGGGCGGTTGGAGTCGGCGCTCGGACGGTTGATCGCGCATCCCCCGCGGTTTTCGACGCGGGCGGTGCTGTTTGTTGCTGGGTTTGAATTAATCGAGGGCAAGGGCACGCCTGAGGCGGAGGGAATCGCGGCCAAGGTGGTTCACCACGCGGTCGAGCAGACGAAGACGCTGGCCAGTGCGGCGGAGGCGCGGTTGGTCAATGCGGTGGTGCGCAAGCTCATCCTCGCGCTCGCGGGAGCGGCTCCGCCCAAGGGCGTGGCGGCGACGGCGGCGGATCTGGCGGAGTATTTTTCCCATCCGGAGTGGCTCGTGCGGATGTGGATCGCACAGTTTGGCGCGGAGGCTACGCGGTCGTTTTTAGAGTGGAATCAACAACCGGCCACGGTGTATGCGCGTTGGCGTGCGCCGGAAGAGCCGGTGCCGGATTTCCTCAAGCCGACCGCGTGGGCGGGGTTTTTCGAGGTGGAGTCGGGCAAGTGGACGAAAGTCGAGCCGCTGCTCCGCAGCGGAAAGCTTTATCTCCAAGATCCCGGCACGCGGCTCGCGGTGGAATTGCTGGCACCGGAAGCGGGCGAAACGGTGTTGGATGTTTGCGCGGCCCCGGGCGGCAAGAGCCTCTTAATTGGGGACACGATCAAGACTGGCAAGGTGGTGGCGATGGATCTGCCCGGTGCGCGGATCGATCGGCTGAAGGAAAACCTCGCGCGGGCGAACGGGGTTGAGGTGGCGCTGGTGCAGGTCGACGTGTTGTTGGAGCCGGTGATGGCGCTGCGCGAACACAAGCTACCCGAGAGTTTTTCGGCGGTGTTGATCGACGTGCCGTGTTCGAATACCGGCGTTATGCGGCATCGCGCGGATGTGAAGTGGCGCTTGCAGGAGGGTGATTTTAAGAAGCACCCGAAGCAGCAACTCGCGCTGTTGCATGCGGCGGCGCGGTTGGTGGCGCCGGGTGGCCGGCTTGTTTATTCGACGTGCAGCATTGATGGCGCCGAGAACGACCGCGTCGTCGCGGAGTTTTTTAACAGTCGAGCCGGTGGGCCTTTCAAATTGGAGTCGAAGGTCCAGAGTTTGCCGTGGGTGACGGGCCATGACGGTGCGGCGGCGTTTTTGCTACGGCGGAGCTGAACGGACCCCGAGGCGAGGGATGGGGAAACGGTCTCGTTCGTGAGGTCGTACTCGGTTTCTTTGGGGCGCGAGAACGATAACGAGATCGAGAGTGATTCCGAGCGGGGACGACGGGCGATTTCAAGGAACGAGGTCAAAGACGGGGACGTCTTTGACCTTCTCGTGGACGCCCTCGATGAAACGAAACGAAACCTGCTGCGCAGTCGTGAGGAGCTGTTCGTAGCGGTTGAGATCCCATTTCGCAACGGGTTCGCCGTTGAGATGAGTGACGAGATCGCCGAGTTTGATCTCTGCCGCGTCGGCCGGCGAGCCGGGCACGACTCCGGCGATGCGCCAGTAAGCGGGGGTTTTGTTGAAACTTACGCCTGCGCTGCGACGGGGTGGAGCGACGATGGTGTCGTGGGTGTCGCGATGAAAATAAACGCGATCGCGTTCCTGGTCGAAGGTGACGGAGAAGTTTTTGAGAATC
>CAMCHO010000040.1 GCA_945874455.1 Opitutus sp. GAS368 | reverse complement strand
ATCCGCGCCTGTCGCACCGAACGAAACACGTGCCGATATTCCGCCGGCGCCAACCCCGCATTGATCATGACCGCGAGCGGCGTCCCGGTCGGCAAAACTTGGCGCGCCACGTAGGCGGCGAAAGGTCCGTCGGTCACAAAATCATTACCAAAGGCAGCGACCACAAAAACCCGCTGCAGCGGAGACTCGGCTTGGCTCGCCCGCACGATCTCGTGCAGTCGCGCCAACTTGCCCTCGCCGAACGGCACGGGATACCCGACTTCGCGCGTGAGCCGTCCGTCGGTCGCGCGCACCCGGATGCCGTGAATCCGCTCGGGCGCGATCCCGAGACTGGCCGCTGCGCCCCGGACAAAAACCTCCGGGCTCGCCGAGATCACGTGTTGCTCCACCCCGTCCGCCGCCAGTCCATCGAACCAGAGCCGCGACGCGGCGAAATAGTGCCGACTCAGCGTAACCGAAAAGTGCTGACGCGCCAATTCCTGCAACGCCGCCTCCTCGGCACCCGCCCACACTTGGGCAATCCACGGATAAGCGAGCCACGGCCCAACCCGCCGCTTGAGCTCCGCGTAATCATCCTTCCAAACCGCGTAACCGCCCTCGACCGGATAATCCGCCGATAGTCCCCGCGCGATCGCAAGGCGCGCGAGTCCCGGGTAGACCTCGCGCCCGAGCTCGGCGTAACCCTCGGTGCAGTCGCCCCGCAGGAGCGTACCGTCGAAATCCCAAAACGCTAGGCAGCGCGCAGTGGGAAACTGCTCACGCAACGAAGCACAGGTCTCACGTACGTCTGCGAGCAACTCCGCCGCATGGGGCTCGACGACCACCGATGGCATGACTCCCCCCTCAAGCTCGGCGATAAGGCACCAAGCGGTTCTCCACCGAACCATCGTCGTAGAAATCCACGAGCGCATAAGCCGGCGGAAATTCCTGGTAGTCCCCCTTCCACCAACCACCGCTGACGGCCCCGTTACAGAGGTAGCGCACGCCGAGATAAGTAATGTCGTCGGCCAGATGCACATGACCGCTCAGGCACACCTTCACATTGGCGTGCTTGCGGAACAGATCCTTGATGCGGCGCGCGTCGATATGGGTCCAAGCACCCGGAATCACCCAACTCCCGGTCGCCTCCAGATCTGTATCAAAAAAGACACAGGCGCTGAGGATGGGGATGTGCGAGAGCACACACACGGGCATGGCGGCCGGCGTGGCCGCGAGGTCTTTCGCCAGCCACGCAAACTGCGCATCGTCGAGGCGCGCCGTGTAGCCGTGCTTGTTGCCGTAATCGCGCTGCACCGAATCGAGCACAACAAAGTGCCAGCCCGCCTGATCGTAGGAGTAGTAGGGGCCCTTCATCGCGAGTCGCTCCAGCGCGAAGGTCTTGCCGTAAAGCGCCTCCCCTTCGAGCGCCGCATCCCGTATCCCCCAACCCCACACATCGTGGTTACCCAGACAAAGCTTGGCCGGGATTTTCACTTCGGCCGATACGACTTTCCCCCACACGTCCCACTGGGCCGTCACTTTTTCCTTCTCCAGCTTGAGCGCATCCATAATCAGATCGCCTCCGAAAAATAGCACATCCGGCTTGTCAGTCTGCGCTTGGGCGTGGCGAATGCACTCGGCCATGCCGGCGGCCGAATTCTGGAATCCGTCCATTTCGGGCATGACGTGTAGATCCGTCAGATGGGCGGCGCGGAGCACCCGCCGGCGACCCGCCGACGGACCGGAGGCTGCGGCGAGGAGGCCCGACGAGGAACCGACGGCGGTGCCAAGGGCGAGCGCGGCGGAGCGATTGAAGAAGGAGCGACGGTTCATGATAGAGGAGCGAAACTAAAAGACAAAACGCGGCGCGGATAGGCCGCGCCGCGCATCAGGTTTTCTGTTACAAATTGGTGGGATCAAAAACCGAGGCTCACCGAGAAGCTCACCGTACGCGGTGCGCCGATGTTATAAAGCATCGTGGTACCGGCGGCGTCGCTCTTGACGTAGCCCTGGTCGTTCGTCGACACCGCTCCCAGATAGCTCTTATCGGCGACGTTGGCCACATTCAGATCGAAGCCGATGCTCCGAATGAAATCACGTCCCGGCAACGTGCGAGTGTAGCCGAGGTTGAAGTCGAACACCGAGTAGGCCTTCGCGTAATTGTCGTTGCTATAGCTACCGTAGAGCTTGCCCGTGCTTTTGCCCACGAGTCCGGCACTAAAACCATCCCGGTTGTAGAGCAACCCGTAGGACGCAATCAGATCAGGCGTATCGACGACTCGCTTACCCTTGAGGATCGTGCCATCGGGCGTGTTTTCAGTGTAGGTCGCGCGATTGGAGCTGAAGGTGCCGAGCAAGCTGAAACCACCGCCCAAGCGATAATTTGCGGCGAGCTCGGTGCCGTAGGACTCCAGACCGCCGACGTTCACGAGCACACTGCCGGCACCCGTGTTGGTGTAATCCTTGGCGGCGGTGCCACTGAGATTCACGATCTTGTTGGTGTAGGTGATGTGGTAAACCGTCGCGGAGAGACCGACGTTGCGACCGGCATAGCGGTAGCCCACATCGAAGTTGTCGGCGTATTCCGGTTTCACGCGCGAGTAGTCGGTACCAGTGGCCGTCACGTTGTCGGTGAATAGCGTGTCCTTCAGCGCAGAGAAGTTCTGCGTGTAGCTCGCGAAGAGCTCGCTCGCGGCATCGAGCTTGTAGATCGCACCGACGCTCGGCAGCGCCTTGGAATTGCTCTGGATCGTCTTCGAATAAGTCGTGCCGTCGGATTGGAGGAGCGACTGGGTACCCTTAAACTCGATACTAAAATACTTCACGCCCGCGTTGATCGTGAACTTGTCCATCGTGAATTTATCCTCGGCGTAGAACATATGGGTCGTGGTGCGGTAGTTCCAGTGAAACGACTTCAGGTAGGCGCCGTCGTTGAAGGCCGAGCTCAGGGTGGGATCAATCACCGCATGCCATGAACGGTAGCGCTCGCGCTCTTGGAGTTCGTTCCACATGCCGAAATGCAGCTCGTGACCGCCGCCCGCCTTGAGCGTCAGCCCGAGGTTGTCGCCATAGCGGTTGTTCAGATAGCGGCTGAAACGCGCCGAGGAGAGCGGCTTGGCCGCAGTCTGCTGGGCGGAAGTCAGCCACGTGTAGGTGGCAATGTTGAAGGGGTCCGCCGCCGCCGCACCCGTCGTGGGATTGGCGGGAGCGATGTCATTGCCGCTGCCGTCCGCGAAGAACACGAGCGCCGAGGCGGCGCGGCTCGCCGGGACGTAGTTGCTCTCTCGGGAAGGATTCCCCGCGAGATCGAAGCGGCGGACTTGGTAGGGCGGCAGGAACTGGCCCTTGCCCTGTTGGTGCGCCCAATACGGTTGGAACGATACGTTCAGCGCGTCGCTCACCGGGGACTCAAACTTCAAGTAGCCGAGCGTATTCGTGCGAATCGTCGTCCACGTCGGCGCGTAGTTCTGGTCGGGATTCGGTTTTCCGGTAAAACGGAACGTGAGTCGATCGTTGTGCGGATCCTGCGCGAACTGCTGGAGCGACACGCCTTGGAAATTGATCTCCGGATTCACGTTATCGATGCCCGCGTAAGCGGTGACCTTCAGGTTACCCATCTGGGTCACACTCTTCGAGTCGGCATGGAGGCGCTTCGAGAGCGCCTTGTCGCCCCCGACGTAGTCGCGCACCCAGTTGTCATACTGCTGCGTGGAGAAGCTCAGGAATGCGCTGCTCGTATTGCCACCGAACTTACCCGTATCCAGCCGGACAAACGCTCGCTGCGTGTCGAACGATCCGCCCGTAAGCTTCGTGAGCACCGTGAAAGACTCCCGCGGCACATCCGTAAAATAAGCGAGGGTGCCACCCAGCGCCTGCGTGGACGCCGAGCTGATCTCAGCCGCGCCTTGCGAGACGACGACACTGGCCAGGTTCTCGATGTCGATGTAGCGGTTCGGCTTCGCGCCGCCGCCGTAGGACGTGTAACCCGTCGTCACGCCGTCCACCGTGAAGCCGAGCTGACCCTCGGTAAAACCGCGGATGTTGATCCGCGTCGACCAGTCGTCGCCACCGATCGCATCGCCTTGCGAAAGGCTCACGCCGGGCAAAAATTTAATCACGTTGATCACGCTCGCGGCCGCCGGCTGAAGGGTGATCTGTTGTTTGTCGGCAAGGTTGTTGGCCGTGGCCGCCGCCACCGACTGGACGACGAAGGCGTCCATTTTGGTCGCAGCGTCGGCCGCTGCGGGGGCTGCGGGCTGCGCTCGGAGCAAGGGATTCATCGGGAGCGCAACGAGAGCGGCGCACACGTGGAGGAATATTTTGGTAGACTTCATGGATCGGTGTGGGAGGTGTTCAATCTGATCTCTGTAGTGCCGGTCGCGGATTGAGTTCCGCAGCGACTTTTCCACACAGGCGGTCTTCCCGTGTGCCGGTCAAACCGCGTCCGCCACCGTCGCGGAACTATCACCGGTCCGCCTCATTCGCGTCACTTACGTTACAAATCAGACGCAACGGAAACAGCGCCGCGCCGCCCCGCGCGACACGTCCTCGGTTATCAAAAAGCGTTTCCCCGGTGAATCCGCCTTGAAAGCCGCCATCGGCGCGTTCGCCGCGGAATTTCCCGCCAAAGCTGCAGCCACGACCTCGTCGGACACTACGTCGATGCGCGCATCACCAAGGGCGTCGTCCTTTATCCTATCGGGACTTCGACCGAGCGCGGCGAACGCTTTCAAGCCTCCTGCGCGTCCGGTGAACTGCAGGTCTTCCGCCGAATCACCGAGTTCACGACCGCGGATGCCGACACCGTCCTCGTCTCAACTGCCACCGACGGCGCAACCGTGGATCGACCCCGCAAGCCCCGACACCAGTGCCCAGCTCGCTCCGCGCATGCTCGCCCGGCGCAAACACCGGGTGACCCACGATTGCAGGCCGCTCAACGAACGCGGGGCCCACCGCGACGGCGGCCTTTTCTTTTTCCGCTTTCGCTCCACGCTGCGAGCCATCATGCGACGCCTCTTCCCGCTGGTTCTATTCTGCACCGTCATCGCCCGCGCTCAAGACTACGACGTCATCATCCGCCGCGCGTCGCTCATCGATGGCACCGGCGCGCCCGCCGTCACCGGCGAGCTCGCCATCCGCGGCGACCGCATCGTCGCCCTCGGGCAGCTCCTCGCCGGCGCCACGGCACTCACCGAAATCGACGCCGCCGGCCGCATCGTCGCCCCAGGATTTATCGACGTCCACACCCACGCCGAAGATATCACGGACCTTCCCGTCGCCGAAAACTTCCTCCGCATGGGCGTGACGACCATCGTCACGGGCAACTGCGGCGGCTCGAAACTCAACGTCGCCGAGTTATTCGACGCGATCACTCGCACGACAGTCGCCGTCAACGTGGCCACCCTCATCGGCCACAATACCGTGCGCGGACAAGTCATGGGCGGCAGTTTCGCTCGTCCACCCACCGCCGCCGAACTCGACCACATGCGGGCCCTGGTCGCTCAAGCTATGCAGGATGGCGCGGTCGGCCTCAGCACCGGTCTCATTTATCTCCCCGGCACGTTCGCCAAAACGGACGAGATCGTCGCCCTCGCCAAGGTCGCCTCGGCCCATGGCGGCATCTACGCGAGCCACATGCGATCCGAGAGCACCGGCATTTTCACCGCCCTCGACGAACTCACCACCATCGCCCGCGAGGCCAAGATTCCGGCCGAGGTTTCTCACCTGAAACTCTCTGGCCCCGTCACCTGGGGCCGCGCCGATGAAATCATCGCCTACCTCGACAAGGCCCGCGCCTCCGGCCTCGCGATCACCCACGATCAATACGCCTATACGGCCTCCAGCACGGGCATCTCTGCCCTCATCGATTCCGAATTTCGCGAAGGCGGCGCCAAGCGTTACCAGGAACGTCTCGCCGATCCCGCCACCAAGGCCCGCATGGTCGCCGAAATGAAAGACTCCATCGCGAGGGGCAAACGCGGCGACTACACCTACGCGGTCGTCGCCAATTTTAAGGCCGACAGACGCCTCAACGGAAAAACCATCCCGCAAGCCGCGAAGATCCTCCGCGGGGCCGACACCCTCGACGACCAGATCGAGACCATCCTCGAAATCGAGTCGCGCGGCGGCGCCCAGGGCGTGTTTCACGGCATGAGCGAACCCGACCTCAAAAAATTCCTCGCGCAACCCTTCACGATGATCGCCTCCGATGCCGGTGTGCGCCGCTTCGGCGACGCGGTGCCCCACCCGCGCGGCTACGGCAACAACGCCCGCATCCTCGCGCGCTACGTGCGCGAGCAAAAGGTCATCTCGCTCGAAGACGCCGTCCGCAAAATGTCCTCGCTCCCCGCAAAAACCTTTCAGCTGCGCGACCGCGGCGAACTTCGCCCCGGCGCCTTCGCCGACATCGTCATCTTCGATCCCGCGACCGTGTCCGATCCTTCCACCTACGACGATCCTCACCACTACGCGGTCGGCTTCACCGAGGTGATCGTCAACGGCGTCCCCGTCATCCGCGACACCCGGCTCACCGGTGCCCGCCCAGGGACACCCGTGCGTCTCAAGTAGCGCGCCGCTCCACCCCTCCCTTCCGCCTCCCCCCGCTCGCCGTCCGCCCCCATGTCCCGCCTGGTCATCGCTACCTTCGGTTCACTCGGCGATCTGCATCCCGTCCTCGCGCTCGCGCACGAACTTCGCCGCCGCGGTCACACCGTGGTGCTCGCCACATCCGAACTTTACCGGGAAAAAATCTCGGCCCTCGGCTACACCTTTGCTCCCCTGCGCCCCGAGATCTCGATCCTCGATGCAGCCCTCGTCCGCCGCGTCATGGACGGCCCGCGCGGCTCCGAATATTTGCTCCGTGAATTAATGCTGCCCGCCGTGCGCGCGATGCACGCCGACCTCGCACGCGCGTGCGCCGGTGCCGACCTGCTCATCACCAACGAGCTCGTCTATGCAGCTCCGCTCCTCGTCGAGCAGACCGGGCTCCCCTGGGTGTCCTATGCGCTTGCACCGCTGTCGTATTTTTCCATCCACGATCCGTGCATCCCTCCCTTCCGCGGCGGCGGCCCGTGGCTGCACGCGTGCCCGCCCTTCGTCGTGCGCGCCATGAACCGCTGCGCCGCCCTCCTCACGTATTCATGGTGGGCCCCGGTCCGCGCCTTCCGCCGGGAACTCGGCCTCGCCCCCGGCGGCAACCCACTCTTCGCCGGCAAGCACTCCCCGCTCCTCGACCTCGCCCTTTTTTCTCCCGTCCTCCAATCGCCACAACCCGACTGGTCCGCCCGCACGGTGCAAACCGGCTTCTGCTTTTACGACGACAACGAAGATCCCTCCGCCGCTGCTTCGCCCACGCCTCTCCCGCCCGCCGTCGCGGCCTTCCTCGCCGCCGGCGCCCCGCCCATCGTCTTCACACTGGGTTCCGCCGCCGTTTTCGCGGCAAATAATTTCTACACCTCCAGCGCCCGCGCAGCTCAACTCCTCGGCCGACGCGCCTTACTCCTGCTCGGAAAAAATCTCCCGCCGCCCGACCTTCCGCCCACGATCCTCGCGTGGGACTATCTCCCCTACGCCGAGATTTTCCCGCATGCCGCCGCCGTCGTTCATCAGGGTGGCGTGGGCACCACCGCGCAGGCGCTGCGGGCCGGTCGCCCCATGCTCATCGTGCCCTTCGCCCACGACCAGTTCGACAACGCCGCGCGCATCGTCCGGCTCGGCGTCGGCCGCACGCTCTCGCGCCCACACTACACCGCAGCCAACTGCGCCCGCGCACTCACCCCGCTGCTGGGCGACCCGCACATCGCGCAGCTCGCCGCCAAACAGGGCCAGCGTATCCGCTCAGAGCGCGGGGTTGCCCTCACCTGCGACGCCCTTGAGAGCACGCTGCCAACTCCGGCGTAAACGCCACGCGTTTCGCTCCATTGGCATCACCCGTCAAGGCCCGCACTCTCCGCGCAACCCGAACCCATGAAATCAATCCCTCTCCCTCCCACCCCGCATCAGCCGCAGCCCTACGCCGGTCCCTCGCTCGATCAGGTGCTCGCGCAACGCAAACAATTCCTCAACCCCGGCCTGTTCCTCTATTATCAGCAGCCGCTCATGATCGTGGAGGGCAAAATGCAGTACGTCTGGGACTCCACCGGCAAACGCTACCTCGACGGCCTCGGCGGCATTTTGACCGTCAGCGTCGGCCACTGCCACCCGCACGTCCTCGCCGCCGCCAACGCCCAAAACGCCACGCTCCAGCACTCCACCACGATTTACCTCAACCCCAACATTGGGGCCTTCGCCGAAAAACTCGCTGGGAAAATGCCCGGGGATCTCAAGGTCGTTTATTTCGTCAACTCCGGCTCCGAGGCCAACGACCTCGCACTGCTCATGGCGCGCC
The DNA here is from genome assembly GCA_945874455.1 of Opitutus sp. GAS368. GTDB lineage: Bacteria > Verrucomicrobiota > Verrucomicrobiia > Opitutales > Opitutaceae > GAS368. The sequence continues at coordinate 20,403 of CAMCHO010000040.1, read as the reverse complement.
TCTCCACCGGCAACTACGACGCCATCGCGCTCCGCAACGGCTACCACGGCGGCAGCCCCGCCTCGATGGGCCTCACCGCCCACAGTAGCTGGAAATTCAATACGCCCCATTCCTCCGGCGTCCACCACGCGATCGCTCCGTATCCGTACCGCGGACACTTCGGCTACGGCGACCCCGAGGCCGGCGTGAAATACGCCGACGATGTCAAAGATCTCATCAACTATGCGACGCCCGGAAAAATCGCCGCGTTCTTCGCCGAGTCCATCCAGGGCGTGGGCGGCTTCGTCGAATTCCCCCAAGGCTACCTCCAGCACGCCTACGAACACGTGCGCGCCGCCGGCGGTCTCTGCATCGCCGACGAAGTCCAGACCGGCTTCGGCCGCACCGGCACGCATTTCTGGGGCTTCGAGACGCAGGGCGTCATCCCCGACATCGTCACGCTGGCCAAGGGCATCGGCAACGGCGCTCCACTCGCCGCAGTCGTCACCACGCCGAAAATCGCCGCGGTCATGACGCAGAAAACTCACTTCAACACCTTCGGTGGCAACCCCGTTGTTACCGCCATCGGCAAGGCCGTGCTCGAAGTCATCGAGCAGGAAAAGACCCAAGAGAACTGCCTCAAACTCGGTGCCTACCTTTTCGCTGGCCTGGAGAAACTGAAAGCCAAACACAAAGTCATCGGCGATGTTCGCGGCAAGGGCCTGATGCTCGGCATCGAGTTTGTGAAGGACCGCGCGACGAAAGCGCCCGGTCGCGAGGAGTGCGCCCAGGCCGTCGAAAACGCTCGCGAGCTCGGCCTGCTCCTCGGCAAAGGCGGCCTCTGGGGCCAGACCATCCGCTGCGCCCCGCCGATGAACATCACGCCAGCTGACGCCGATTTTCTCCTCGCCGTCCTCGACGAAGCCATCGGGGCGATCTGAGTCCGCGGTCACGCCAGGCTTCAGCCCGCGTCCGAAAAATCAGCGCTCGCCACTCGTGCTTCAAAACGCGAACTGAAGCCTCGCGCTGCCCGCTTTGCGTCGGAGGTCAGAACGCTTTCTCAAGTTTTTGTTGCGGGCCACTCCCGCAACCGCTCTCTCTGCCTCCCGCATTTACGCGCTCCAAACTTTCCCAATTTATGTCCTCCCACGCCCATTCCCAACCGCCGTCCCCCGAAGCCAAGGGCGATGCCCCCAAGGCCTCCTTGCTCGAGCGCGCCGTCGAACGTTCGATTTTTTCCAGCCGCTGGCTCCAGGCCCCCCTCTACCTCGGCCTCATTGTCGCGCAGATGGTCTACGTCTGCCAGTTCTTCGCCGAACTCTGGCACATGCTGCACGTTTTCCTCGCTGGGGGCGACGTCGAGACCGTCAGCACGCACATCATGATCGGTGTCCTCGGCCTGATCGACGTCGTCATGGTCGCCAATCTCGTCATTATGGTCGTCATCGGTGGCTACGAAACCTTCGTCTCCCGCCTCGATCTCAGCGGCAAGGCCGACAAACCCGAGTGGCTCAGCCATGTGAACGCCGGCGTCCTCAAGATCAAACTCGGCACCGCTCTCATCAGCATTTCTTCGATCCACCTGCTGAAAACATTTATCCAAGTCCGCGAGCCCACGTTCAAGATCGTCAATGAGGCCATCGCCTGGCAGGTGGGCATCCATACGATATTTCTCCTCTCCGCCCTCGTCCTCGCCTGGACCGACCGCATCATGATGAACGGCGTCCACGCCGACGCAAAAAAACACTAAGACCGGCGAACGCCATTCACCCGACCACCTCGTCGTGCCGCTCGCGTAAGCGCACCGTCCGGGTGAGCGCCAGTCCGAGTGCGTGGGCTATCCGTCGATGTTCTCTCACGCCTACCGGAGAAATCCAACGGGGCTGACCTTGGGCTTTGGGTGGCCGGACCGGGGGCTGCCACTCCGGCGGCGGTAAAGAGCGCTCGCGTTTTGCGCGCTCCAAATGATGCGACCTTGCAGACGAGCCCCCTGAGCAGTGGAATCGCCGACTCTCGTGAATCTCGCCTCGCCCACCGAATACCTTAACGTCTTCAAGCCGACGACGCGCACCCAGTGGGATCTCCTCACCCCGCTGGCCTTGGCAGGGCTGGGACTTTTCGGGCTCGCGTTCATCTATTCCGCTCAACTTTCCGCCCAAGGCGAAGACTGGATCAAACAGCTCATCTTTCTCGGTCTCGGCACGGGCGTCTACTTGGCGGTCTCCCTGATCGACTACCGCTTTTGGCTCAGTGTCGCGCACTGGTTCTATGCCGCCTGTCTCCTGCCCCTCGTGCTGGTGCTATTCCTCAACAACGGCCAAAACCTCAAGTGGGGTGCCCATCGTTGGATCGACCTCGGGTATTTCTCCTTCCAACCATCGGAAACCGCCAAAATTGCTGTGCTGCTCGTCACGGCGAGCCTCCTGATCCGCTCGAAAATCGGCACCGTCACCCAATCCTTGGGCACCTTGGGAAAATTGGCCCTTGCGGTGGGCGCACCCATGATACTTATCCTGAAACAACCCGACCTCAAATCGGCGATTGTTCTGCCTCCGATGGTTTTTTCTATGCTCTACGTTTCCCGACTCTCCGCGCGTTTCTTCGCGGGAGCGCTAGGCGCGTTCGCCCTCCTCTTGGGCTTAGTGACGTGGGATATCTATAACTACAAGAGCTACATCGAGTCCCATAATTATCCCTGGAAGCATTCGGAGCAAAACGTCTCCGGCTCTTGGCTCCCGTTTCGAGATTACCAACGCAACCGGATCGTCGGTTTCGTCTGGCCCGACAAGGTCGGCGCCAAGGGTGCCGGCTGGAACCAAAGCCAGTCCCTTATCTCGGTCGGCTCTGGCGGCCTCACCGGCAAGGGCTGGACCGAGGGCACGCAGGCCCAACTCGGCTACCTGCCCCGCACGGTCGCGCACAACGATTTTATCTTCTCGGTCATCGCCGAGGAAAAAGGATTTCTGGGAAGCCTCACGGTTCTCGGTCTGTTCGGTCTGGTTCTGTTCAACGGCATTCGCATCGCCGGTTCCGCAAGGGACCGCTTCGGCACTCTGCTCGCCATCGGCGTCACTGTGCTGTTCGCCGTGCACGTGTTTGTGAACATCGCCATGACCATCGGCCTCGTGCCCATCACGGGCATACCGCTTCCCTTCATCAGCTACGGTGGCTCTTTTGTGCTTAGTTGCTGCTTGCTGCAAGGACTGGTCCAGAGCGTCTGGCGCTTCAGGAAGGACTTCGCATGAAGCCCCTTCTTCGCACCAACGACCGCTCTGCCGGAATTTCCTGTGCCGCAACTACCGCACCGAGTGCCGCCGTGCATAACCCACACGACACGCACCATGAGCGATCAATCGCAATCCACCGGCGTCCCTCCCGACGTCGCCGCCAAATACGACGAGGAACTCGTCCATCCCCCCGCCCAGTCTGAAGCCGGACCCGTCGACACCGACGAACTCAAAGCGGGCGCCCAGGAACGCGCCAAACAACGCCCGCTCCTCCAAAAGATCCTCGCGGTCTTCCAAAAAGAGAAGGGCTCCTATCGCGAGCTCATCATCAATTCCGAACCGCTCGAAAAACGCGTCGCCCTGCTCGTCGACGGCCGCCTCGAGAAGTTTGAAATCGAACGCGAGTCCGATAGCCGCATGGTCGGCGGCATCTACAAGGGCCGCGTCAAAAATCTCGATCCCGGCCTCAAGGCCGCGTTCGTCGACATCGGCTACTCCAAGAACGCGTTTCTCCACTACTGGGACATGCTCCCCGCCGCCACCGACTCCTCCGTGGAAGTCGTGCGCGTGAACAAAAAGAAAAACGCCCCGCCCCGCCCCGCCGAGCCGACCGTCAAGGACATCCCTTCGATGTATCCTCCCGGCAGCGAGATCGTAATCCAGGTCACCAAGGGCCCCATCGGCACCAAGGGACCGCGCACCACGACGAACCTCTCCATCCCCGGCCGCTACCTCATCCTCACACCGTTCTCCGACGGCTGCGGCATCTCCCGCAAAATCGAGGACATGGCCGAGCGCAAACGCCTCAAAACCCTCATCAACGAGCTCACCATTCCCGAAGGCGTCGGCGTCATTGTTCGCACCGCCGGTGAAGGCAAAAAAGCGCGCTACTTCGTCCGCGATCTCCACCTCCTTCTCAAAACGTGGGAGGACATCCAGACGAAGATGAAGAACGACCGCGCCCCCGCGTGCCTCTACCAGGAGCCCGACCTCGTCGAACGCACCGTCCGCGACTTCCTCACCGAAGAGGTCGACCGCGTCCTCATCGACAGCAAGGACGACCACGCGCGCACCCAAAAGCTCGTCGCCCAAATTTCGAAACGCAGCGCCAGCAAGATCGCGCTCTACAAGGACAGCATCCCCATCTTCGAGCGCTTCAACATCGAGCGCCAGATCGAGCAGACCGGCCAGCGCAAGGTTCCGCTCCCTTCCGGCGGTGAAATCATCATCGACGAAACGGAGGCCCTGATCGCCGTCGACGTGAACACCGGTTCCCACAAAAACCGCGGCGGCGACGAGAAGAACGTCATCTACGCCGTGAACCTCGAAGCTGCCGCCGAGATCGCGCGCCAGATCCGCCTTCGCAATTTGGGCGGCCTGATCATCATGGATTTCATCGACATGAAGGAGCGCCGCCACCGCAACGCGGTTTACGAGGAGATGGTCGAACTGATGTCCACCGACAAAGCGAAGAACCACATCCTCCCGATTTCCTCGCTCGGCATCATGCAGATGACCCGCCAGCGCCAGAGCGAGTCGCTCTCGGCCAATCTCTACACCGATTGCCCCTATTGCCGCGGTCGCGGTATCGTCAAGAGTGCGACGACCGTCTCGGTGGAACTCCAACGCAAACTCAGTTCCGTCGTCCGTCGCCTCCAGCTCCGGAACGACGGCAAGGAATATTCGCTGCGCGTGCTGGTGCACCCGAGCATCCTTGAACGTCTCCGCAGCGAAGACGCCGACCTGCTGGTCCGCATGGAAAAACTGTTCGGCGTGAAGTTGGCCTTCCGCGCCGACCTCAACTATCACGTCGAAAATTTCAAGATCATCAACGCCCTCACCGGCGAAGAATACCGCTGAGGAAATCGTCCTCGTTCCGCATCATCGCTCTCCTCGGCCGCCCCTCACCGGGCGGCCTTTTTTTTGCGACCCGCTGCGCGTACCTTCAGCACAGATTGCTCCCCCTGCGAAGGCACGGCGCCCCCGAAAACCTCCTGCTTCGGTCGCCACGATTCCTTCATTTTAGAGAATCTTTGCGACCTTAGGTTTTCCCGATAAAACTCCTCCGCACCCGCTGGTGCGACTCCTCGACCGATACGCCGTCCACCGCCGCCCGACTACGGATTTTTTCACGACCGAGGCTTCGAGATTGCGGACGACGAGCTGAGGCGTGAGCGAAACTTGCGACGACTGCTAGCTGCCTTCAAGCGACCTCGCACCCCTCTGCCCGACGGCACGGTAAGGCGATCACTCACCCACCAGCTTTACTACCGATTGATAGTAAATCCAATTTACTACTTAAAGATAGTAACTTGACATTACTATCTTTGAGTAGTAATTATCCCGCCATGAACTATCCCCTCGACACGCCGGCCCAAGCCCAGGCCGTGCTCAAGGCCTTGCGTGCCGCTCAGGGCCTCAGTCAGGCGCAGGTGGGCGAATTAATGGGCGTGAATCAGAAGCGCATCGCCCGCATCGAAGCCACGCCCGGCAGCACGAGCGTTGCGCAAGTCGCCAAGCTCGTCGCCCTGCTCGGCGGACGGCTCGTCATCGACGACGGCCAGACCGACGGCAAGCAACCCAAGTCTATGTCTACTTGGTAGCCCATGCCCGCCTCTCTCCATGTCTGGATGAACGGTCGACACGTGGGCGTCTGGACGCACTCGCCCGGCACTTCGAGTTTTCAGTATGATCCCGTCTGGGCCGCCGCCCCTGATCGGCGACGATTGTCCCTGTCACTCGACTTCCAACCCGGCAACGGGACACGCAAGGGCGCCGTCGTCGAGAGCTACTTCGATAATCTTCTGCCGGACAGCGAAACCATCCGCAAACGCCTCCAGAGCCGCTTCGGGACCCCCTCCCGCGAGCCCTTCGATCTCCTCGCCGCCATCGGCCGCGACTGCATCGGCGCCGTGCAACTGCTGCCCGCAGGCGAGGAACCAGCAGCCGTGGAAAAAATCAAAGCAGTGCCGCTGGACGAAGCCGAGGTTGAGCAAGCCATCAGCGCCGCGCTCTCCGACGGGCGTGGGTTGGGCCAAGCCGACGACGAGGACTTCCGCATTTCCCTCGCCGGCGCTCAGGAGAAGACCGCCCTGCTCCGCTACAAAGATCGCTGGTGCCGTCCGCTCGGCGCCACGCCGACCACCCACATCTTCAAACTCCCGCTCGGCATCGTCGGTAATCTTCAGGTCGATCTGAGCGATTCGGTAGAAAACGAGTGGCTGTGCCTGAAATTACTGGCCGCCTTCGGACTGGAAACCGCCCACGCCGAAATCGCCCTCTTCGGAAAACACCGCGTGCTCGTCGTGGAACGTTTCGACCGTGTCTGGCAGGGCACCAAATGGATCGCGCGCCGACCGCAGGAGGATTTCTGCCAAGCGCTCGGCATCGCTGGTTGGAAGAAATACGAAAATCAAGGTGGACCGGGCATGAACGCTATCCTCCACGTGCTGGCCTTCAGCGCCGAGGCGGCGCGCAACCGCCGCGATTTCGTCAAGGCCCAGATCCTCTTCTGGCTCCTCGCCGCGACGGATGGCCACGCGAAAAATTTCTCCCTGTTTCACGAAACCGGCGGAGCGTATCGGATGACGCCATTCTACGACGTGCTCTCCGTTTGGCCCGTGATGGGCCCGAAGGCGCATCAAGTTCCCTGGCAAAAAGCCACCCTCGCCATGGCCGTGCGCGCCACCAACGCCCACTGGAAACTCAAAGACCTCCGCCCGCGCCATTGGTCCGCCGTCGCCAAACAAGCCGGCCTCGGCAATGCCGACACGCTGATCCACGAAATTCTGTCGCTCGTACCGTCCGCGATTTCCTCCGTTGGCCATCTTCTGCCCAAAAAATTCCCCGCCCACGTCAGCGACAAAATCTTCTCCGGTATCGAGCAACAGGCCAAAGTCCTCGCGGCCGGCTAAAGGCCGAACGCCGAATCCAAAATCGTTTTTGTGATCCGGCGAAGTTTTACTCGAATCCAAAACGCAAGCGATGCTCGCTGATCGCTCGTCATCGCCAACCATTCCGTTTTCCTCGCAACACCTCGCTACGCCGCTGGCGCCGATTTGCCCCATGCAGACCGCTCCCCTTTCACCCGCATCCGAATCGTCACCCACGAGCGCGCCCGCGCCCCAGCTCTATCTCGGCCTCCCGCTGCGGGTCCATGGCTTCGCGTGGAGCGGGCTGGTGGTGCTCACGCTACTCTTGGTCGCTCTCACCGCCACCTTCGAAGGTAAATCCGTGTGGAGCGGCTGGATCGAAAGTCGCGGACTCCGGCAGCCGTCCTACGCGGAACGAATTTATTTCGATCACGTGGTTCGCACCCGCGCCAACACGTGGTCGAATCTGGCCTTCGTCGTCGTCGGGCTTTACGCCCTCGCACTCGGTTACCACGACCGACGACACCGCGGCGCCCCCCGTGCCGGCTATGTGATCGCTACCCCAGCTATGAGTCTCCTCTTCGGTGCCGCGTGTTGCTTACTCGGATTCGGCAGCGGCTTTTACCACGCTTCCCTCACGCGATGGGGCCAACACCTCGACGTCGCATCCATGTATCCGCCGCTGCTCGTAGGCATCGCGATAAGTTTGGGGCGGTGGCTGCGCCGCTGCGAACGCGCGCCCACTCCGCGCACGTTCAGCGTCTGGCCGATCCTCGGGGGCCTCGTCGTCATCACGAGCTACCTCCTCTATCACTTCAAGTGGTCGATGGACTCCGGCACGGTGCTCGCCACGCTCATCGTCACCACCGCGTGCGCCGGACTCGTGGATGCCTTGTTCGCGCGCCGCACGCTCCATTTTCGTTGGCTGCTCTACTCGACGCTGGCCTTGGTTGCAGCCGTCATCTGCCGGCAACTCGATGTCGCCAGAAAATTCAGCGGACCCGACGCGTGGCTCCAAGGTCACGCGCTGTGGCACGTGCTGACCGCCCTCTCGCTGGCCTGCGCCTATGCCTACCACCGTTCGGAAAAGCTGCCTCCGGAGAGCGATTAACCAGCGCCGCTGATTCGAAACATCAAAAATTCCCACGGACGCCGAGGCTCCAGCTGACGCCGTAATTTCCGTAGCGATACAGCGCAGCGGGGATATTGCGGGTCGGGTCGCCTTCGTAGAGGAGATGGGGATCGTTGAGGATATTGCGGCCTTGGAAGAAGAGGCTCGTGCGCGCCGAGAGCTTGTACCCGCCACTGAGGTCGAGCTTGAGATTGTGGCGCTGGTAACGGCCGAACACCGTCGTGAACGGCGTGTCGTCCTGCCACACGGCGCCGGCGCGGAGACTGAGTCCGCGGATGCTCCAACCCACCGCGCCGGAAACTTTGTGCGGGGTCACGCCGGGGAAATACTGGTTGGCGTAGTTGCGAGTGTAGCTGACGTTGACGGTCGTCGTGCGGAGGAAGCTGGGGAGAAACGAGAGGTTTTGGTTATAGGCGAGCTCCAGACTGCGATAGCGGTAGAGCGTGTTGTTGTTCGTCAGCGATTGGAACTCGTAGGTCGCGTAGTCCGGATCGTTTTCGAAACCGAAGTCCGCGGCCTTACCGCGCACGGTCACACGTTGATCCGAGATTTCCGTTTGCTGCACGAGCACGGTAAAGCTGCCAACGGGCTCGAAATAGTAGGCGACGCGGGCCACGTAGTTGTCGGATTTTTCCGGCTTCAGATTCGGGTTCGGCGCGGTGATGAGGAGCGCTTGGTCGTTAATGGACCACACACCGGCTAGCGCGTCGACCGGTGGACGGGAGATGGCGTAGCTGTAGCCAACCTGCGCCTGGAGATTGGGGCGGACGGAATATTTGAGCGAGGCGCTCGGGAAAAAATTGGCATAATCGCCCTCGCGCGAGGTTCGTGGCTGGGAGAAAAATTGATATTGCATGCCCTCCACCGTGGTCGCCCGGCGGGTGGTGGCGGAAATGGGATATCTCAACGCCACCTGCGCGGCCGTGAGCGGATCGAACTCGCGCGATTCGGACGCGGTGAGCTCCCAGCGGACCCCGCCCTGCAATTGGAGTTTGCCGAGGCGGGTGTTGGCCATGCCGTAGCCGGCGGTCACGTGTTGGCGGAAGTCGCGGTGGTTCGCGACGTAGGCGGTGTAGAAGTTTTCCGCCGTGGCGACGTTGACGAAATATTCCGGGTGCTCGCGATAGAGGAGCGAGACGGCGCTGCGATTGGTGAGTGGGGGGAGATTGGCAATCGTGAGGGCGCGGATGTCGCCCATATTAGTGTTGAAGGGGCGCGGCGAAACGAAGCCGGCGAAGGTGCCGGTGGGGGTAATGGTGCCGTTGGCGTTGAGGATATTTCCGCCCGGGCCGATGTAACTGTAGACGAGATACGGAGTCGTGTTCTCGGTCTTGCGATTTTCCTCGGCCCACTTGCCGCCAAATTTCACGAACGTGGGCAGGCGCCACGGGAGAACATATTTCGCGTTGGTCTCGGCCGTGTAGATTTCGGTGAAGGCGAAGCGCCCTTCCTCGTTCGAGCGCGGGTTGGTGAAGTTGGCGAGGTTGGACCAATCGGCGCCGCCCGTTTGGACAATCGTCCACTCGGCGGAGTTGGCGTGGGGACGCGTGGCGCGAAAATCGGCGGTGAGGGCGTTGAGCGTTTCAGTGCGGATCGAGCCCCGCGTCGATGTCTCGTAATCGTTTTTCGAACGGGAAAAATTGGCCGTGCCGTCTACCGTGAGGCCGCCGAGCTTGTATTCGAATTTCGGAGTCAGCGTAAACGAGTTGGTGAGCTTGATCGCGGTGCCGCCGCCGTAGGTCAGCGTGCGCGAGGTGTTGGCCGCGAGCCCATTAGTGCGGATGTCGGTGAGGCCGTCGCCAAGGACATTTTGCCGGCCGGTCGCGGCGGCGACGCCGTTGGCGGCGGCATTGAAAGTGAGCGCCTTCGTGTGCGCGTTATTTTCAAACGCGTTGAACATCGCGGTGAGTGAGAGCACGAGGCGTTGGGTGGCCTTGAAGTCGGTGGTCGCAGTGATGTTGGCCCGGCTGGAGAGGCGGGGGCCGTCGGTGAAGACCATGCCGGTGAGGACCATCGGGCGGAGGTCGGGCGCGACGCCGGTGGGGACGGTGGTCTTGTTGTAAGTGTGCGTGACGTATTGCTGCTCGGAGCGGATGCTGCTGTTGCTCACGCTGAGGCGGATGCCGAGGCGCTGGTTTAGAAATACGTCGGAGTAATCGAGCTGGTAGTTGGGGCGCCACTGGCGGCGGAGATTGTCGTCCCAGCCGTGGGTCTGGCCGAAGTTGGCGGCGTCGGGCGTATTGAAGCCGGCGCTGAATTGCCAATCGACGCGGCGGCCCTTGCGGTCGAAGGCGCGGCGGGTGCGCATGTTGATGGAGCCGGCGGGAGAATTGGCGTCCATGTCGGGGCTGAGTGTGCGGCTGACCTCGATGGATTCGATGGAGTTGATGGACATCTGCTCGAAGCCGACCGAGCGCGATTGGCTGCCGGCGGCACCGTTGAGCGTGCTCCCGTAGGCCACGAACGCGTCGGCGCTGGCGACGGCGGCACCGTCCATGGTGACGCCGACGTATTGCTGATCGAGGCCGCCGACGCGCGGGCCACGGCTAATGCCATCGACGTATTCGACTTCGACCCCGGGGAGAAATTTCAGGAATTCACCGACGTTGCCCTCGGTGACATCGCCGAAGGTGTCGGCAGCAACGGAGGTGGAAATGTTCATGTTGCGGCGCTGTTCCATAATGGCCTTGGCGTTGCCCTCGCGCTCGTGGGAAACGACGAAGGCTTGGAGCTTGAGCGGTTCATCTTTGCCGGCGGGACCACGGGCTTGCGCACTGACAATTTCGAAATCACGGGGCGCGACGGCGCCGGCGGACACGACCACCGTCGCGGTCGTCAACTGGTAGCCCGAAAAGGTGACCTGCAACGTGGCGGGGCCGACGGGCACGTTGGAGAGTTGGTAGACGCCACCGTCCTCGGAGAAGGCGACCTGCTCCGTGCCTTGCACGCGGATTTCGGCGTTGCGCACGTATTCACCGGTCGCGGGATTAAAGATCCGACCGGTAATACTGCCAGCGGTGGATTGGGCGACGAGTGAAGGTACCGCTGCGGCTAGAAAAAAGACGAAGCCGATGGAGGCAGCGAGCGGGGCTCGGCTCAGGGAGAGCACGAGACAGGCGAAGGAGCGGTGGTGAGGCATGGTGATCGAAGGGAAAACAAGGAACGGGCGCGAGCGAGGCCAAAGGAACCAAGCACAATCTGGATCAACAAAAACAGCGTTGGCAAAAAGGGGGCGCCCGGGGCTTCGTTCCCCACGTCGTGCTTGGCCGAAGGATTTCGTGCCCGCCCCGTTTCGTTCTTTTTTTCCTACGCTCTTTTTTGCCCTCTTTTTTTGGCCTCCCCCTTTGCCCATGCTTCACGTTTTCAGCACGCTGGCCGTCAGCGCGGGCGTGGCCGGCAGCGCGGACGGGACGGGCGCAGCGGCGCGATTGGCAGGGTCAGAAAACCCGCCTACTTCGGAGCGAGGAAATGTTCGAGGAAACGATAAATGACGGCGTTGGATTCCTCGGTCGGATCGTGCTTGGGGCGATTGGTCATCGCGACGCGCTCGGCGTAACCAAGGAGTTGATTCACAGCCACGGCGTGAGCGAGCACGGGCCAACGCGCGGCCGTGTCTTCGGCGCCGCCGCTGACGAGGAAAGGACGCGGCGCCATGAGCGCGTGGAGTTCGTGGAGATCGTGGCCCTGCGCGATGAGTTTTGCGTAGGCGCCGGTGCGTGGGGCGGTGGCGGCGACGAGGCCGCGCGGGCGCGTCGTGGTCGGGTCGAGGCCCAGATACCACGGCTCTTGATAGTTGATGCTCGCGCGCGTTTCGTCGAAGACGATGCCGGGGTCGGACCAGACGGCGCAGGCGAATTTATCGTAGAGGCAGGAGGCGAACAGCGCCCACTTGCCGCCGTAGGAGTGACCGACGATACCGATGCGCGCAGCGTCAACTTTGGGCCAGCGAGTGAGCGCGGTGTGAGCGTTGGCGGCGACGTAGGCGAGGAAGGCGAGCGGCTGGCACAACGCGCCGGCTTGCTCGGGTTGGTAGGCGTCGCCGCCCGGTGTTCCGAGGCACAAGGCGACGAATCCCCGTCTGGCGAGTTGATAACCGAAGTCGCGGAGCGGGAGGGTCGCCTTGCCGGCGGGCGTGGTGGCGAGGCCGGCGCTGGTGTGCGTTTCGTAAAAGGGGACGACCACGGCAGGGAACGGGCCGGGGCCGGACGGGACGAGGAGCATCGCCTCTTGAAAATAGCCGGGCGCGAGCTCGATCCGGATGACGCATTGTTCAAAATTCTCACGCGACTCGGTGCGGATGATTTCGAGTTTCGGCGCGGCGAGGAGTTCCGGCCACGGGCCGAGGAGGGCGAACCAGCGGGCGCGGATCGCGGCGCGTTCGAGCGACCAGTCGGCGGCGGTCGAGATGCGCTGGCCGGCGGGGCGGATGAGCGGAGAGCGGCGCGGATCCGCCTGCTCGCGGGCGGCGGAGGGCGATTGAAAATACGGAGCGAGGTCGGCGGGGAGAGCGAACGCGGTGCGTTCGGGCACACCCGCGAAGGTGGCGATGACCGCGACGATCAGCGCGGAGTGGAAGCGAGCGCGAGGAGACTTCATCACAGTGGGATGATCCCTACAGCCGCAACCGCCCCGAGGGCGATAGCGATCTACAGCTGATTGAAACTGCGAGTGGGCCACCGCATGCCCGCCCACACCTGACAGAGATGTCAGGAAACAGGCTTCGCCCCCTCGGCAGAGACTGGAAAAGTCCGATCTATTTCAGTGCCGCCAGCAGTCACCTTCACTGACACGGGGCGTCCAAAACGTTCGCGCAGCCCGCCTGCTCCCCTGCCCTCAGTGACCACGCTTGCTGGAAAGCGCGCCCACATCCCGACCTTCACCCGTGCCACTCCAGCAGCGATGCCCTCATGACTATCCACCACCCAGAGACGGCTTGCGCATGAGCGGCGGGCGCACGAGTTTTCAACGGCGGTTTTCCCCCGCCGGATTTTTCCCTTGAGCACCGTTACCACTCTCTCCCCTTTTCCGCCGCGCGTGCTCGTGGTCGAGGACGAACAAAAAACCCGCGAATCGGTGGCCGAAGGATTGCGCCACGAGGCTTGGTCCGTCACGACGGCGGCGACGGCGGGTGAGGCCGCCGAATATTTGGAGCGCGAAGGCTTCGATCTGGTCGTGCTCGACCGGATGTTGCCCGGCGGAGATGGACTCGACGTTCTCCAGCGCACACGCGCTCGGGGCGTCGAAACACCGGTGCTGATGCTCACGGCACGGACAGCGCTCGACGACCGGGTGCGTGGCCTCGAAGCCGGCGCCGACGATTACCTCGCCAAACCCTTCGCCTTCGTGGAGCTGTTGGCGCGGTGTCGGGCGCTCTTGCGGCGGCCGGTGCTCGGCACGGGGACGGTGCTACGCTGCGGCGATCTCCAGCTCGACACGCGGGCGCGCGTGGCCATGCGCGCGGGCGGTGAAATCCCCCTCACGCCGCGCGAAGTCGACGTATTGGAATATCTGCTGCGCGCCCAAGGGCAGATCGTCACGCGCGAGATGCTCGAACGCGATGTCTGGAAGCAGACGCACCGGTTTACTTCGCTCGACAATGTGATCGACGTGCAACTCATGCGGCTGCGCAAAAAAGTGGATGGCGACGGCACCGAGAAGCTGATCCACACGCTGCGCGGGCTCGGTTATCGTTTAGGAAAGGAGCCCGCGTGAAAAAGTGGTGGCGGCAGCGGACGCTCCGCTTTCGGCTCGCAGCGTGGTATGGGGCGGGCGGCACGCTACTGTTGGCGGGGTTTTCGGCGACGCTGTATTCCTTTGTCGCGGAGACGATGGCGCGTCCGCTCGACTCCGAGTTACAGAAAGACTTGGCGGAGATCCGGCAACGCCTCGCCATCACGGCGGAGGGGGTGGTGCTCTGGGACCGGGCCGGAGTGACCGCGCAAGCCCGCTGGAATCCGGGGAACCCGTGGTTTGAATTATGGAATGAGCAAGGGGAGCTCGTGCGACGGTTTTGGCCGTTTACCGAGAGCCGGGTGGAGTCGATGCCGGTGGCGCCCGAGCCGGGGCGGGAGCGCATTTCCATCTTTTACGTCGCACGGGACCTGCGGCTGCGCGTGCTCTCGGCGCCCTACGCGCTGCCCGACCGGGGGGAAACGTGGATGATCCGCGTAATGACCGTGCACCGCCCGATGGCCGATGGGCTGGGGGCGCTACGGCTGATCATCGTGGTGGCGCTGCCGGTGGTCGTCGCGCTGCTGGTGTTGGGCGGCTACGCGCTCACGCGCCGTTGGTTGAAGCCACTCGATCTCATGGTGGCGCAGGCGAACCGGATCACGGCAGAAGATCTGGGCCGACGGCTGCCGGTGGTGAATCCGCATGACGAACTCGGGCAGCTCGCTGAGGTGTTTAACGTGACGCTCGACCGGTTGGAGGAATCCTTCGTGGCGCTGGACCGATTTGTGGCGGATGCGTCCCACGAATTGCGCACGCCTCTGACGACGCTGCGCAACGTGGGCGAAGTCGGCCTGCGCCGGAGCCGGACAGTAGAGGAATACCGCGAGATCATCGGTTCAATGCTGGAGGAGGCGCACCGGCTGCAGTTACTCACGCAACGCCTGCTGGAACTCGCGAGCACGGAGGGCGATGCACCGAGGGTGGAGCGCGTGCCAGTGCGGCTCGACGAGCTGGTGCGCCGGTGCGTGGGCGAGTTGGGTATTTTGGCGGAGAACAAGAGCCAACGCTTCCTACTGGAAACGCCGGAGTGCACCGCGCAGACCGATGCGGTGCTCCTGCGGCAGGCGATCCAAAACCTCGTCGACAACGCGATCAAATACAGCCCAGTCGGCACGACGATTCAGATCAAGGTGCGGGAGGCCGGCGACCACTGGGTCATCGAGGTCACCGACGAGGGGCCGGGCATCGGTGTCGAGCATCGATCACGGCTCACGGCGCGATTTTTCCGACCGGATAGTGCCCGCGATCGAGAGCGGGGTGGCTTCGGTCTCGGACTGGCGCTGACGAAAGCTTACCTCCGACTGCTCGGTGGCACCGTGGAGTATGCCCCGGCCCCAGGGGGCGGAAGCACGTTTCGACTGACGCTCCCGCGAGGCTGAGGGCACTCACAGGTGCCGGACGGTCAGGGCGCAACGCCCTTCGTCAGCGGTCGTTGCTGGCCACCCGCTCTTCGAAGTCCACCGCGGTCGCGTGGACGGCGAAACTGCGGAGGTGGCCGCGCTCTTGGGTGAGACGCTGAGCGGGCTCCACGGGTTGTAAGTCGAAGCGGTTGAAGCCGGGGCGCAGCGTGACCTGCAAACTGATTTCATGGCTCGCCTCCCCGATCAGCACCGTTGTTTTTTCGCCCGCGTTGAACACCATGTTCACCTTACGGGGGCGTGCCGCACTGACGGTGAGACGCACGGTGGCCTGGCGGGGCAGCGCGGTGGGATTGTGGTAAGAAAACGCGCCCGGACCATAGGCCCAACGCGGCTCGCCGGCCCGCACGCTGTGCCAGCCGTGGCCAAACGTGAGGGTGCGCGCCAGCGGGAGTTTGGGGGTGAGGTTCGGCTCTAGCAGCACGACGACCTGTTCGCCCAAGGCTCCCTCGATGAGCTGCGTCCGACCCAAGGCGCGGAGTTCCCCCAGAAGTTTCTCGCCGCGATCCGCGAAGCCGCGCCGGTTGAGATAGAGTGCGGAAAATCCGTAATGCTCGATGCGCCGCACCAGCTCCACCGTCGGGAGTTCCTCGACTTCACGTTGCCAGCGCCCGCGACTGCGGCCTTTGAGCGCGCCGTAGTTGAAGCGTAGCGAGCTCGTCGCGAGGAAGGGGCGGAAATGTTCGTAGTCACCGAGCTGTCCACGCGACCCGACCTCGGGAAACATCATGACAGGGAGCTGGAAGACCATCGCCCCTTTCGGCAGGCGGCCTTCGAGCAATGTCCCCAACTCGCGATCGGCCGCGAGGCGTTGCGCGATGCGCTCTTGCCGAGCGAGGCCCGGTGCGCGCGGCAGTTGGTCGACGAGCCCCACGACGCTCACGAGCGCCGCGGCGGCGAAGCTTCCCGCCTGCCACCACGCCGGCGCCAGCGCCCACGTGCGCCGGACCCGGCGCTCACGCCACCAGCGGGACATTTTCGCCGCGAGAAACAACAAGACCACCGCCGAGACAACAATGCTGAACCGGTTCGTCGCCCGAAAAATGATCAGCCCAGTGAAGAACGCCATGACGTTGGTCAGCCCACCAACCGAGGCGAAGGCGAGGACCCAACCGGCCGGCAGCGCGAGGCCGGGCAGGCGCCGCCGCCGCAAGATCGCACGCAACGTGGTCAGCGCGAGCCACGCGAAACCAACAATGCCGACGAGACCGAGATAGGGCGTAAATGGCTCGCCGTTTCGCCACTCGGACCAGCGGACGTAGCGATGACCGAAAAATGCGAGGGCGTCCCACCGATGTTGGGCCGGCGGCATAAACAGCTCCATCGGTTTTAAGGCGTAGAGCTCGGTTGCTCCGTAGCCGCGCACGATCGGCGATGGAGCCACGGTGTCGGGCGTAAACAGCCAGACATGCGACTCGACGATGAAAAACGCCAACACCGCCGTCGCCAAGGCCGCCAGGCCGACCCGCAGATTTTCTCGGCGCCGTGCCCCGAGCCACTGGGCGACGAGCGCCCACGCGAGCAGTTGGAGGAAAAGAAACAACGTATAAGGATTGCTGACACCAATCAACGCCGCGATGGCGACGCAGAACATTCCGCCCCCACTGCGCAGTTGCAGGCGTCGACTCGTCGCCACCAGGCCGCAGGCCAGGAGCGCGGGCGGGACCGTCCACGCAAACACAAGAAACAGATGCGGCAGACCGCGGCTGAAGGTCTGAAAGGTAAAGGCGAACAACAGCGCGCCGGCGAACGCCCATTCCCAGCGCGCGCGCAACCAGCGCGCACACCCGTAAAACGCGAGTGCTGCGCTCACGGTGGCGAGCAGCAGCGCGAGGTTGGCCGCCGCGAATACGCCCACGCCCCGCGCGAGCCACCCGAGCGCGCAGACGAGCGGCAGATCCGAGGTGGGATAAGCGCTCCAGTTGGCCCCGAACGGCGCGCCCAGCCGGGAAATCACCTGCGGCTGCAACGGCAGGGTATTCCCCTCGGCCGCCGCCTGGATGCGCGCAAATATCTCCAAAGAATCGCCGCGGTAGTCGGTCGGCACGGACCAGCTCGCGAGCGTCCAACGATCATAGTGGGCCGTCCACACGAGCGTTGTGACCAGCACGAGGAGGGCGACGCGCCACTGCGCGGTCAGCCGGGGAAGGAGGGTAATGGGGGGCAAACTCACGGAAACGGAAGTCAGAGGTGCCGACCGGGGATAGCGGGCGACCGTCGGCAGATTTTCACGGCGGCCGGTCGTGCGCCACTTAAATCATGGGGCCGCGAAACGATCGGGCGAGATTGGATCTGTGCCAGATCGCGAAAATGACTTTGGGTTCGGAGTTCCGCCTTCAGGCGGTTCCGACTCTGCCCGTGCCCGCCTGAAGGCGGAACTCCAAACGCGGAGCTCACGAGCCCTATCTGCACAGTGTCACGCCCACCCGACACAACCTGTTCGCCAGTTCCTCGCACGGCGAGTCGGCGCGGCGGCGTATTGCGCGAGGCCGCGCTCATTGGTCGCTCGCGAGCGTGCCTGGGTCTCGCAACACGAGCCGTTCTTCGGTCATGACGTATTCGGACGAGCCGCCCTGCTTGATGAGGAAACCGATTTGGTAGTCGCCGGAAGGAAGCTTGTCACGTCGGCGGGCAAACAGGTAGCCGCAGCGGTTGAGTTGCGGATCACCCAGATTGTCCGCCACGTCGGGGCGCTGGGTGCTCACCGTGGAAAAAACGTGGGTCACGGTCGCGGACCGGAGCACCAGATGGATGTGCCCGCGCTGGGAACGCACCCCCGGGATCACGGCCCAGCCGCGCACGAAGGCAGAGCGATCGCTGACGGTGAGTTCATCGACGCGCCCGATGATGCGCTCACTCGGTGCGGCGGCGGGAAACGAACGCGGCAGGCACACGGGCCCCATCCGGTAGACGCCCCGGCGCTCCGCCTCGTTCAGCAACGTCGTCGCACGCGCGGGCATGGGGGACAGGGAAAAATTTCCACGGCCATCGACGCCGTGCTGCTTGAAGCGGGCAGCGGCGATATCGCGGCAGTCGAGCCACGAATCGGCGGCGGAAGCGTAGGTGCGATTCGCGGCGACGTTGAAGATCACCAGCGCGGGGAGGCACCACGCGAGCACGGCCAGCGGACGCCGGGGATCGGAGAAACGCTCGAGCAACATGAAAGCTGTGAGACTCCAGGAAAGCGTGCTGATGATGACGTAACGCGACATCACGAGGCCGCCGACCTGCTCCGCGCGGCCCACGGCCACGAGCGCGAGCGCGGCGACCCCAAACCACGCTAAGGGATAGGCGACGCGTTCGCGCCGGACTGCGCCGTGCGTGCCGAGCCAGCCGAGGGCGGCGAGCAAAGCGACGCCGAGCCACGGGGCGAAGCCGGTGTGTCCGAGGGCGGGGACCGTGCCGAGAAGCGTGAGCCAGTAGCGGAGAATTTCCTGCGCACCGGCGAGGTTGAAGTGGGCGAAGCGGTGCCCGCCGTTGACGGAAAAGCCCAGCGCGTAACCGACGATGACGAGGGTGGCCAAGGCGCACCAGCCGAGGAGCTCCGGGCTGCGGCGGGCGCGCCACAGCATCGCGGCGCCGAGCGGCCAGACCAACAGGCCATGGGCGAGCGTCAGCGTCGCGAGCACGGCGCAAAGACCCGCGATGAACCATGCGGTGCGCGTGCCGTGCGCGAGGGCGGCGACAGTCGCGCCCACGTAGAGCAGCACTTGGAAATGATCGATCGAAGAGCCGGACCAGAGAAAGTTTTCGTAGTTCTCAAGCTGAAACAGGCCGAGCGCGAGGACGAGGCCGAGCCGGAGACGGCGGGCGGCGCTGCCGGCACCGACGATCAAAATGGCGCACAACGCGAGGAGACAGCCATTCCCGAGCAGACTAATGATGGAAAAATTCACGGTGCCGGTGAGCCCGTAGCTGGCAGTGAAAAGTAACCGGCTCATGACCATGCGATGCTCGTTGTTGACCGAGAACAGTTCGTGGATGAAAGCGGTCGGGGCGACGCCGGTGTGCAGGCGCATGATCAGCGCGAGGGCGGTTTCAAACTCGTCCCAGTAGGCGATATTGCGACCGGCCTCGGCGGCGCGGAGGCCGATGTAGATGAGCGGGAGGAGGGCCAAACCGACGAGCAAGACAGCCGCTAGCAGGCCGACGCGGGGGGCGCGGCGGTGAGGCCCAGAGGACGAGGTGGTCAAAAACATGAGGTAAGGAAAGCGCGGCGATGGCAGACCGAAGGCAAGCGGAGTGGAGGAGACCGGCCGTTGCAGCGCGACGAGACTCCTCCACCCAACCTACGCCATGTTCACAGATGCAGCCGGAGGCGAAGTTTCGCCAGTTTGGGTAGCTGACATTTTTGTCAGGCGTATCGAGGAGCCTGCTCGACCGGCGGCGAGCAGCAGCCACGTCCTGCGCACCTCGGGCGGATTACGATTTCATCAACGACCAGGAGTACCCGGGCCGCACCGGCGGTGAGGAGCGCGGCGACGGGACGGGCGAAGCATAGATCACGCGTCGCGGGGAGCCCTGCGGCCTCCATCGCGAATCGGCAGGCGAGCGCCCCTCTGCACCCGGGTCAGCGGGACGACTTACGCCCGCTGAGTGGCGAGCAGATGCTGGATCGCTTCATTCCAGCCGCGAGGGCCAGCGTTCGCCGTGCGCACGAGGCCGGGGATGTCGAGTTGGGCCCACGTTTGTGCGCCGCGGGCGACTAGATACGGGTGGTCGGCGGAGGTCAAAAGGCCTTCGTCGTTGGCGCTGTCGCCGATGCCCGCGGTGACGACCCGTTGGCCGAGCGCGACGGCGTAGAGTCCGGCCACCAGCCGTGCGGCGCGGCCTTTGTCGCTCTCCATGCCCGTGACCGTCCGAAAGCGTCCGCCATGCCGGCAGATCAACCCCTCGGCGGAGAGCGCGGCCTCCAGCGCGGACCACTGCGCGGCCGGCCATTGGTCGACGAGGGTCTCGCTAAAGTCGCGCTGCCGGGCACGAGCGGCGGAGGGCTCGTCGAGGCCGGTCAGATCGGCGACTTGGCGAACCGTGAGATCGGC
>CAMCHO010000039.1 GCA_945874455.1 Opitutus sp. GAS368 | reverse complement strand
GCATGCGCAGCGGCGGCGATCATTTTACTCTCCAGTGCGGCGCGATAAACTGCAGCTTTCTTCACGCCGTCCGGCGGGAAAATGCGGAGGCCAGCGATGCTGTCTTCGAGCCACGGCGAGCAGTGGGTGTGCGAGACATTCGTCATGACCGCGCTGCGCGGCAGGCCGTAGCGTCGCATGATTTCCAAGGCCACGCGATCGGAGATTTCCCGCGTCACACCGCAAAGATCCAGCGTGAGCAAGACCGCGCGGTTTCCGGCAGAATCGGAAATGGCGAGCGCTTTGACCCAGAGATCTTGCGACGTGCCTTCGGCGGGATGATCGCGGGAGGCGTAACCGGTCATCCAGAGCGCGTCGGTTGGCGTGATTTTTTCCCGACCGACGCCGGCGCGCCAACCGGCACGCTCCGACGGAGTGACCGCGGCGCAGCCCGACCAGACGAGTGCGATGACGAACACGAGCAGTGGCCATAATCTAGGGCGGGGTGGGTGGGGGACAGTCGGAATCACGATAGCGCGTGTATCGGACGGATAGCCGTTGGGGCAAGGTGATTTGAGGAGTAAGCACGCTGCGTCCGCCTGTCGCGTAGGGCTGAGCTCTCCGCGTAATCATGTGCAGGAAAATATCGTGAACGTCCTCGTCGGGGCGTCGCTGCCGTGCACGCGGGGCGCTGTAATTGAGGCTGTCATGGCCGGAGTGATACAGCGAATTCCGCCCCGCTCGTCCAACGGCGTAGCGGTGGCGGTGCGACTCGCGGATGCTACGTTGCGATTCACCGGACAGGTCTGGGCTCGCTGTGCAGACTCCGCGGCTCGCGCCGGGGCCGGGACGGCGCTGGCGGTACTCGATGACGTGCTCGCGAAACACGGGAGCGATGGGGCGCGCCGCGTGGACGCGGCGGGCTTAACCAGACTCCGGGAGAAAGGTGGGAAACGACAGCCCGCGGCTGGGAGGCACGGGACCGAGGGATTGGGCGGCGTGGAGTTCGACGTTGCGCGCGCCCCACGCATAGCACTGCTGGATGAGCGAGGCGGCCGTGCAGGGTACGAGAAAAACAGGGCTCGCGCCGCGCATCGCGTCGAGCGCGGACCAGAGCAGCGCGGCAGCGGCAGCCTCATCGCGCGCGACGCCGGGACCGAGCATCACACATGACGGATGATGGCTCGCGACGAGGAACCCGGTGAGGGCGCCATGCGCATCTTCGAGCACCGCGACGCGCCAGTCGCCAACCTGATTGCGCAGGAAAAAAGCATAGTCGGGCTCGCGATGGAGGCCGTGCAGTTCGTGCTCCAACGCCGCGAGGCGGGCGGCTGCCGACGGGTCCGTGACGAGGCGAACCCGCGTTGCGCCGGTGGGCGCAGTCCCGGGGAGGCCGGTGGCAGGGACGGCGAGCGCCAAGTCTTGGTAGAGCGTGTGAGGCACGAAACCGAGGCGCGAGTAGAGCGAAAAAGAATCGAGGTTGAGCAGGCTTGAAACGAGGCGTACGGGCAGTTGGTCCCGGCGGGCTTGAGCGATGACTGGGGTGAGCATCGCCCGCGCGAGGCCGCGGCCCTGCGCGGCGGGAGCGGTGGCGACGATGCCGACGGCGACGTGGGTTTTTCTCGGATGGACGAAACACACCCCGAGCAATTCGCCGGATGCGGGATCGCACGCCGCCACGGCCTGTCCGGGATCGAGCTCGGCGTAGACGGCTGGGAAAAGGCGGAACGGCTCGTGGCTCGTGCCAAAGCGGGAGCCCTGGCCGAGGCGGCTTTGATACCACTGCACGAGCGAGCGGTGGAGGAGGTGCGCGGTGGCCTCGTGATCGGCGGCCACGAGGGGGCGAAGCGTGTAGGGAGTGGACATGAAATCTCGCGCTTGGCAGGGGAAGCCGTTGGTCACTCAGGAGCGGGCGAGTTCGCCGGCGCGTAGTTGGATACTGGTTATGGCGGAGGCGATCTTCTCCATGTCGGTGCGCGATCCGAGGAGTTTCGTTTGGCCGAACCAGACGGCTGCCTCGACGAGGCGGTCATTTACCGGACATTGGTTGCGGTCCATCCAGCGCGCCATCGTGTCTTTGCCGTAGAGGCGTTGGTAGTGGGGATTCGACGCGAGGGCCCTGACGTGAACGGACGTATTCAGGCTAGCATAGCCGCTGCTGGCGGCGACGCCTTCTTTGGCGAGCGCGGCGATAAATTTGGCCCGTGGTAGCCCGGCGAATTTCGCGGACTCGTAGTGAAACATATAGAGATGCCACGCGCTGCGCGTGACGCCGGGGATGAGGGCGGCGGGGGTGATGCCGGGGATTTTTCGCAGGAGTTCGCTGAGGTAGGCGGCATTGGCGTCGCGCGTGGTGGCCTGCGCTTCAAGGCGGGTCATTTGCGCGAGCAACACGGCGGCCTGAAATTCGGTGAGGCGATAGTTGGCGCCGCGGCCGGAACTCGCGCTCTTTTTGCCGCCACCGGGCGTGTGAAAATCGTAGCAGAGGTGGGCAAACGTTTCGTCGTTGGTGAGGATCGCGCCGCCTTCGCCCGATGTGAGATTTTTACTCGCTTGAAAACTAAAGCAGCCGCCGAGGCCGACGGTGCCGACGGGTCGGCCGCGCCATTCGGCCAGCGGAGCCTGACAGGCATCTTCGAGGAGCGTGATGCGGTGGGTCTTGGCGAGAGTGGAGAGGGCGTCGAGATCGGCGGGGGAGCCGGCGATGTGTACGGGCAGGAGCAGCTTCGTCGCCGGCGTGATGGCGGCGGACACTTTGGCGGGATCGATCTGAAACGAAGCGGCGTCGGTGTCGGCGAAAACCGGGAGTGCGAAGTTGGCGGTGATAGCGTTGAACGTCGCGACAAAGGTATAGGGTGGCATGATGACTTCATCGCCGGGGCCGATGTTGAGCGCACCGAGTGCCGTGAGGAGGGCGGTCGTGCCGGAGGAGGTGGCGACGCAGTGGCGCGCTTGCATGCGGGACGCAAAGGCGGTTTCGAATTCTTTTACGCGGGAGGCACCGCCGGAGGTGCGGCCCCATTTGCCGCTGCGCAAGACGGCGAGGAGTGCGGCCTCATCGCGGTGGTCCGAGAGCGGCCAGTCGGACGCGGCCTTCGCGGCGGGAGGGCGGACGACCGTTGGCTCGGCTGCGGAGGACGGAGGGATTCCGAAGGCGAGGCCGGCGCCGGCGGCGCTGCCGAGGAACGTGCGACGAGTGAGAGAACGGGGCATGGCGGATGGCGTAGGGCTGTGGGGCGGACCGGAATGTGAACCACGAGGTTTCACGTCAGCCGGTAGTTAAGGGTGTTGATCCCAGTGAGCCGATGGGTGCTGGCACCTCGCGGGGAGTGCCGTCGAAATCGCGTCGGAGCACCCGATTCTCGACTACGGCGCGGCGATACGGCCAGGTTCCCGATTGCCGCGACCGGTGCGTTTGGTGAGCGTGTCGCCAAGTTCGGCGCGGCACTTTTCCGCGAACGCTGCGAGTTGTTTGACGACTTCGGGATGGGCGGCGGCGACGTCCGTGGTCTCGCCGATATCGCGGCTGAGTTCGTAGAGTTGGGGTGAGCCCACCTCAAAGTTTTCATATTTGGCGGGTATCCCGTCGCGCCCGCCGGGCCGGCCGCCGAGCGTGCGAGAACGGTGAGCGAGGATCAGTTTCCACCGTCCGTCGCCGCTCACCACGGCCTGCAATTCATTTTGTGCATACCAAAGACCGTAGCCCTCGTGCGGATTCTTAGCTCCGGGTTGGCGAGAGAGGAGGGGCCAAATGTCGAGGCCGTCGATCGGTTTCGCGGGCAGCGTCGCGCCGGTGAGGCGGGCGAACGTGGGGAGCAGATCAATCGTCATCGCGTAGTCGTCCGATTTCGTGCCGGCGGGGATGTGGCCGGGCCAACTCATTATGCACGGCACGCGCGTGCCGCCCTCCCACGAGGTGCCTTTGCCCTCGCGGAGCGGGCCGGCGCTGCCCGCGTGATTGCCGTAGCTGAGCCACGGACCGTTGTCGGTGGTGAAGACCACGAGCGTATCGCGCTCAAGGCCGTGGCGGGCGAGCGTGCGGACGATTTCGCCGACGGACCAATCGATTTCCATGATGACGTCACCGTAGAGACCCGCCGACGATTTACCCTTGAACTTGTCGCTGACGGCGAGAGGCACATGGGGCATCGAGTGGGCGAGGTAGAAGAAAAACGGCCGCGCGTGGTTGCGTTCGATAAACGAGACAGCGTGTTCGGTATATTGCGTCGTGAGGTTGCGCATTTTGTCCGGCGTGATCTCGGGGTCGATGATCTTGCCGTTTTTGTAGAGTGGCAGCGGAGGATAAGTCCCCGCTTTGGCCTCCGGGTGAAACGGCCACATGTCATTGGAGTAGGGGAGACCGAATGATTCGTCGAAGCCCTGCTGAGGCGGGAGAAACGCCTCGCGATGACCGAGGTGCCACTTGCCCGCCATACCGGTCGCGTAGCCGCGGGACTTGAGCAGTTCGGCGATCGTGGTCTCCTGAGGATTGAGACCGTGCGTCGCGTTCGGCCCGAGGGCGCCGTGAATGCCGACGCGGTTCGAGTAGCACCCCGTGAGGAGTGCGGCCCGCGAGGCGGAGCAGACGGCTTGGGCGACGTGGAAGTTGGTAAACATCGCGCCAGTGTGGGCGAGCCGGTCGAGGTGTGGCGTCGTGTAGCCCTTCGCGCCGAAGACTCCGACGTCGCCGTAGCCCTGATCATCGGTGAAAATGACGATGATGTTCGGCAGGCGGTCGGCGGCACGGGCGGCGAGCGCTCCGTATAGACTCAGGACGAGGGCGGCTTTGAGGACTGGATACATGGGGTGGTGAGTTTTTCGGGGGTGCCGCGGGGCATTCGTTCAGGGTTTGATGCCCTTTCGAAGCAGCGACGGCAGGAGCAAACGCTGGGAGTTTTTTCGCAAGATAAGCTTTGGGGAGGCGAGCGAAATATCGGTGCCGAGCACGCGGCCGTCGGCGCGCCGCATGATGGCGTCAATCGCGGTTGGCTGCGCGCGCCCATCGACCTAGAGTTTGCGACCGATCAGCGGACCGTCGGCGACGTAGCCGCGGCGATCGACGCCGATGAGGTCGTCGCAGGCGGCGAGCGCCAGCGTGCGCAGGAGGGACTGGCGTTGTTGCAGGGATCGGGCATGGAGAGGCCTTGAGCGAGCAAGCCGGCGGTTGTTAAAGCGAGCCGACCCCGCTCGTGGATTACCGGTGGTGCGCGGGCGGATTTTTATTTGACCGTGCCCAGCGAGGAGTAACTCTGCGGCCCTGAGCGGTTGTTCCCCTAGCGCCATTTATTCCACCATGAACCTTTCATCCCACGTTTGTCGTGCGCGGGTTAGTTGGGCGAAAATTGGACTGCTCTGTTTGGGGCTGGCTTTGGCGCCGTACGTGATCGCGCAATCTCTGGGGACGGTCGTCGGCCAGGTAAGCAATGTGGCCACCGCAACGTTTTTGGAGGGTGCCGAGGTCGCCGTGGCGGGCTCTTCGCGAATCGCCATTACGGACCGTGAAGGACGCGACGAGCTCAGTCTGCCGCCGGGAGCGGTGACCGTCGTGGTGACTCATACTGGCTTAGAGGTAAAACGAGTGCCGGTCGTCGTGAGCGCCGGTTCACGGGTCGTGCAAAATTTCGAACTGTCATCGAGCGTTTACCGGATGGGAGCGTTTACGGTATCTGGTCCGCGCGAAGGCAGTGCGTCCGCGATCACCAAGCAGCGCGAAGCGTTTAACGTAAAAAATATCGTGGCGGCCGACAGCTTCGGCAACGTGGCCGATGGCAACATCGGCGATCTTCTCCAGCAGTTACCGGGGGTCACGGCGGTCTACGTCGGGGCCGATGTTCGCTCGGTACAAATCCGCGGGATCGACGGTGCCCTCAATTCCGTGACGATGGACGGCGACCGGGTGGCGAGTTCGCAGTCGGCGAACGCCGGGCGCACGTTCGAGTTTGAGCAGGCCTCGCTCAACAATATTGAAACGATTGAGGTGACCAAGGCACCGACGCCCGACATGGATGCCGACTCCATTGGTGGAAATGTGAACATCGTTTCAAAGAGCACCTTCGACCGTGCCCAACCCCGCACCTTTACCTACTCGCTCGGCGGCGTGTGGCGGCCGAAATATTACACGCGCAGCGACAATTGGCTTCGCGAGCCGATCCCCAACGTCGGTCCGTCGATCAATTTTTCCTATGCTGACCGGCTCGGTGCGGAGAAACGCTTCGGCGTCTCGCTCAATTTCACCGACCACTCCCAGCCAGGCGGTGACACGGCCGCCTTGGCCACCTACCAGAGTGTTCTGACCGAGCCTTACTACACCCAGAATATCACCGTGCCGCGCCCCGCTGGTGCGCCCCGCACGCGCCTCGCAACCGGTGCCAAGCTCGAATACAAGCTCAGCGAGCGAACCGTGCTGACCCTCAACACCGCCTACAACTGGTTCCATGAGACCAACGACACGCGCGCCATGGTCCTCGGCACCACGGCGGCGGTGGCCAATTTCCGCCCCGGCTACACCAGCTTTTTTGAGGAAGTTCTGGCGAACGCTAACTCATCGAGTGCGGTGACCCTGAGCAGTGACGACAAGTCCGGTCGCACCTACCAGTTTGTGCCGACGGTACGGCACCGTTTCAACGGCCTCGACCTCGACTATGGCCTGAGTTTCTCCAACTCGCAGACTTACTATGACTACGCCCCCGACGGAAGGCATTTTCAGTCGCGCCCGAAAGCCACCATCAGCTACCGACTGCCCAATATCGGTTTCACCATCGACCGGCGCGAGAGCCTCAAGTGGCCTAAATACGCGCAGACGACCGGAGCCGATCTCTTCGATCTCAATAGCTACGGTACGTTGCTCGTCACTGACTCGGATCGCTCTGGCGAAGATGAAATCAAGACGGCGAAACTCAATGTGAAGAAGTCGCTCGACCTCGGGGTGCCGATCTTTGTGAAGCTCGGCGGGGTCGTCCGCCAACAAGACCGGGCGTTGGAGAACCACGCGAAGCGCTTCAACTTTTCCGGACCTGACGGGATCCTGAACAACGGCGACGAGCGGTTGGGTCAGTTTCGCGACACGACGGCGAAGTGGACGGATGCGAACGAAGGCTATCGGTCGCCGCCGTGGGCCAATCCGTTTGCGGTCGCGCGCCACGTCGCGCTGTTTCCCGGCCAGTGGGTGGAGGACGCGCCGTTTACCACGACCTCGCGACTCAATGGTGATCGCAGCATTACCGAGACCGTCACCGCCGGCTACGGCATGGCCAGTCTGCGTTTCTCGCAGCTATCGATTTTGGGCGGCGTCCGGGTCGAGAAAACCGAGACGGACGCCGATGGCCCGGTGACTGTGAGCAGCGTCATCCGCCGCCTCGGCCGCCAGGGCGCGTACACCGACACCTTTCCCGGCCTGCATCTGCGGCACTCGCCGACGCGCAGCTTCGTCTCGCGCCTCAGTTATTCCTCGGGCATCGGGAGGCCGTCGTTCGACGCGATCATGCCGGCCGACTCGGTCAACGAGGTCGCGCAGACGGTGAGCATCCGCAATACCGGTTTGAAGCCGCAATACTCGGACAACTTCGATGCAACCGCAGAGTATTATTTCGAGCCCGTCGGTTCGTTGACCGCGAGTGTGTTCATGAAGCAAATCAAGGGCTTCCAGTTTACGGACAGCAGCCAGTTCGTCGCCACCGGTGCCGGCAATGGTTTCGACGGGCAGTATGGCGGCTACCGCATCACGACGACGCGCAACGGCGGCAACGCCCGGTATCGCGGCCTCGAGGTGTTCTATCAGCAGCAATTCACCTTCCTGCCGGGCTTCTGGCGCGGCTTCGGCTTCTACGCCAACTACACGCGACTCCTGACTCGCGGTGACGATGGTGGGGCGACCGTTACCACGCAGGTTGCTGGATTTGTGCCGAAGACCGGTAACGTGGCCCTGACCTACCTCGGGGCCGGCTTCAATCTGAGGCTCAATGCGGTCTGGCGCAGCGAGTATCTGGTCACGAACAGCACCAACCCCGCGCTCGTCGTCTATCAGGAGCCAAAGCTGCAGTTGAATTTGAAGACGCGCTATAATTTCAGCCGCGCAACGGCGATTTTTTGCGACATAGAAAATTTCAACAAATCACCGATCATCGAAACGTGGGTTGGTTCCAAAGATCGTCCGAATCAAACTCGGATCGTCGTGGCCAAGGTCGTGGCGGGAATCCAAGGGCGCTTCAGCACAATACCCACGCTCGTTTGCTCGTTGAATCCACTATGTTAACACGATCACTTGGTCTGGGGCGTTGCGCGGGGCTCATTTTTTGGGCGGCACTTCACTTGCGAGCGGTGGAAGCGCCGGTCGAAAAGCTGGCGAGCTTTCCGGCGGTCGCCCCGTCGCAGGTGAGCGCCACCCTGCGCGCGAAAGCGGGCTTCACGATGGATCTGCTCGCCGCCGAACCGCTGGTCGCGAGCCCCGTGGCGATGTGTTACGACGAGAACGGTGCCGCTTACGTCGTTGAAATGATCGACTATCCGTACACCAACAAAGCCACGCATCAGGCTTGGAAAGACAACGCCACCGACGCATCGACCGGCCGCGTGCGTAAACTGGTGGATACGGATGGCGACGGCGTTTTCGATCAGAGCTATCTTTTGGCGGAAGGCCTTTCGTGGCCCACGGGGATTTGTTGCTGGAAGGGCGGCGTTTTCGTGACGGCCACGCCGGATATTTGGTATCTCAAGGACACCGATGGCGACCACCGGGCCGACGTTCGCGAAAAAGTTTTTACCGGCTTTCGGAAGTACAACGTCCAAGCGGTAATCAACAATCCCCAGTGGAGCCTCGATAATCGGATCGTCATCGCGGGAGCGACGAACGGTGGCACGGTCACCACGGTCGGACACGCGGAGATCAGTCCGCTAAAATTTTTGCGTAACGATCTGCGGATCGATCCGCGCACAGCTAAAATCGAAGCGATCGCCGGGGGTGCCCGTTTTGGCCACGGGATCGATGATTGGGGCAACCGCTTCCTTTGTAATATTCGCAATCCCGCGCAGCACGTCGTCTTTGACGGCACGCTCGCGGGAAGAAATCCCTACCTCTCCGTGCCCAATCCGGTTTACGACGTGCGTGAATCCGGCGATACGCTGCCGGTCTTGCGGATCAGTCCCTGGGAACCCTGGCGCGATCTTCGCGCGCGCCGCTGGGTGGCTGAAAACCACGGCGGACCGCGTAGCGAGCTCGTGGCGGGCGGGGTGTTTACTTCGGCGGCGGGCGTCACGGTTTATCGCGGGGCCGCCTATCCCGCGGAATATCGCGGTCAGATTTTTACATGCGAAGTCGCCAATAATCTCATCCAGCGCCAACTCGTCTCGCCGGACGGCGTGACGTTTAAGGTCGTCGCCGCCGATCTCGATGCCGAGTTCGTCGCATCGACCGATGTGTGGTTTCGCCCGGTCAATTTAGTCAACGCACCCGACGGCACGCTTCACGTCGTCGATATGTATCGCGAGACCATCGAGCACCCATGGTCGATCCCCGATGACATCCATGCGAAACTCGATCTGGAAAACGGCCGCGATCGCGGACGTATTTACCGGCTCGCGCCGCCGAACTTCAAGATCCCCAAGCCGCCCCGCCTCGGTTCCGCGACGAGTGCGGAACTTGTCGCGACCTTGGCGAACCCCCATTCGTGGTGGCGCGAGACGGCGCAGCGCTTGCTCTTTGAGCGCCAAGATTTGGCGGCCGTCGCACCCTTGCGCGAGTTGCTGGCGACGAGCGGCGATGAGCTGGCTCGGTTGCACGCGCTGTACGTGCTCGATGGCATGGCCGCGCTGCGCGAATCCGATTTACTGAGGGGGCTGAGTGATCGTTCGGCCGGTGTCCGCGAGCATGCCGTCCGCCTCGCGACGCCGAGCGTGGTCACCTCTGCTGAAATTCGCGCCCGCGTCTCCGCGCTCGCGGTTGATCCGGCGATCCGCGTCCGCTACCAAGTTGCTTTCGCGGTCGGGAGCCTCGCCGACGAAGCGGCGGCCGATGTTGCGCACGCGATTCTGCGCCGCGATTCGGCCGATCGCTGGGTCCGTGCGGCCGTGCTCGGCACGACACCCGACCAGTGCGCGCAGGTTGCGCAGCGGGTGTTGCGCGACCCCGCTCTGACGACAGGCGATGCGGGCCGCGAACTTGTCCGCCAAGCTCTTTTCGTGGTGGGTGCGCACAACCGACCCGCTGAACTCGCGGCGGTCTTCGCGGCCTACCCTGGCGAATTTGATAGCGTATTTTGGCCGGCTCTCGGTGACGGACTGCGCCAATCAGGGAAAAATCTGCGTTCGGCCTTCCCGGCGGTTTCACCGGGTGCCACGCGTGCGGCTGCCGTGTTGGCGGCGGCGCTCGCGGTGGCGCGCTCGCCCGATACTTCGACCCAAGAGCGTGTGGCCGCGATCACCCTGCTCGCCTATGACGACTTCGTGACCGTCCGTCCCGTGCTCTCCGCGCATCTCACGGTGACTGGGCCGCAACCGCTCCAACTCGCAGCGATTCGCGTGCTGGCCACCTTCACTCACGCGGACGTGGCCCGCACGTTGCTCGCCCCGTGGTCGGCCTACACGCCGGTCGCTCGCGAGGAGGTGCTCACCGCGCTGTTCGCTCGTCGTGATCGCGTGGGTGCACTGTTGGCCGCCATTGAGAATCAGATTGTAAATCAAGGTCAGGTCAGCGCCGCCCGGCGCACGCAGATGCTTGCGAACCCCGATCAGGCCATCAAAACCCGCGCGGCGAAAATTTTTGGCCAGCAGGTCTCGGGCACGCGGACCGAGGTGGTGGCGGGCTATCGTGCGGCCCTTGGCCTCGCCGGCCGTGCGGGGCGTGGCGCGCAAGTTTACGATACCCTCTGTGCCGCTTGTCATCGCTTGGCCGGACGCGGCACCGAAATCGGGCCGAACCTCGAATCCATCCGAGGTTGGGACCGTGAGAAAATTATTTTGAACATCCTCGATCCCAATCGCGAGGTCGCCGCCAACAGCATCGCCTACGTCGTTGAATTGAACGACGGCAGCTCCGTGTCTGGGATGATTGCGGAGGAGACGGTGGGCAGCATTCGACTGAAACGCATGGGGGCGCCCGACGAGGTTATCCTCCGTCAGAACATCGCTAAACTCACTAGTTCGGCTGTCTCGCTCATGCCAGAAGGCCTTGAGTCGGCCATCACCCTTCAAGATATGGCCGATCTCCTCGCCTTCCTCGCGGCACCCTAACGTGAAGATTCGCATTTTTATCGCCGGACTTTTCCTGACGGTTCTCGATGCGGCCGAACCGCCCGCGACGCTGCGCGCCGGTGCGGCCCACGCCGACATCACGCCTGATCCGGCGGTGTTGAATTGGGTCACGGGTAAACCCTACGGCTCAGTGCGCGACCCGCTCAGCGTGCACGCGCTCGTGCTCGATGATGGCACGACGAAAAGCGTGCTGATCCGTTGGGATTTGGCCGACGTCTCGGAATCTGCCCGGGATGAAGTTCGTCGCGTTGTCGGGGCGGCATTGGCGATACCTCCGGAGAATATCTTGGTGCATGCGAGCCACAATCATTCGGCACCGTGGTCTCCGGTTTGGCGCGCCGGACTCCGTAGCCAGGAACGCGATACGTGGTGGGCGGTCCGCTACATGCCCGCTCAGAATGAGTTCCCGCCCTTTGCGGCGTGGATGAGCCGCCTGTTGGCTGCGAGCGTGGAGGCCGCTCGAGAAGCGGCGGCTTCGGTCCGCCCTGTGACGCTCGCCGTTGGCCGCATCGCCCTCGGCGAGTATCTCCATAACCGTCGCCCGCGTGCACCGGCTTGGGGCGTCGTGGTCGCCAAGAGTGCCGCGGCGCCGTCGCCCAGCAGTCCGGAGTGGAATCCGGAACTCCTCTCCTTGGGAGCGAGCTTTGGGCCCCTCGACCGGACGTTTTCGTTGGTGTCCTTTCGCGCCGCCGACGGCCGACCCGTCGCGTCACTCTTCCACGTCGCCTGCCATGCCGTCTCGATCTATCCGTCGAATCCCGCCCTGTCGGCGGACTGGCCCGGTCCGACGGCGCAAAAAATATCCGCCGCACTCGGCGGCGAGGCGCTCTTTTTGCAGGGCTGTGCCGGCGACATCAATCCCTGGCGTCGTGGTACTGCTGCGGTGGCGGAAATGTCCGATGGCATCGCCAAGAAGACTGCGCTCGTCGCACGCTTCAGCAGCCAGCTCGCCTTGGGCCCGCTCCACACTGCGCGCACTACGATTGCGTTGCCGCTCACCCCCGCGGGCAAGCAACGCCTCGGGGCTGACACCGTCGATGCGGAGATCCAAATAATCGTGTGCGGCCCGTTAGCGCTCGTAGCGTTACCGGGCGAGCCGATGACTGAACTCGGCACAGCGATCCGGACGGCCTCGCCGTTTCCACAGACGATTGTGCTCGGTTACTCCAACGGGAATGGAGCGCATTATGTCGGCCTGCCGGGGGAGAAGGCGCGTGGGGGCTATGAAGCCGGGGTGGCGGGAGCAGGGACCGATGCCTGTGCGCAACTCATGATCGACGCGGCGGTGCGCTTATTGCACGAAGCGGCCGCACTGCCGGGGATGGTGCCGGTGAGGTTCAAGCCGTAAGGCGGAAGCCCTCGACACCATATCGGACTCGACCTTGGAGCGCGGCTCACCGGAAATGGACGTAGATGAACGCGCTTTCCCCAGCGGTTGAGGAGATCCAAGGACTGTACGGTCCGTTTTCGTTTGCAGAAAAACTTCTGCAAAAAATTTGGCTGCGTGGTGATTTTGACGGCACGCTGGCCGCGGCAACCGATGGACGCCGGCTGCACGTCGGGCACCCCGGAAAATGGAATCTGCTCGGCGGCCCGGATTTTCGTGGCGCCCGGATACGGCTGGGCGACGGCGCGGAGTTAACGGGCGATATCGAACTTCACCTGCGTGCTGCGGATTGGGTCGCCCATCGCCACGCCTCGGACCGGGCCTACGATGGAGTGGTTTTGCACGTGGTGCTCTTCCCACCCGAGGTCGGGCATGTGACGCGTGGGGCCGGGGGGCAAGCGATCCCGGTGGTCGCGCTGCTGCCGTGGCTGCATCACGATCTGGAGGAGTTTGCGGCGGAAGAGGCGGTGGAGTTGCTCTCGGGCCGTACCGTCGCGAGAATGCCCGATGAACTCGCCGCGCTCGGTGAGCAGGAATTGGCCGACTTGATCGCGTCTCAGGCGATGAAACGCTGGTATCAGAAGGTGCACTACGCGCGCTTGCGGGTGGCACGCCTCGGTTGGGAAAGCGCGTGTCACCACGCCGCACTCGAAATCTTGGGCTATCGATTCAATCGCGCACCGATGCTCCACGTGGCGGCGCGGTGGGCGCTTCGTGATTGGGCGGAGGGTCGGGCCGTGCCCGATGAGATTTACGCCGATCAGCAGGGAGCGTGGAGCTTGCAGGGCGGCCGACCGGCTAACCACCCCCGCACACGCCTGCGCCAATACGCCGCTTGGACGCAGGCTTGTCCTGCGTGGCCTGCGCGCCTGCAGGGCTGGGCTGTGCAACTGACGGCGGGTGCTGGGTTCGGCACCGGCACGCGGGCCGCTCGCCGGACGAATGGCTTTACGGCCCGGCGGAGTTGGGTGGCTGCCGAGATTTGCGCGGGTGCGCTGGGTGGGACCCGACTGGATACGCTCGTCTGCGACGGCTTTTTACCCTTGTTGGCTGCGGTTGCCGACCGGAGCGACGCACAGTGGCAAGGGCTGTGGTATCATTGGTTCGCCGGCGATTTCCCGCCGTTGATTTCGCGTGGCCTCAGGCAATTAGGGGTGTTTCAGGGAGCAGCCCGACCAGCGTGTCAGGGCTCAGCGCAGGGCTTATTGGGCTGGCTTTTGGAGCGCGAAACACGCGTTTGATATCCACGTCCTTTGAGTTTTTGACTGCTGGTAGCCGCGAGCGCCAGCAAGTGGTGTTTCGACGATCGTCCAAATATCACCAGACGTCGGTATGAGGCGCCGCCGATTCTCATCCCGATCGACGTAGCGTGCCGAGCGTCGCGACCGGCGCAACGCGCGCGCCCATCCGTCCGGCAAGAGCTCGGTGCAACGTTGGTGTGACACGGCAACTTAGGGGTTGCACCACTCGGGGCACTTTCTAGCTTGATCCTTTTTACGCGGATGCAGTCACACGGTCCCAAGCGCGTCTATACCCCTCATTCCCTCGAATATTGGTTCGGAAAACTCGAGCCAGACTGGTCAGGGTCCTTCACGGCCACCCAGCTCGAGGTCGGTAGGCAGCTCTATCGCGACAGTGAGGTGCGTGAGTTGGAACTCACTGATCACGACGCGATCGTGCATCGGCGCATTGAGAAAAAGGATGAGTACGCCGTCATTGAGTGGACCAGCGAAGGGGTGAGCGTGCGTTCCTCCTCCACGGACCACGAGCTTGCGCATGCGCTCGCGGTTGCTGGGTTGCTCGAGATTGAGGAGTTGGTGGCGGATGAAATCTCGCCGCTGCCGAGGGACTCGCTGCGGGCGGTGCCGAGCCCCGGCGCACCCGCTCAATTCGGTGGGAGCGCGAGCGGCCATCAGCCTAGGCCCGCGAGCAGTTTCGTGCATCGTCAACCGCATGGTTTGGGCAATGGATTTGGGCTCGGTGCAGCCGCGACCAGCAATGGCCAGGGCGTGGCGAAGGCCACGCCGCCGGTCACGGCGGCGGCGGGCACCCACAACGGACCCTCGCGAAGCCTCGTGTTGGTGTTTAAGACCAAGACGGTGGGCTTGACGTTTCAAGCGGCGTGGCTCGATGCCGACAAAAAGACGAAGCATCCGGCGCTGGGACCCGATGCGCATGCGCACAGCAACGGTCATGTGACTTCGGGCGAACGGGCGAAACTCATCGGGCTCGCGGCCTACGCGCGCAAGGCGCACTTCCATTACCACCTCGACACCGGCGTGTATGTGATGGAGTCGCTGGTCGAGATGCCGAATTTTCTGAGGACCGTACTGCCGGCCTGGAAACGGTTGTTTGTGATCGAGCTCGACGAGAAATCGGCGAATCTCCTCAAGGGCACGCGCGCGATCGAAATCGAAGCCGTCGCGGAGCGCGCGCCCCTGAAAGGCGGAGCAACCGCCGGAGACGGTGAACATGCGGCGCTCAATCTTCGGTGGATATTCCGTGCCGGCGAACGGATGCTCACGGACGCGGAGGTTCACGCGGTGCTGAAACGTAACGGCCAGCCGGTTCTCCTGCCCAGCATCGGCATCGTAACGCTCCCGGCGGAGAAGTGGGCGTCGTTTAACGCGTGGCAAAAAAATGTGGAAGAGACGCAGGGTGCCGAGGCAGCGGAGCAAGGGACGCTCTCTCCGTATTTGATTTTTTCGCTGTTTAGCGACCCGCGCCTCAGGCTCACGCTGTCCCCGGAGATTGAGGCGTGGCGCCAAAACGTGCTCGCGCCCCCATTGGCACCGCCGGTGTTGCCCGAGCTGTTGCGTCCGTATCAGATGCGTGGAGTCGAGTGGATGTACCATCTCTGCAATGTCGGTTGTCACGGCCTGCTCGCCGACGAAATGGGACTCGGCAAAACCATCCAAGTGCTGTCCTTGCTCGCGGCCCGCCCGATTCCCGGCAAGCCGCATCTCATCGTGTGCCCCGCCAGTGTGGTGCCGGTGTGGCGCGAAGAAATCGCGAAATTTTTCCCGCAGCTCGCCGTCGATGTGCTCAAGACCGGGCATGATTTTACCCGGAGAAAAGACGCGGTCATTTGGCTCGCGAGCTACACCCAATTACGCAAACACCGGGCCATGCTGCCGAGTGTGGAGTTCGGTTACGCGGTGCTCGACGAGGGGCAGTTCATCAAGAATCCAGACGCAAAAATTACGCAGACCTGTTTCGCGGTCCGCGCTCAGCACCGCGTTGTGCTGACGGGCACGCCCCTGGAGAACCGTCAGCTCGATTTGTGGAGCATCTTCCGCTTCCTGTTGCCGGGGCTGCTAGGTTCGCGGGCGACGTTTGAGAGCGCCCTGCAGGCCGACCGGGTGGGTACGCTGGCGCGGCTCCGCGCCCAGTTGGCTCCCTTTATCCTGCGCCGCACGAAGAAAGCAGTCGCCACGGAGCTGCCTCCGAAAATGGAGATGGATTTGATCTGCCCTCTCACCGATGTGCAAAGGATCGCGTATGCGCGGATTTGCTCCGAGGGTCTCGATCGGCTGGGCGACGACGTCGGCGCGGCGATGCGCGAGAAGAGTTTCGGCTTCCTCGCGCTCCTCACGCGTTTGCGCCAGACGTGTTGCGATCCGGATATGCTGCCGTGGCTCAATTCCCCGCTCACCGATTCGGGAAAGATCAATCTGCTGGTGGAGAAACTCACGGAAATCGTCAGCAGCGGCCACAAGGTCGTGATTTTTTCGCAGTTCGTGATGCTCCTCAGTCGCGTGCGTGAGGCGCTGCAAAAACACTTTCCGGAGCTGCCGCGTTACGAACTCACGGGGATGACCCTTGACCGTCTCAAACCGGTGCAAGGGTTTCAAGCCGCGCAGGGTGCGGCTGCCATGCTCGTCTCGCTGAAGGCGGCGGGCACTGGAATCACGCTCCACGCGGCCGACTATGTTTTCTTGCTCGACCCGTGGTGGAATCCGGCAGTCGAAGCGCAGGCGGTCGATCGGGTCCACCGGATTGGCCAAAAGAGCACGGTGTTCGTTTATCGTATGGTGACGGCCGGCACCATCGAAGAGCGGATTCAGACGCTGAAGGCGTCGAAAAAAGACCTGTTCGATAAACTCATCGGCGGCCTGGGTGGAGATTTTGATTTGAGCCAACACTTCACGTCGTTGCGGAGCCTCGTGACGCTGACGGCGCATGCGGAGCCGGAGCAAGAGCCCGAACCTTATACGCTGGATTGAGGCGGTCGGCACGAACGGCGCGCGGACGGTCGGACGGCTTGTTCACCGGCGTAGGGAAGATTGCTCTGAGGGAAGCTTGTTTTGGCGGCCGGGTGTCTTAGTTTACCCTCAACCGTGAATCAGCCTAACGATTGCAGCGCTAACTTTACCTCTCGGGTGTGTGATTGTCGTAAGGCAACGTCAGGAATCAACCGTCTGCTCAGCGTGGCGGGTGCAGGGGAGGCCCAGCGATGAAATTGGTGATGGATCCCGCCGAGCTCCTGCTGCGTCGGCTTATGCGCTTACTCAGGTGGCGGCTCTGGGTTCAAGAGAAACTCCAGCCGACCGAGTGGCAGGTGACGTTGCTGTGGGCGGCCCTCGCGGGATTTCTCGGAGCGCTCGCCTCGGTGTTCTTTTTGGGGCTCGCGGAGGGGGTTCACGAATTATTTGGCTACTCGGGTGAAGGCGTGGGGGTGGTCGAGTCGATGCGACAACTTCCCTGGTGGGGCTGTCTGCTCGTGCCGGCGTTGGGAGGGATGTGTGCCGGCATTGTGCTGTTGCTCGGCAAACACATCGCACCCGGACAGAGCTCGACCGACTACATGGAGGCGATCGCGATCGGCAACGGTCACGTCCCCATCCGGGCCAGTCTCGTGAAGAGTGCGGCGGCCCTGTTTTCGATCGGGTCCGGCGGTTCGATTGGGCGCGAAGGACCGATGGTCCAGTTGGCGGCGATGCTGGCCTCGTTCATTGGACGGTGGCGGCAGTTTACGCCACCGCAGTTACGCCTGATCGTGGCGTGCGGCGCGGCGGCGGGCATCGCCTCGGCCTACAATGCGCCGATCGCGGGTTCATTTTTCGTCGCGGAGATTATCCTCGGAACCATCGCGATGGAGAGCCTCGGGCCCTTGGCGGTTTCGGCTGTGGTCGCGACCCTCACTGTGCGCGTGCTGACGCAGGCTCACGTGCTCTACAAGGTCCCTGCTTTTCAGCTCAATTCGCCCTTGGAGATGGGGCCCTACCTCTTGCTCGGGTTGCTGTCGGGCGTGCTCGCGCCGTGGTTCTTGCGGTCGCTGCGTCGCTCGGAAGAATTTTTCGTCGCGTTGAAATTACCGTTGGT
Organism: Opitutus sp. GAS368; assembly: GCA_945874455.1. GTDB lineage: Bacteria > Verrucomicrobiota > Verrucomicrobiia > Opitutales > Opitutaceae > GAS368. The sequence goes on along the minus strand of CAMCHO010000039.1, from coordinate 11,388 downwards.
CGCGCGGCTCACGCTCGGCGGTCTGGCGGTCGGTGCCATCGCGATCAACGTCCCGCAGGTGGCCGGCAACGGTTATTCCGTCGTCGTGCAGATTCTCAATGGCGGCTTACTCTGGAAAGTGTTGCTGGGGATCGCGGCGTGCAAGTGGCTCGCGACGATGGCGTCATTTGGGTCGGGGGCGCCGGGCGGTGTATTCACTCCTTCGCTATTCATGGGAGCGAGCGCCGGTTATTTGTTCGGCACGGCGGTAAATGCGGTCTGGCCGGCGGCGGCCCAAGACCCGCGGGCTTTTGCGTTGGTGGGCATGGGAGCGTTTCTGTCGGCTGCGAGCCGGGCACCGGTCATGGCAGTCATCATGTTATTCGAGATGACGCTGAGTTATGATATCATTTTACCTCTGATGTTGTGCAGTGTAATCGCCTACTACACGGCGCGGGGGTTTGATGCGCGGTCGCTCTACAGTGAATCGCTGAAGACGAAGACGGCCGCGTCCGAGTCGGTGGCCCCGTTTTCGCATGAGACGCTCGTAGCCGATTTGATGCGGGTGAAACCGCCGGTGGTGGCCGAGACGGCACGGTTCGCTGAAATTGCCCGGGTCTTTCTGGGTGTCCGGGTGAACAACCTCTATGTCGTCAACGCCGAGGGTCGGTTCTTGGGGGTGGTCTCGCTCCACGACATCAAGCCGTATTTGGGCGAGCCTGATCTCGCGCAACTCGTGATTGCGCGCGACATTCTGCACGAAAATTTCCCGCGGTTAACGCCCGACCAACCGCTCACGGCTGCGCTCGGAGGGTTTCTTGGTATTGTGGCCGAGAGACTGCCCGTGGTCGGGATTGACGGCATGCTTCGCGGGAGTCTTTCCAAGGGAGATTTGCTTTTGGCGTTGGTGGAGAAGCGCAAGAAACCGCTCGTGGCCTGACAGGGCGGCGAGGGAGGTGCGGGTCCGCGTTTCATCCGCAGGCGACCTTTTTTCGGGGAGCGCGGAAGAGTGAAAATGATGGCGGGGATTTGAACGACATGTGCAGGAACGCGTTTTTCTGAGTGGTCGTTCACATTGCAGGTTAAATCAGGGAAGGCCGTCCAAGGGGTGGGCGGCGTTCTTTTTTGATGACGTCCCTCTGACGTGCGAGGCGCGGGATGAAACAGCTTTTCGTCCAAAATCCCTCCGGAAATCAGGCCGCCCGCGACCGCGATCCGCCCGAAAGCGTAGGACCGGCCTTGGAGAATCGCTGAGGCCCGGAGGATGCGGCCTCGAAACGATGTCCGCGTTACAGGTTGAGCAATTGCCGCGCGAGAAACGCCGACTGCAGAGCGGCGAGGTCCTTCAGGCCTTTTTGCGAGAGAGCGAGGAGGGATTGCAGTTGGTCGCCGGAGAACGTGGTCTCCTCGCCACTGCTCTGCACTTCGACGAACTGGCCCCGGCCAGTCATGACGATGTTCGCATCCACTTCGGCGTCTTTGTCCTCGATGTAGTTGAGGTCGAGGAGGGCTTGGCCTTTGTAGATGCCTGCGCTGATCGCGGCGACGGAATCGGCGAGGGGGTTTTCCGGGATGCGGCGTGCGTCGAGGAGTTTTTGGACGGCGAGGCGAGCGGCCAAATAGGCCCCGGTGATCGCAGCGGTGCGCGTGCCACCGTCGGCTTGGAGGACATCGCAATCGAGCCAGAGGGTGTTTTGACCGAGTTTTTGGAGGTCGATGACGGCGCGAAGGGAGCGCCCGATCAGGCGTTGAATCTCGATGTTGCGGCCATCGGCTTTGCCTTTGGAAATTTCGCGTGGTTTGCGATCGAGCGTCGAGTAGGGGAGCATCGAATATTCCGCCGTGAGCCAGCCGCCGGGAACGCGTTGCTGTTTCATCCACGCAGGGACGTTGGGCTCAATCGTCGCGGCGCAAATGACGCGGGTGAGGCCGAAGGAAACGAGCACGGAACCGGTGGCATGGGGCGCGATATTGGCCTCAAACGAAATCGGGCGCAGTTGGTCCGGCTTGCGGCCGTCGTGGCGGGTGGCAGGTGAAGACATAGACTCGACGCTAGTGGAGGGGATGAGGGCGTCACGGGAAAACTTTTTCCACGTGTCCGCTTGCGGCGAGTGTAGCGGCGCTTGGGAAACGGCCGTCCCGTCAATCACGCAAGCGATCAAACCTTGCAGGTGGGCCCAGCGGTGGAAGGGCACGGCAGGCAGCGCCGGCAAGCTGGCGGCCTACTCGGCGGTGTGGCCCGCGTGGGGCAGGGCTGCTCGTTCGACTGGTTTGATTTTGGTGGCGGGGAGTTGATTGGCCTGCGCGCTCATGAAACTGATGAGGCGATCATTAAAGGTTTTGGCGGGATCGTGGCCCATTTGTTTGAGGGCGAGGGTGAGGGCGGCGACTTCGACGAGGCGGGCGATGTCGCGGCCCGGGCGCACGAAAAGTTCGATGTGCGGCAGGCGCATGCCGAGGACTTCATAGTAATTTTCTTCCAAGCCGGTGCGCTCCTCAATCGCCTCTGGGGTCCACTCCCGCAGGGAGACCACCATATCGATGCGTTTCTCCATGCGGACGCATTTGACGCCGAACATTTCGCCCACGTTGATGATGCCGATCCCTCGACACTCCATGTAACCGCGGTTGAGTGGGCGGGACGACGCCATGAGTTCGCGTTCGTCGAGGAGTTTAATGACGGTGAGATCATCGGCCACGAGCGAATGGCCGCGTTCGATGAGGGCGAGGGCGCACTCGGATTTGCCGATGCCGGAATCGCCGCGGAGCATCACGCCGACGCCCTTGATATCGAGGGTCGTGGCGTGTTCGGTGCCGCTGGGAGCGAACTCGTTGTCGATGCAGATGGTGGCGAGATTCACAAAATTCATGGTGATCATCGGTGTCCGGAAGAGGGGCAGGCGCATCTCGGTCGCTACGGCGAGCAGCGGATGAGTGGGGATGTAGTTACGAGTCAGCACGAGGCACGGGATGCCGCGTTTCACCATCTCTTCGAAAATCCTGACCTGCTGGCGCTGGGAGAGCGTCTTGAGGTAGGTCATCTCGGCAGCACCGAGAACTTGGATACGGCGGTGAGCGAAGTATTTAAAAAAACCGGTCAAGGCGAGGGCCGGGCGGTTGATGCTGCCCTCGTGGATGAGGCGGTGCAGGCCGGCGTCGCCAGTGACCGTTTCGAGCAGGAGCTTCTTGCGATAGGTTTCGAAGAAATGCGAGACGGTGATGCCGTGAATGGCTTTTTGCATAGAGGTAAGGGGGCGCGGAGGGCGGAGAGACTCAAATCGAGGGCGATTACCATCGACCACGCTTGGCGCTCGGTCCTGAGCGCTCAACGCTCAACTTTCGGGTTTCACAGGTTGAAATTTTCGCCGAGGTAAAATTTCCGGGCCTGCTCGTCTTGGATGAGAAAATCACCGGTGCCCTCACTGAGAACCTTGCCCTGATGCAGCAGGTAGGCGCGGTCAACGATGCGGAGGGTCTCGCGAACGTTGTGGTCCGTGACGACGATGCCAATGCCGCGGGACTTGAGTTGGAGAATGATTTTTTGCACCTCGGCGACCGAGATCGGATCGATGGCCGCAAAGGGCTCGTCCATGAGGAGAAATTTGGGGCGCGTGACCAAGGCGCGGGCGATTTCGAGGCGGCGGCGTTCGCCTCCGGAGAGCGTGTAGGCCTTCTGTTTGGCGACGTGCGTGAGGGACAACTCGGTGAGATGTTCCTCGACGCGGGAGGCGCGCGCGCGGCGGGGGACGCCGGCGACCTCGACGATGGCGAGGATGTTCTCTTCGACCGTGAGCTTCCGGAAGACCGACGCTTCCTGGGGCAGATAGCCGATCCCGTGGCGCGCGCGCTCGTGCATTCGTAGCGAGGTGATGTCGATACCGTCGAGGGCGACGCGACCGGCGGAGGCTGGGATGAGACCGACGATCATGTAAAACGTCGTCGTCTTACCGGCGCCGTTGGGGCCGAGGAGTCCGACGACCTCGCCAGCGCGGAAGTGGACGCTGACGCCAGCAACGACGGTGCGCGCGCCGAACGATTTGACCAGACCCTCGGTCTTGATTTCCGAGGTGTTTGAGACGTTGTTGCTCATTGCGGGGGAGCGGGCTTGGGCGCGATCGGCACGGTGATGGGAACGGAGCCGGAGCCGGCCGCGGGACCGGAGGAAGGATTTGGGCTCAGCGCTTTGAGGTCAGGGGCGGCGGGAGTGGGTGCTTTGGATTTGTCTTTGCCGGGGCCAAGATCGCGCAACGGAGGGAGGACGAAACGCGGACTCTTGATGACGGCGCGTTGCTGACCGCGTTCGAGAATCATTTCAGGTCCGCTGCCAGCGTAGCGGCCATCCTTGCTGCGGACCGTAGCGGGATTACCGGTGAGGACGACTTTATCCTCACCGGGGAGAACTTCGGCGCGATCGCAGAGGGCCTCGCGGTCATCTTGCACAAGGCGGACGTGGCCGGTGGCGATGAGGGATTTGAAATTTTCCTGTTTGCCGAGAGTTGCTTTCGGATCGCCGCTGCGCTTGGCGACGACCACGAGACGGTCGCAGGTCAGCCGGAGATTTGTGCCGACGACGACGACTTGGTCTTGGAAAGTGAATACGGTTTCGGTGGCGGTGCTGATCATTTCGGCCGGGCCTGCACTGGTGATTTCCGTGGGAATTGGCGCGATCAGGGGTTCGGGCGGAGTGGCGGTTGCCGCGGTTGTGGGAATCGCCTGCCAGCAGGCTCCTGCAACACACAGCAGACGGAGGAAGGTGCGGGCGGACTTCATTTCAAGATATCGTTTAGTTGGGCGCGGAAAACGACGCGCACATTACGGGCGAGAGAAATTTTTGTACCGAGGTGGTCGTAGGTCCAGCCCTCGCCGGTGACCTCGATAGCGTCGCGGATGAGACGGACGGATTTTTCCCCCGTGGCGCGTTTTTCTTTTGGGAGAAAAATGGCAGCTGGGCTGAGGAGGATCGTCTCGACGTGAGCGGCGGCGTCGCCGGAGAAGACCGTGATACTGAGATCGGTAACGTCGATGCGCGCAGGGCCCAGCGGGCGCACCTCGGAGCCGCGGAGTGTCATGGTACGGAAGCCGTCCTTCGCCGTGAAGAGCGGAAGAACCCAGTTTTTGGCGGGAACGGCGACGGGGGCGGGAGCGGCGGGGACCTCGGGGGAAGGCGCGGACTGTGGAGCCTGCGCGCGGCTCACGAGCACGGCGCCACTCAAGGCGGTGAGCGTCGTAAAGAGTGCGAGTGGCGATTTTGAGCGATTCACGGGGAGGTGCGCTAGACCCGGGCGGCGAGGATGTGTTCGCAGATTTCGCGCACCGCGCCGAGGCCGGCGGGGCGGGTAGGCACGAGGTCGGCGGCGGCGAGAGCGGCCGGCATGGAACCGGTGGGGGCGACGCCGATGCCGGCCCAAGCAATGGCCGGCGCGTCAATGTCATCGTCGCCCATATAGACGCATTGGGCGGCGGTGAGGCCGAGGGCGGTGCCGAGTTCTTGGAGTGCAGCGAGTTTGTCGATGCGGCCTTGGATGAGGTGCGGGACTTTAAGTTCGGTGGCGCGGGCGGTGGTGGCACCGGAGGCTCGGCCGCTGATCCACGCGACGATGACGCCGGCTTTGTTCAGGCGAACGAGCCCCATGCCATCGAGGATCGAGAACGATTTGGTCTCGGTGCCGTCCGAGGAAATGTGCACCGTGCCGTCGGTGAGCACGCCGTCGACGTCCATAGCGAAGAGACGAATGGTGGCCCAGCGAGTCGGGCTGATAGTGGCGGAAGCGAGCATGGATGATTTTCAGTTGCGAGGAGGCGACCGCGGTCGGGAGGCGGCGGCAACGTCAGCGGTGGTTTACCCCATCCACTCCGTGATGCGCTCGATGATTTTTTCCTGCGTCGGGCGGAAGGCTTGTTCGAGCTCGGGTGCAAAGGGGACGGGGAGGTCGAGCGAGGCGATGCGGAGCGGAGCGGCTTGGAGGGAGGAGAAATGTTTTTCCGTGAGGCGGGCGACGAGTTCGGCGCCGAAGCCGTGGGTGCGGCGGCCTTCGTGGAGGACGATGAGGCGTCCTGTGCGGGCGAGGGAACGTTCGATGGCGTCGAGTTTCAACGGCGCGAGCGCGCGGAGATCGAAGAGGTCGAAGGACTTTTCATATTCGGCGGCGAAATAATCGGAGGCTGCCTCGGCGAGGTGAACCATTTCACCGTAGGTCACGAAGGTTGCGAAGTCGCCGGTGCGGAGCTGCCGGGGCGTCCAGACGGCGCGGTAGTGGGCGTCCCAGGACACGGGTGCTTTTCCCCGGCGGTAGAGGGCTTTGTGCTCAAAAAGAAGGACGGGGTTGTTGTCTTCGTAGGCGGCGAGGAGGGCGTTGAACGCATCCTGCGCCGTGCTCGGGTAGAGGGCCTTGAGGCCGGGCATCGAGAGCAGAAACGAGTCGAGTTCTTGCGAATGGAACGAGCCGAAAGTGAGGCCACCGCCGGTTGGCAGGCGGAAGACGATGGGGACGGCGGCACCGGAACGAAAGTGGTAGGTGGCGGCGTTGAGCGTGATCTGCGTCGCGGCCTCGGTGACGAAATCGGCGAATTGGAATTCTTCGATGGGGCGGTGGCCGTTGAGTGCGAGGCCGACTGCGTAGCCTGTGCAGGCACTTTCGGCGAGAGGGGTATTGAAGACGCGCGGTCGGCCGAAGTCAGCGAGGAGTCCGTCGGTCACTTTGAAGGCCCCGCCGTAGGTCGCAATATCTTGGCCGAGGACGAGCGACTCGGGGCGCTCGGTGAGGATTTTCCGGTGCGCAGCGTTGAGGGCTTGGGCGAGGTTGAGTTGAGCGTTGAGCGAAGCGGGTTGAGCGCGGTCGGAGCCGAGCGACGGGACCCACGGGAGGGGCGGGGAAGGCGGCGCGAAGAGGTCGGCCTCCATGGCCGCGACGTCGCCGATGGGACGCGGCGTGGCGAGGGAGATTTTCACGCAGGCTTCGAGGAATTCGGAAAGTTCCGCGTCGACGGCGTCGAGTCCAGCGGCGCCCAGCGTGGCGGCGAGTTGCGCGCGAAGTTTCGGCAACGGATCTCGCGCGAAAAAACCGTCGGACTCGCCGGACTTCAAATAGTCGCCCGTATCATACGCAGCATGACCGCGGAGTCGCAGGGTGTGGGCCTCGATGAGCATGGGCCGCGAGGTGGCGCGGATTTTCTCGATGGCGGCGGCGAACGCGCGGGTCGTAGCGGCAACGTCGGTCGTGGTGTCGAGGGCAAACCCTTCGATGCCGTAGCCGGCAGCGCGGCGCCAAAGCTCGGTGTCGGCCGCGAATTGCTCGGCAACCGGCGTTGAGTAGGCGTAGCGGTTGTTCTCGATCACGAAGAGAATCGGGAGCGAGAGGAGCGAGGCGAGGTTGAGAGTCTCGTGGACGTCACCGGTGCTCGAGCCGCCGTCGCCGAAGAACGCGAAGCCGACGGCGGGCCGCCCCAAGCGGCGTTGGGAGTCGGTAGCGCCGGCGACATTGGAAACCATTGCCCCGAGATGGCTGATCATCGGCAGCGAGCGGGCGACGGGATCGCCGTGGTGGATGTTGCCCTCGCGGGCCTTCGTGGGGCTGGCGGCGTTAGCGAAATACTGGTTGAGATGATCGCAGAGATGGCCGCTCCAGACGAGGTGACCGCCGAAGCCACGGTGGGTGAACGAAATGACGTCGGTGCCCTTGTCGGCGAGGAGGGCGAGAGGGACGATGAGACCCTCGTTGCCCTGGCCGCCAGTGACGGTGCCGCGAATCAGGCCCTGGCGAAACAGTTCGAGGATGCGATTGTCGCTGGCGCGCGCGAGTTGCATCCAAGCGTAGATGCGGAGGAGGGCGGAGGAGGGATAGGTCTCGAGTTCCGCAGCGTGCAAGGTGCGCGTGAGGAGGGCGGGAGGAAGAGGGAAGGCCATGAACTTGGGAGCGGACCGTGAAGGTGGGCCGCGGAGTGGGCAAGCGAGAGATTTTCCGCGTCCGGAAAATTTCCGCCGCTTGACCATCGTAGGCAAAACGAACCCCTGCAAACGCGTCGTTAGAAAGCTCGCGCCCACCGTGTGCGGAAACATAACAGCGCTGAGGGCCGTCCTATTGTTACAGCGCGGTGACATTTCGTCGGGGGAGGGGCTCAACGATGGTCTGCCTCGACACAGAAATTGCTGGCGACACCCTCATTCTAAAATCTATGCGAAGCCGTTCTACCGTACTAGCGCTCATCATCCTGCTATCCGTCGCGCGCACCGCTGCTCAAAGTGGCGGGGGCACCCGAGCGGCCGGCGCGGCGGCCGACGAAGCGGTAAAACTAGAAGTGTTCACCGTTACCGGCTCCAACATTCGCCGGGTTGATGCCGAGACGGCACTGCCGGTCACTGTCATCGACAAAAGTGAGCTCGACGCGCGGGGTGCGGCGACGATGGCAGAACTTTTTGAGACGCTCGGTGCGGCCGAGATCTCCGGTATCACCGAGCTTAACAATGGTCCGCAGCTTGCACGGGGCGACGTTGCTTCGATCGACTTGCGCGGGATCGGCTCGGGCAGCACGCTCACGTTGCTCAATGGCCGCCGCATGGCGCCGCATCCGATCTCGATGGCGGAAAACGGCGTGCCCTCGCTCGCGGTAAACATTAATACGATCCCGCGTGCGATGGTGGACCGCGTGGAGATTCTCCGCGACGGGGCTTCCGCGATTTACGGTTCGGACGCGGCGGCCGGCGTGATCAACAATCTTGTGTCGCGGACTTTCATCGGCCGGGGCGTGACGTTGAAGGCCTCGGCGACGCAACACGGCGGGGCGAACGAGTTCAACGCGACGGTGTTCGACGGATTTAAGCGGGGGAAGACGCATATTTCCCTCTCGCTCGATTATTTTCATCGTGACGCGCTGGCGGCGCACGATCGCGATTGGGCGAAGAATTCGGATTTGCGGGTGAGTCGCCAGCTGCCGGCACCGTGGAATGGGATTCCCGTGGTGGATCCGTCGTCGGCGACGGGGGCATTGTTCGCCCGCGATAATGATTTTCGGAATGCTAACGCGACGAACCAGTGGGGCCAGTGGCAGCGAGGGACGATACAGCCTGATCTGCTGACGTTCGTCGGAGCGCGTCCGCCGGGGAATACGGGTATCACCACGAGCACGACGCCGCCCACCGGCGTCGCGACGATGTCTGCGGACGGGATGTTTTACCTCTGGCCGAGTCCGACCGGTGTGAGCTTCAAACAAACCGCGCCATCGACGAACATCGACAATCCGGAGAACGCGACGTTCTCGAACTGGAATAAGTGGAAGCTGCTGGTGCCGGCCACGGACCGCGTGCAGTTCGCGACCTTCATCGATCATCCGATCAGCGAAAATCTCAGCGCGTTTGGCGACCTCTTGTTCTACCGCGCCTACAGCCGCACGGGGCGCGAGCCCGTGAATTTCAAGAATACTGATGACCAAGGAATCTACCTGCCGGCGGCGAATCCGTGGAATCCGTTTGGAGTTCGTTTCTACAGTCTGACGGGCGCCCCGAATGCCGACGGCACGCCGCGGCTGACGGGTGCACCGGCTGATGTTTCATTGTGGACGGGCATTTCTCCCGGGCAAAATACGGGCGATGGTTTCAAGCCGCGCGTGACTGAGGTCCGCACGTATTCTTGGCGGGTGCTCGGCGGTCTGCGCGGGAAATTTGGCGACAGCTGGCAGTGGGAGTCGGCGGTGGTCGGTTCCGGTTCGCAGACGCACGAATACGAGCATTTCCAAGTGCGCGAGTCGCTCTTGCGCCGGGCGCTCGCCCGCACGGATGCGACGGCGTTCAACCCGTTTCCCGTCACCTTCAAAATTGTCAACGGGCAGATCGCCGTCGATCAACTCTTCAAGAATCCGGCGGCGGTGATCGATGGCGTGCACGGGGATGAGGACCGGTTTGGCCGGACGGGACTTTTTATGTGGGACGCGAAGGTGAACGGTCAGCTGGGGCGTATTTTCAACGGCGGCAGAATTGGCGTCGCGACCGGCACGGAGGTGCGCTACGAAACCTATGCTGACAAACGCGCCAGCTACGTGGGCCTGAATCCACCGGGTTCCGGCAGCGAGTTTCCCTTCCTGCGCGAAGGGGATAACGACTTCCTGGCTCTCAGCTCGAACGTGCCGATCGACGCGCACCAGACGATTTTTGCCGGCTACCTTGAGGCGGCGTTTCCTTTCGTCACCCGCGACAACCGCAAGCCCCTCGTGGAGGCGCTCGAGCTCACGCTCGCGGGTCGCTACGAGCATTTTTCGATTCATGGTCAGACGACGAAACCGAAAGCGAGCGTCGTGTGGAAGCCGGCGAGTTTCCTCAAACTACGCGCCTCGGTAGCCGAATCGTTTCGTGCGCCGAATTTGGTGCAGACGAATATCACGCCTTTGCGCCGCCAGATCAGCGCGGACGATCCGTATCGGTTCGAAGTCACCGCGCTGCCTTCCGACGGCACGGCGCAGCGCACCTCTTACCGACAAGGAAACCAAGGTCTCAAGCCGGAGGAGGCCAAGACGTGGGTGGCAGGCTTGGTGCTCGAGGTGCCGAAGGTTCGCGGTCTCTCGATGTCGTTCGACTATTTCCATCTCAACCAAAACAAGGTGATCGAAAATTTCGGCGCCGGTTCGGCGATCGACCTCGATGAAGTCATTCTCGATCTCGCCACCAAGGCGGAGCTGGCCAAGGGCACGCCGATTGACCAGATCGACCTCGGCTCGGGCACGGCGAGCTACAAGGGCTCCAGTAAGATCATCCGCAAGCCGGTGTCCGTGGCGGATCGCGCGGCGTTTGCGGCGTACAATGCCCGTCAAGCCACCAACAACAGTCGTCGCGCGCCGGTCGGCGAGTTTATCAGTGTGATCGACGACTACCTCAATCTCAGCGGACGCGATATCCAAGGCTACGAGTTAGGCGTGCAATGGCGTGGGCCGAAGACGCGCCTAGGACAGTTTTCGTTCAACAGCGAGGCGACCCACTATGTGCTCCGTCGTTCGAAGGCCGACGAAGTCTCGCCGATTCTCGACGAACTCGAGCGCAACGGGCGCGCGACCTGGCGCGCGAATGCGTCGCTCTCGTGGCGGCAAGGACCGGTGGCTGCGGGTTGGTTTACCAGCTACTTTGGCTCCTTTGTCGATACCTCCGCCGCGACGACCGAGCCGATCTATCGCGCGTTGGGTTTCCCGAATTACATCAAAGTTTTCAACGACAACGGCGTCACCCGGTATTTGCTGCGGATCGATCCGTCGTTCAGCCACAACGCATGGCTCTCCTACCGTTTTGACAAGAGTGCTCGCGCCTGGCTGCGCGGCGTGACGGTGCGTGGCGGTATCAACAACGTGTTCGACCGCGCGCCGCAGCTCGCCGACGAGCAATATGGTTTCTTCTCAGGAAGTGCCAATCCGCGCGGGCGGCAGTTTACGACA
>CAMCHO010000038.1 GCA_945874455.1 Opitutus sp. GAS368 | reverse complement strand
CGCCAAAAACTGCGCAAGCTGTCACCGCTACGACGGCCACGACGGACTCGGCAGCCAGCCCAAGGACAAGATCTCCGCTTCCGACCTGAAGGGTTTTGCGAGCCGCGAATGGATCGCCGGCCTGCTCGATCCGGCCCGCGTCGACAGCCCGCATTATTTCGGTGGCTCTAAACAGAAGACCGGAAAAATGGTGAAGTTCGTGAAGGAAGATATCGCCGAATTCGACGCCGCGCAGAAAGCGCAGCTCCAAAAACTCATCATCGGCCTCTCCGCCGAAGCCGGTCTAAAGGCGCAGTCTGCCGCCGACACCCGCGATGCCGTAGTGATCGCCGAGGGCCGCAAGCTCGTCTCGAGCACCGCGATGAATTGCACCGATTGCCACAAATTCCATGCGGACGGCACCGACGATCCCAGCGCCCCGGACCTCACCGGCTACGGCTCGCGCGAGTGGCTGCTCGCGTTTATCTCGGACCCCTCGCACGCGCGTTTCTACGGCGAGCGCAACGACCGCATGCCCGCCTATGGCCCTGACAAAATTCTCACGGCTGCAGAAATCGGTCTTGTCACCGATTGGCTGCGTGGGGAGTGGTATGAGCCCAAGGCCGACCCGCTCCCCGACCTGAGCCCGCCTCCTCCGCGGGCTTCGCCAAATTAAGGCGGTTGTCATGCCCCGGCCGCCGGCGACGTTTGCCACCGCACGCCTCGTCGCACGCATCCCCACGGCGGCGGATGCCTCGGCGGTGTTCGCCGCTTATGCGAACGACCCCGAAGTCACGCGTTATCTCGCGTGGCGGGCCTATGATCGCGTTGAGCCACTCGCTGCTTATCTGCGCGAGGCCGCCGCTAACTGGGAACAACGCGACGCCCACCTTCCTCTCACCTGGCTCCTCTGTCACAAAGGCACCCAAACGCCCATCGGGTCCATCGGCGTGACGCTCCAAGGCAACGGCCACGCCCTGTTTGGCTACGTGCTCGCAAAAAGATTCTGGGGCCGCGGCATGGCGGCGGAAGTCCTCACCTACCTCATCGATTGGGCGCTGGCGCAACCCTCGCTCTACCGCGCCTACGCCTATTGCGACGTAGAGAATCTCGCCTCCGCTCGCGTCATGGAAAAAGTCGGCATGGTGCGCGAGGGCATTTTGCGTCGCTGGCACGTGGCCCCGACGCTCGGCCCCGAACCGCGCGACTGCATCGTGTGCGCGAAGGTGCGGTAAAGAGGCAGGACTTCGTCTTTTCCCGCGGAAGATTTTCGCACATTGCGCCGGACTGCCAGTGGCGGACTGACGTTCGCCCAAGTTGTATCGCCCAAGTCCACCCTACTTTATTTTCACCGGCCGGCCCGTCTTCAGCGATTTCAACGCCGCCTCGGCGAGCACGATCGCCATGCGGCCATCTTCGACACCCACAGGCATCGGCTTTTTGTTGATCACGGCATCGACGAAGGCCGCGAGCTCGGCCCGATAGGCTTCGGCGTAGCGCTCGAGGAAAAAATACATGGGCTTGTCCGCACTCACATGGGCACCGTTGGCGAGTTCGACCGACGTCGGCGTACGGTTGCCGGCGAGCAGACGACCTTGGGAGCCGTGGACTTCGAGACGTTGATCATAACCGTAGGCGGCGCGGCGGCTGTTGTTGATGTGCGCCTGCCGACCCGACGCGGTTTTCATGAGCACCATCACGGTGTCGGTGTCGCCGACTTTACCGACCGCCGGATCGACCAAGCAACTGCCATAGGCGAAGACCTCGACCGGCTCTTCGCCGAGGAGCCAGCGCGCCATATCGAAATCGTGAATCGTCATGTCGCGGAATTGCCCGCCAGAAACTTTGATGTAGCTGATCGGTGGCAGGCCCGGGTCGCGACTCGTCACAATCACCTGCTCGACGTTGCCGATGTCCCCAAGTGTGATGCGCGCTTGGAGCGCGGCGAAACTCGGATCAAAGCGGCGGTTGAACGCGACGAACATCGGGACCTTCGCCTTTTTTACGGCAGCGAGACACTGGTCAACGCGCTTCAACGACAGATCGATGGGCTTCTCGCAGAAGATCGCTTTGCCCGCACGCGCGGCAGCGATGATCAGCTCCGCGTGCGTGTCCGTGGACGAGGCGATGATGACGGCATCGATCTGCGGATCGCCGAGCGCCGTGGCCACATCAGCGACCTGCGCACCGTGTTTCGCGGCGAGGACACCGGCCGCGGTGGAGTTTACATCGACGATGTAACGGAGCTGGGTCGCACCGGTCGATGCGAGATTGGCGGCGTGAATGGTGCCGATCCGACCGGCACCGAATTGAGCGAAGCGAAGCATGGGAATGGAGAAGGAAGGGAAACGAGAGGGAAAAGGAGAGACCGCGCGAGGATCGCAGCAAGCTTGCCCAGAGTTTAGCGAAAATAAAACGGCGAACGATTATTCGGGCCAAACACGGCGGACGCGATGCGGCGGAGTGGGCGGCTCGCCAGAGCGGCAGTTTCTCAACCGCCGATGGTGAAAGCTCGCATCAGGCGCTTGGGAAAGTGCCCCTCCGCGCGGCATCATGGTCCAGCCAACACGTGCTCCATCGGTTTGCCGTCGGCCGTGGGCAACGCGACGTCGAGCAGGTGCGCAATCGTTGGAGCGACATCGAGATTGCGCACCCGTTCGAGTTTCACGCCGCGCCGGATGCCCGCCCCTTGCGCGATGAAGATACCATCGAGCTCCGGATCACTTGAATGGTAGCCATGCGAGCCGCCGTAGTTGACCGAGGGGCCGACGATAGCGTCGCCGATCGCCGCAGCGCTGAAGGAGTAGCCGGCTTTGGGGTAGAGGATGAGTTCGCCCATGCCCTGGTTTTCGTCGGGAGTCGGCATGCCGTGCGCGTGCGCTCCGGTCGCGGCGTCGATCACTTGGGCGACGCCCTCGGTCGCGGCGAAGAGTTCGTTCAGCTTCGGCACAAGTTCGGCGCGCTTCGCCGGATCAGTGACGTAGATCATCGCGATGCCACCCTGCGTGCCGGCGAAGGCGTCGCACTGCGCGATGGTCGCGCCGGCGGTGCGGAGGTGGCCGGCCTTTTTCAGCGCGACGTTGGCGTAGAGAAATTTTTCCACCTTCTTGAAACCGTGGTCGGTCGTCACCAAAATGGTCGTCTGCGCGCGGCGGCCGCTGGCATCGATGGCTTTCACGAGCGTGCCCACAAATTGATCGGCCAGCTCGAGCGCGGTGCGGCCTTCCGGCGAGCCGGGGCCGTAACGGTGGTGCTGCCCGTCGGTGTTCAGCGGGTGAAACATCAGCAGGTTCGGCCGGTGCTGCGTGAATACGAAGCTCGCCGCACGCGTCCACAATTCGTCGCGCTCGGCAGCATTCAGGCGTTTCGGTGGCTCGACGTTGGCACTGGCGACGGGCTTTTTCTCGGCGACCGCGAGGATTTCTTTTTCGGTGGCGACGCCGGCGGCCACCATCTCGCGCGGAAGCACGGCAGTCGGATCAACGATCTCGGCGAAGCTCCAGTTAATCGTGCCGGGGCGCGTGATCGCGACCCAGTCGATCTCGGCCGTAGTGAGGCCAGCGTGAAACGCGGCGTCGTAGACGGTGGGCACGCGCACGAGCTTCGCCTTGTCGGCCCACGGCTCGATGGTGTTGGGCTTGCCGAGGCCGCCGCGCACGACAAGACCGTTGTAGAGCACGCCGTGCTTCTGCGGGTAAACACCCGTCACGAGCGTCGTGTGATTGGGCCAAGTAATCGAGGGATTCGCGATGGTCATCGCATCCGCGACGACGCCCTCGGCGGCGAGACGGCGAAGATTGGGCAACGCGAGGGTCTGGTCGCGCCAGAGATAGGCGGGGAAACCGTCGAGGGAGATCAGGACGACGTGGCGGTCTTTATTGGCCGCCAGGGCGTCCACGGGCGCGGCGGCGGCGAGGGTGAGGAGCGCCCAAGCAAGGCGGCGGAGCAGAGGCGATTTCATGCGAGTGAGACCAGCGAAACGCGTGGCGCGGACCGAAGCAACGCTCGCCCCGGAGGTGTCGCCGGTCCCATCGGACGCGGGACCGCTGCGGATCTGAGCGATGCGCCCACGTGCGCGACGGCCGTGCCAATCGGCTTGCCGTCTCCTCAAATATCGCGGCAAGTCTCCCCTCAGTCGCGCCCGCAATCCGTGGGCGTCCTCCGTCCTCCAAGCCTCCCGCCATGCTGTGTCTGAGCCACTCCCTTCGCCGCAAACTTTTCTTCGCGGTCGGTGTTATCCTCACTGCTTCGCTCGCCGCCCAACCCACCGCGCCCCGCCCACTCACTCACGAAGATTTCGACACGTGGCGCAGCATCAGCACGCCGCTCCTTTCACGCGACGGCCAATGGCTCGCGTATGCGTTCATGCCCCCGGACGGCGACGGCGAGATCATCGCCAAGGAGCTTGCCACCGGCCGCGAGCTGCGCGTGCCAGTAGGCTCGCTCCCTCCACCCACGGCCACTCCCGGTGAGGAAAATCCCAACCCCGAGGCTCCCTTAGCCGCGCGCACCATCCGCCTCGTCCTGACGAGCGACAGCCGCTTCCTCATCACCAACACCCACCCGCCAAAGGCCGACGTGCTCGCCGCCCGCAAGGCGAAAAAAAAACCCGAGGACATGCCGAAGGACGGTCTCGCCATCATCCAACTCGCCACCGGCGCGGTCACGCGGATCGACGACGTAAAGAGTTTCTCCACTCCGACCAAAGGCGGCGCCTGGCTCGCCTATCTGAAGGGCGCAAAACCCGAAGAGAAAAAACCCGCCGATACCACGCCCACCGAGAAACCGGCCGGGGCCACCGTGCCCGACGATGATGACGCTGCGGACCAGCAGCGCGGCGGCTCCGCACGTGGCGGGGCCGGACGCGCCACGACCCCTGCAGCAGGGGACGCCAAAGTTTATGGCACCGAGCTGATTTTGCGCGAACTCACCGCCGGCACCGAACGGTCATTGGCTAACGTCCTCGCGTATTCATTCGCCCGCGACGGCAAGAACCTCCTCTACACCATCGCGTCGAAAACCGAGACGGAAAACGGCGCCTACGCCATCGTGCCGGGCAACCCGGCGACGCCCGTCGCATTGCTCGCGGGCAAGGGCAAATACACCCTGCTCACGTGGGATCGTGAGCAGACTCAGGTCGCGTTTCTCAGCAATCGTGACGACGCAGCCGCGAAAATGCCCCGCTCCAAACTCTACCTGTGGCCGCGCGGCGCCAATGCGGCCGTCGAAACGGTCACGGCCGAAACGCCCGGCTTCCCCGCCGATCGCGCCGTGAGCGACAAAGCCGCGCCGGCGTTTTCACGCGACGGGAAGAAACTCTACGTCGGGGCCGGCACTCCACCCAAGCCTCCCGGCCCTCCGGCAGACGCCCTGGCCGATGATGAAAAAGTGACCGCCGACCTCTGGCGTTGGAACGACGACCACGTGCAGCCGATCCAAAAAGTCCGCGCCACGCAGGACCGCAACCGCAGCTATCGCGGCGTCCTCGACCTCGTGAGCAACCGTTACACCCAGCTCGCCGACCCCACCCTCGCGCAGGTCTCCCTCAGCGACGACGGTACTCGCGCCCTAGGCCAAGACGACCGTGCCTACCGCCGCATGGGTGATTATGACGGTCGCTATTCCGACGCCTATCTGGTCGACACCACGACCGGCGCACGCCGCGAAGTGTTGAAACAATTCCGCGGCCTGCCGCCGCAATGGTCGCCCGACGGCAAGTGGGCCACCTACTACACGGACAAGCACTGGCACGTCGTCGACACCGCGACCGGCGCGACGCGCAACCTCACTGCGAAACTGAAACCCGCGTTTTGGAACGAGCACGACGACCGGCCCGAACCCCCATCCGCCTACGGCACCGCCGGCTGGACGAAGGACAGCGCCGCCTTCGTGGCCTACGACCGCTTCGATACTTGGCTACTCTTCGCTGACGGTCGTACCCCGAAGAATCTCACCGTCGGTCACGGACGCGCCACTCAAACCACCCTGCGGGTCCAGCGTATTGAGCCGGTCGAGGAAGATGACGACACGCGCGGCATTGATCCCGCCAAGCCGCTCTACCTGCGCGGCGAAAGCGAGGAGACTCGAGCGAGCGGTTTCTTCCGCACAACCTTCACCGCGACGTCTGCACCCGAGCGGCTGGTGTGGGGTAACAAGAGCTACCGTTATCTGGGCCGCGCCCAGGATGCCGACGTGCTGCTCGTGAGCGCTTCACGCTTCGACGAATTTCCCGATGTGCAGGTGACCGACTCGTCGTTCGCCACGCTCACCAAGGTGACGGACGGCGGCGCCCAACTCGCGAAGTTTTCGTGGGGCCGCAGCGAATTGCTTTCGTTCCGCAGCACCGACCGCGTGCCCCTCCAGGCCGCGCTCTACAAGCCGGCGAATTTCGATCCGAAGAAAAAATACCCGATGATCGTCTACATCTACGAACGGCTCTCGCAGGGCGTGCACGGTTTCGTCAACCCCACGCCGGGCACGAGCATCAACGTTTCTTTTTACACGAGTAACGGCTACGTCGTCCTCACGCCTGACATCGTCTACCGAACCGGCGAGCCTGGCCAAAGTGCGCTGCGCTGCGTGTTGCCCGCGATCGCTGCCGTCGTGAAGCTGGGCTTCGTCGACGAGCAAGCCATCGGCATTCAGGGCCACTCGTGGGGCGGCTACCAAATCGCCTATATGGTCACGCAAACGGATCGGTTTCGCTGTGCGGAAGCAGGAGCGCCCGTCGGTAACATGACGAGCGCCTACTCCGGCATCCGCTGGGGCACCGGGCTGCCGCGGCAGTTCCAATACGAGCAGACGCAGAGCCGTATCGGAAAAAAACTCACGGACGCGCCGCAGACCTACTTCGACAACTCACCCGTTTTCCAGATCGCGAAGGTGCAGACGCCGCTCCTCATTTTGCACAACGACGCCGACGACGCCGTGCCTTGGTATCAGGGCATCGAGCTATTTCTCGCACTGCGCCGCCACGAAAAAGCCGCGTGGCTCTTCAACTACAACGGTCAGGCCCACGGCCTGCGCCGGCGCGCCGACCAAAAAGACTGGGCGAAACGCATGCACCAGTTTTTCGACCACTTCCTCAAAGGTACCCCTGCCCCCGAATGGATGGAAAAAGGTATTCCGTACATCGAGCGCGACGAGGAGAAGGTGAAGTTCAACGGGAAGGCGCCGTAGTCGCAGCCCTCATCAGACGCCCCCCAGGGAGGAAGGAGGCACCGGCGTTGTATCTGGAAGCAAGCCCGCCCAGATTCATGGGCGGAGGTGAGCATATCCACGATTACACTACGCGTGTTCGCCAGACAAAAGGAAGTGATTCGTCCTTTTATTTTGGGGGAGTGGCGACCGATTTGAGCAGCGTATTCTCCGCCCGCAATTCAGCGATCTGCTTGGTCATGACCTCAGACTGGGTGATGGACAGCGTATTCTCCGCCTGAAATTCAGCGATCTGCTTGGTCATGACCTCGGACTTGGTGATGAGCAGTGTATTCTCCGCCCGCAATTCGGCGATCTGCTTGGTCATGACGTCAGACTTGGTGATGAGCAGCGAATTCTCCGCCCGCAATTCGGCGATCTGTTTGGTCATGACCTCGGACTTGGTGATGAGCAGCGTATTCTCCGCCCGCAATTCGGCGATCTGCTTGGTCATGACCTCGGACTTGGTGATGAAATCGCCGGTGACGATTTTGAACTCGGAAACCGATACCCCGGCAGCGGAGAGCGCGGCGGTGGTTTTTTCCGAAAGCGCCACATACTCCTTCCTGCTGATTTCCTGCTGAGTCTGGCTGGATTGCTCAAGTTCGACGATCTTAGACCCCCGAGCCTTGGATTCCTTGGCGACGTTGAGGTAAGCGACGACAGTACCGCTGAGCGCCAACAGCGAAACGACTAGAGAGATGGCGAGGGCTCGATTTCTCGGAGCCCGCTGGATAGCCGCAGCATCACTGGCCGACGGCGTGGCTGCCGTGGCCGCGGGGTCCGGCCTGCTTTTTACCGTCTCGATCATGGCCGACGCCAACTGCAAGTCGGCCTTCAGGCTCAGTCCCGAGTCTTCCAACAAGACTGATTTCGCCGCCTGCGGGTTGGCAAGGGCCTGGCCAATCACGCGGACCAGACATTTATCGGACTCGTGCTCGATGTGGTTAGCGGTCAGGATTTGATCAACGGTCTTCATGATGAAACTCCAATTTTTTTGAGCAGCACGCTGAGTTGGTCCGAAAAGTGAATCGCGCAATCCTCGGCCTCCATCCGGGGGCGGCGAGGGACGTCAGCCCTTGCGGCCACTTGGCGAAAGGTGAAATTCGTCTCTCCCTGTTGCATAAAATCGGAAAGCGGGAGCCCGCGGTAAATCAGCGTCATGCTGGGCAGAGACTCGACCAAAGTCGTTTCGATGGATGAGTAGTCCGAACCCGCCCGCAGGTTTTTTACGAGTACCACGTCGCCGAATTTTTTGAGAAGAGCCGTATTCGTGTTCACGAATTTTGCGGCCCCTGAGTCGCCGGCTTGAACCGGAACAAAGGAAACGAAACGATACTGGGCGTCACGAAACGGCTTTAGTCCGCGCTGATCGAGCCCCCAAAGCATGAGGGACTGGAAAGCGGAGGCGCCGCAATCGACGATAACAATGCTCCCGGTTCCGTCGCTCTGATCAGATGGCAACAGATTCCATAGGTCGTCGAGTCTGACCAACGATGGCTCAACCCGTCCACTAATCTCGTTTTTAGCGATGAGCGGAATCGTGGTGAGCTTTACCCCTGGAGCGTAGGAGTAGCCGTTTTGGGTGAATTCAACGTGCTGCTCGATTTCAACGAGATTGATCGTCCTTTCGGTCTTGCCGAATTCCTCCGCGAGCATGGCGGAGAAGAGAGATTTTCCAACGCCTCCCTTATCATTGCAGACTAGGACAAACAGGAGTTTGGGGTGATTCATTATATTGGAACTATTGCCACGAGGGCTTCAAAGCTCAGCTAATCGGGCCCCCGGTCCTCAGATTGGGCTCGGATTTCGAAGGAGCGCTCGGCGCAGCCGCGAGGTTCACTTTAGAGAGCAGGGCGCTACTTGCCGACGCCGAGTCGAAGAACTCGTCGGGCTCAACGGTGTGCGCGAGCTTTGCAGTCGGGGCAGAAGCAGATGTCTCGGAAGTAGGCTGCGGTGTTGTGAGCGCAGATGCGTTAGGACCGGCCGAAGGCACCCCGCTTCCTTGGGCAACCCTACGCTTTCTAGGTTTAGGATCATTGGCATGACCCATGAGCTTTTTGTAAAAAGGCATCAATTTGTAGTCCCGGCCGACGGGTTCAAATAGATGCCGCTCGACGGCGTCGAAGTGCCCTTGGGCGATGTCGACTTCGAATTTGGCGATCACGGGAAGCGCCCTCGCAAGCAGCGTATGCGTCATGCCAAACTGCCTGGCAATGGACCGCAGCGAATCGTTTTCCGTGCCGAGCGCGGTCAAAATCTCCGGACCATGAGTCTTAATCGCAATGAACATTTTCGCCGGAGCATTTGAGCCCTTGCGGTGTAATCGTGATGTTGGAATTGTCATTGAGGGAATTAGTCGAAATAGGACACGATCTGAACCGTTGTTCATTCCAATTAAAGGTTACAGATCCGATGAGAGGTTCAAGATGTGAATGTGAGCTGGTGGAAACTCCTGTTAATATGAGGACTTTGGAATTTGCGTGTCCATCCTGAAAGAGCGACACGGAGACAAACCATTAATCCATTCCACCGCGCGCTACATGATATGAGACATGATCCCTACCGACATGAATCGCCACACTCCATTCCAACATGAGACTGTTCGCCTCTTCTAACCCCGCTATTTCCTGCGATCGATTACATGAAACGATTCACGAAATATTACGCGTTATGGAACACTGCATCAGGTCGCTAATAAATCCTACCTACTCGGACTTGAGGACGTTCTATGACCGCAGTTTTAACCCGGTTTGCACCACGAAACGATTCAAGAAACGATACGCTGTGATAATTGCTTGATAATCGCAAATTAAAAAGGAATTTAGATTTTTATTGCTTTTCATAAATCGTTATTTAACAATAATATAAGATATTCGTTTTGCGAAATAAACCATGAAATGAACCGCGATATAATACATGTGTCACACCAATTAAAAAAGGTCACTCAGCACGTACGTTAACTCGATATTCCGGCCAACACTCCAAAAATCACTTGGGAAGTCAAAAAAACGGAGGGTGCCGGCGCGGTGAAAAACCAAGTCGGTTGTCGAAAAACCAAAAAAACGCCGACCTCGGATTATCCCAGTATATCCAAATGACGGTGAAGACGCGGTCGAAGGCGGTCGGGGCGTCACCGGTAATCGTCTATGGCGCGACGGCCGTTTCGGTAGCGGTCGTCGCGGCAGACCGCAGGCCCGCCCGGCCGCGAACACCGCCGCAGCCGCATCGCCCACCGCATTTACCGCCGCAGCAGCACTGAACGCGCCGACCGGCACCACTGTTCCCGCAACTCCGGACAAAGCGGCTCCAAAATAAACCGGCGTAACTTTGGCAAAACCGTGGTGATGGTCGCGCAGAATTTTCCATTTTTTATGGCCTAAAATTTCCATAAATTATTCATCTATAATAACTTAATATTATATTAGATTCGTATAAACTCTTTGCGCCACAGTCCATCTTCTTCCGAGCTGGCACGATCGATCTGTACTGCGATCCGAAGGGGATGTTTGCGGCGCAGCAGGCGCACCTCTGGTTAGAGCGACGCTCTGCCTCGCGTTGAGAAAAAGCGTTGCCGCGATGAGCGCGGCGTAGAGACTGGACGCTTCATGGGTAATGTGACGTATTTTCCGCGCGCCCTTCCGCCTGTGCACACGCAGCGCGGGGCCGATCTTCGTTCGGGGCACACTTAAGGAACACGCCCATGTATCAAGTCACCTTCTCTGCTCAGGCGATGCGTGAGCTCAACCAGCTCGATCAACTGGCCCAACTCGACGTCCTCGAACCGGTGACGAGCATCAGCCCGGAAGATCTCGCCCATCCGAGAGAGCCGCTCGGACGGTTTCACCGGGGGGAAAAAGAGTTTTACCGGCTGCGCGCTGGTGATTTCAGATTCTATTTCGTGTGCCAAGGCGAAGCGCTGCACGTGCACTATATTTTGCATAAAAACTCGCTCGAGGATTTCCTCTTGCGTAACAAGCTCCCCGTGTCGGAACAACAGCTCGTGGAGCAGCATTCAAAGTTCTGGAAATACTTGGAGAGCCTGACGAAATAATGAACTTCCGTCGTCGTTCCCCCACCGAACTCGCCGAGCGAGCCGCCGCCGAACTGGCTCGCCGCGAGGACCCCTACAACGTCACGCAAGCAAGCCGGATTTATTTTTTGCCTAATCTCATGACGGCAGGAAACCTCTTCTGCGGTTTCATGGCCATTGTGCAGTGCATGCAAGCGCGCTTGGCCGAGACGGCCCTCACCGGTGAATATTTGGGTCACACTCCGGCCGAATACTATCGCCACGCCGTCTGGTGTATTTTTGGAGCTGCGGCCTTCGACGCTCTCGATGGACGTCTGGCGCGCGTGGGCGGAAGGGAATCGTTATTTGG
This sequence comes from Opitutus sp. GAS368, assembly GCA_945874455.1. Taxonomy (GTDB): domain Bacteria; phylum Verrucomicrobiota; class Verrucomicrobiia; order Opitutales; family Opitutaceae; genus GAS368. Next base: position 17,891 of record CAMCHO010000038.1, on the reverse strand, counting down.
GGCCGAGTTCGACTCCATTGCTGATGTCGTCTCCTTCGGCGTCGCGCCCACGCTCATGGTGATGTATCTCATTATCGCCCCTACGCAGGGCTATGAGATATTTCGTAATATCGGCTGGGCAATCGGCTTCGTCTACCTCCTCTGTGGGGCGATGCGGCTGGCGCGGTTCAATGTCATCACGAACCCTTTGCTCCGACCCGGGAAGAGGGAGGCTAACAAAGACTTTGTGGGTCTCCCGGTGCCCGCTGCCGCCGGCACGGTCGCAGCACTTGTGTTGTTTTTGCTCAAACTTGCCGATTCCGACAAATCCTTGAAAGCGTGGGCGCTCGCGTTGCCGTTTCTCATGCTCTTAATCGGTTTTCTGATGATGAGCACCGTGCGCTATCCGAGTGGCAAGGGGATCGACCTGCAGACTAGAATGAAATTTCGCTCGTTCGCCGGGGCCTTGATCTTGGTGGTTCTCATCCTTTTCTTCAAAGAATACGCGCTGCTTGCCGTCTGCTTGGGTTACATTTTTTTCGGCCTGATCCGCCACTGGCGCCGAGCCTCGCGCAGTCTCGCTCCTCCACCAGCCCAGCAGCCTTCGGACAACCTGTGAGCAACCTGCGTGCTGTGGCCCAACAAGTTTCGAGTTGTGGATAACCAGTCACTTACACGCAAACCATGCGACGTTTCTCACCAGTTAAAACCGCCTTTTCTCAGAGGAGAATCCTCATGTTACTGGTCTTATTCGCAGCCTATAATAATACGGATATAATTCCTAATTGAACTCCTATCCTTTTAGCTTTTGTTAGCTTCTCAAAAGCGCGTCCTTCCGCCCCCCTTCATGAAATTCAAAATCAATCGCGATCACTTCGCCAACGGCCTTGCTCAGGTGCTCAACGTGGTCGGCGCCAAAGCCACCATGCCCATTTTAAGCAATGTCCTCATCGAGGCGGAAAAGGATCAGATTTCGCTCACCACCACTAACCTCGATCTGGGCATTCGCTGCAAAATTAAGGCCGAGGTAAAGGAAACGGGCTCCGTGACCCTCCCCGTCAAACGTTTGGCCGGTATCGTGCGGGAATTGCCCAACGTGGACGTCTCATTTGATGGTTCGCCCAACCACCAGGTCAAACTCACGTCCGGCGGGTCGACATTTCGCATTATGGGCATCGGCAAGGAAGAATTTCCCCCGCTTCCCGAGTTTGGCGACGAAAAGGCCTACGCCCTCGATCAGGCGGAGCTTGTCTCCATGCTCAAGAGTGTCGCCTACGCGCAGTCCACCGATGAGACGCGTTACATCCTCAACGGCGTTTATTTCAACTTTAAGGATGGTAAACTTTCCCTTGTCGCCACCGACGGTCGCCGTCTCGCCTTGATCGCCAAAGAAATGGATGTCCCTGCGGCCAGCGCCGGAGCGATTATTCTTCCTGCCAAGACAGTCAGCGAACTCACTCGCCTCCTCGACAAAGGCGAAAAGGTGAAGATCAACTTCAACGAGCGCCGGGCGGCATTCCAGATCGCGACAGACAAGGAAACCAGCGGGCTCATCGATCACGTGTACCTTTATTCGAAAGTCGTTGAGGGCAACTATCCGAATTATCATCAAGTCATTCCCAAGGAGACGCACCAACGCATCAAGCTTGAGCGCGAATTGTTTCTCCAATGTGTGCACCGCGCAGCTCTCGTATGCTCCGAGAAAGCCAATTCTGTCAAAGTGAAGCTCTCCACCAACCTGTTGGAGATTACAGCGCAAAGTCCGGATTTCGGCGAAGCTCACGAGTCCATGGCCATCGGCTACAGCGGTCCGGATCTTCAGGTCGCCTTTAACCCCGCCTTTGTGATGGATCCGCTCCGAGCGCTGACTAAGGACGAAGTCTTTTTCGAGGTAAAAGATGAGGTGAGCCCCGGCGTCTTTAAGACTCTCGAAAACTTTGTCTGTGTCATTATGCCCGTGCGACTCAGCTGATTTTCAGGCCTAAATTCTCAGTCAACTGCACGCTTCGACAGGCGATTTTTAGCTTCGTCCAGTGGTGCCCGTTACGCCTTCGTTTCCCGTGGAGCCGACTTATCTGATTCTCGCTGCGATTTTCATTTCTCTGGTATTGATGCAAATCAACCAGCGCGTGGCTTCACCACTCTTGGCCATCGCCGATCGTTGGTTGCGGTGGTTCGTTTTCGCGTTTGGGGCAGCGCAGATGTGCCGCGATTTCGAGCTCGTTGATCGGCCGTATTGGGTGCTCACGGTAGTCTTTTTTATCGTCTGGTTCGTTGGCGAGACGCTCTACAACTGGCTCGCTATTTCCGCACTGAGCATCAGCCCAATTCCGCTCTTCCCTCGCTATGCCGTCAACACCAGTGGCGAAGAATGGCCCGCGCAGCCGCGCCTCCTGAAAATTCGCGAGTGGCTACGCACGCAGGGCTTTCGCCAGACGCAAGCGCTCAAAGCTGAAGTTGGTGGCGGCATTTACCTGCGTATTTCGGTTTACCAAGACGACCACGCCACCGTGCGCGTGCAAGTGACCTTCATTCCGCAGACGAACGGCGCGATCTCGGTTTGTTTTGCAGTCACTTCGGTCACCGCCGACGGGCGCCGCTACCTCACCGACAACCTCTACATTCCTTTTGCCGGTTTTTATCCGGAAAACTGGTTTGTTGAGCGGGTTCCGTGGCATCGTTCGCTCCCGCGCTTGCTTTCCCGTCACCGAGACCGGCTCCTCGCAGACAAGGCTACCCCTGTGCCGTTTTCTGCCGAGCCACTCTCTGACCTCAACACCGTTCAGCAGGAGCTGGATCAGGTGAACACAGAATTGGGTTTCCTCCACCCTCATCACGATCGTGAAGACCTCGGCAAGATCACCCACGAGGGCCGCTATCGGGTCTGGAAGGAAATTTGGATGCTCAACTATTTCGGCAGCGCAGCGCGATATGAGTGAGCAGTAGGGCGCGCTTTCAGCCGGCCTCTTGTGTGAGTTGCGCTCAGCGCGACCGAAACCGCACTTTTTGGCCGCGCGTAGTATTATCTTGGATACTCGCCCGTTCGTCGGATTTGTCGAGGTCATGCTACTCGGTGCCCTCGAGGTCGTTCCACTTTTCTCTCAGGAATCACCGAAGATTCGCGTCTTGATGGCGCGCGACGCCAGTTGCGCCCAACGGGCCGACGCGTGTGTCGTGCGGTTGAGTGAACTACAGATTAAACTGCATCCTCGTGCGCAGGTGCTATATCGCAGGTGCTCACCAGCGACAAAGCCGACTTTCGCAGTTATCAACGTAACCGGAGTGAGCGAATTCCGATCATCGCTCCGTCAGCCGGACGAGATTTCCGCTCACCCCCCGATGTAACTCATCTCAATTTTAGCCCGCGCCTCACCCGTTGCGATCAATTCTGCCCGCTCGTCGCTGTAGCGATCGAGCCGCCCGCCCCAGACTCGCGAAAGATAGGTTTCCAAACCTGCCGCATCCGCGCCCGCCCGCAGTGCGCCGAGCACATCCCACCCGAGTGAAGCGAATAAACACGTGAACAATTTTCCGTCGGCCGAGAGCCGCGCGCGGTGACAATCCCGGCAAAATGGCTCTGTCACCGAACTGATGATACCGATCTCGCCGCGCCCATCGAGGTAGCGGTAACGCGCAGCGACTTCGCCGCGATAGGCCGGGCCGACCGCTGCGAGTGGCCATTTTGCGCCGATGCGTTCGACGATTTCTTTCGCTGGCACCACGCGCTCGACCGACCAGTGGTTGGTATTCCCCACGTCCATAAATTCGATGAACCGCACAGCGTGTCCTCGCGCCCGAAAATACTCGCACAACGTCAACAGCTCGCCGTCGTTCACGCCGCGTTGCACCACGGTATTGATCTTGATCGGAAATCCCAGCGCCGCCGCCGCGTCGATGCCGCGCAACACCCGCTCCACGCTGAAGCCGAGACCATTCAGTTTTCCCGCCGTCGTATCGTCGAGGGCATCCACCGATACGTTGAGCCGGTCGAGCCCCGCCGCGCGCAAGGCCGGGGCGAGTTTTTCCAGCAACCAACCGTTCGTCGTGAGCGCGACATCCTTCACGCCGAGCTCCTGCTTCAAGATTCGCACGAGCTCCGGCACATCGGCGCGGAGCAAGGGCTCGCCGCCGGTCAGTCGCACTTTGTCCACCCCCAGCGCCTGAAACGCCCGCACAATCCGCGTGAGCTCATGGAGGGTCATGAGCTGTGGGTCGCGGAGAAACGGGTAACCAGCTCCGAACACTTCCTTCGGCATGCAGTAAGGGCAGCGAAAGTTGCAGCGATCCGTTACCGAAATGCGCAAGTCGCGCAACGGGCGGTTGAATTGGTCGGTGGGGGGGCCCATGGAGATTGCAGCCTGCGCGAGTCGCGCCCTAGCTTGGCGACGACGGATGCAGGCGATGAACCGTGTCAGTGCGTTCAGCGCCTGCAAGCAGCCTCCTTCAAAAAATGATTACGCCAGCCGCAGCGGAAAAACTCATCTTCACCCACCTCGCTCCGTTTCACCGCGAAGACTGTCCGCTCGCGCAGGCGCACGGGCGCGTGCTGCGCGGCGATGTTTGCGCCGACCGCGATCTCCCGCCCTTCGACCGGGTGACCATGGACGGCTACACATTGCGCGCCGCGGCGCTCGCCGCCGGCGTGACCCACTTCCGCGTTGAAGGCGTACAAGCCGCCGGCATGCGGCCCTTCAAATTGGGTGCTGCCGCCGATGCGTGCATCGAAATCATGACCGGCGCCGTGCTTTCCGTCGGTGCAGATTGCGTCGTGCCCTACGAGGAAACTGCCCGTGATCCGGCCACCTTTGCCGGATCTACCTCCGCGCCGACTGTCTCGGTTTCAGCTGCCGCCGCGCAATTCCTGGCCGGCCACGCCATCCACCGCCGCGGCAGCGACCACCGCGCGAGGGATGTTATCGTGCGCGCAGGCACTCGTCTCACGGGCCGTGAAATCGCCGTAGCTGCCTCGTGTGGGTACGCCACAATCGCCGTCAGTCAGTCGCCAAAAATCGCCGTCGTCGCGACGGGCGATGAACTGGTCGAAGTTGACGCACCGGTTGCGCCGCACCAAATCCGTCGCAGCAACGATCACGCACTCAGCGCCGCGCTCGCCGCCGCCGGCTATTCCCACGTGTCGCGTTTTCACCTGCGGGATGTGCGCCATGAAATCGAGCATCTACTCTGGCACATCATCGCCGAGTTCGATGTCGTGCTCATTGCGGGCGGAGTTTCCAAAGGTAAATTCGACTACCTGCCCGCGGAGCTCGACCGCCAAGGCGTGAAGAAAATTTTCCAAGGCGTCGCGCAGCGCCCCGGCAAACCCTTTTGGTTTGGAAAAAGTACGCGGGACACGCCCATCTTCGCGCTGCCCGGCAATCCCGTCTCTGCCTACACTTGCCTTCACCGTTACGTGCTGCCCGGCCTCGCGCACGCCAGCGGTGCCGCCCCCGTCGTGCCACGCACCGTCGTCCTCGCCGCGCCCGTGTCGTGGAAACCTAAACTCGCTTGTCTCCTACCCGTGAAACTTGCGAGCGGCCCACGGGCGGAACTTTTCGCCACCCCCGACCCCAGCAACACTTCCGGTGATTTCGCCGGTCTCGTGGGCACCGACGGTTTCGTCGAACTTCCCCCCGGCCCCGCCGATTTCCCCGCCGGCACGCTCGCGCCGTTTCACCCGTGGGTATGAGGTATGAGGGAGCAGCGGTTTCCCACCGCCGAGGGCGATCAAGCATTGGACATTAGTCATGAGTCCTTCAGTCATTCTCCTCCATGTTCTCCCACCTCGACGCGCAAAACCGCCCCGCGATGGTCAACGTCGGCGATAAAGCCATCACGCGCCGCACCGCCCACGCCGTCGCCATCGTTTCCCTTCCGCGCGAACTCGCCGCACTCCTCCGCGCCGGTGAGATCGCCACGAAGAAAGGCCCGATTTTTCAAACGGCCATCCTCGCCGGCGTGATGGGCGCAAAAAAAACCAGCGAACTCATCCCGCTCTGCCATCCGCTCCCTCTCGACGATTGCCAGATCATCATCGAATCGCGCCTCCTCGCCGACGACACAGGCGAGATCACGATCCATTGCCACGCCCAGACCCACGCCAAAACGGGCGTGGAAATGGAAGCCCTCACCGGCGCGACGATCGCCGCGCTCACGCTCTACGACATGGCGAAAGCCGTGACTCATGGCATCGTGATCCGCGAGATCCGCCTGCTCGAAAAAACCGGCGGAAAATCCGATTACCACGCCCAGTAGCGTCGTCGCCGTGCCGCTCGCCATCTTTCCGTATCAGGTCCACACCTATGTTCACCCTCCACGTCCAATATTTCGCGATCCTCCGTGAGCAGCGCGGGCTCACCCAGGAAACACTCACCACCACTGCCGCCACGCCCACCGCCCTTTACGCCGAACTCCGCGCCCGCCACGCGTTCACGCTGCCCGCGGACCGCGTCCGCGCCGCCGTCAATGATGAGTTTGTTGCCGCCACCGTCCTCCTTCGCGACGGTGACCGGATCGTCTTTATCCCTCCAGTGGCCGGTGGTTGACTACGAAAAGGCTCCCGTTTTCGGTTTTCGCCTGTCCGCTTTGTGTTTGTCCTGTCCTTTTTCAATCCGTGAGCCGTAAAAGTGTTTTGTTGTTTGTGCTGTTCGCCGCGTGCACGCCCGTCGTCTTCGCCCAAGGCGGAACGCTACCGCGGATTTCCAGCGTCGCGACCAGTCCATTGGTGGCTGAGGGCCAGACGGTTTCGTTCGCCGTTACGGTTACGGGCACCGCGCCTTTCACGTATCAATGGAAGAAAGGAGGCGCTGACGTCGCGGGGGCGACCAGTGCCACGTTGTCGTTGGGTGCGGTGCGTTTGGCCGATGCCGGCAGCTTTACGGTGGTCGCGGCAAATTCATCCGGGATCGCCACCGGCGGTCCCTACGTGCTCACCGTCACTGCGGACGCTGCCCCGGTGGTCGAAGCTATTTCGTTTCCAGCCGTGGTGGTGCAGGGAGACTCGTTTAGTCTGCCTCTCTTGGTCAGAGGCACCGCGCCCTTCACCTACCAGTGGCGCAAGGATGGCGTGCCGATCGCCGGCGAGACCAAAGAGACTTTTTCCCGCACTTCAGCCACGGTCGCCGATGTCGGCACCTATAGCGTCACGGTGACCAATCCCTCGGGTTCAGCGACCAGCCCAAGCGGATATATTTCGATCAGTTTTCCGCTTCGACCGATCATTTACGAGTCGCCCAAGTCGCAGACCGCGACCAACGGCGATACCGTGTCGCTCTCGGTGCTGGCGGTGGGGTCTGGTGCTCGTCCGTCGGATGGCGAGCCAGCGGGCGATCTGACCTATCAGTGGCGGCGGAATGGCACCCCCCTCGTGGATGCGATCACCCGTAATTATCGTTTCACCGTCACCGCTGGCAGCGGTGCGAGGGACGCTTACACCGTACTCGTCACCAACCGTCAGGGCGCGGTGCTCTCCGAACCTGCCGTCATCACCGTGCTCGGCCCGGTCGGCCCAGTCGTCGTGGGTGATCCCGCGAGCCAAGTCCTCCGGCAGGGCGAGGAAATTTTACTGACGGTCGATGCCACGGGCACCATCGCACCCACCTACCAGTGGCGAAAGGATGGCGTGGTGATTCCAGGTGCCGTCGCCAGCACTTACTCCAAGCCCAACGCCAATACGACCGATGCCGGCACTTACACGGTCGTGGTGAGGACGGGTGCCGGCGCCGACACCAGCGCACCCGCACGCGTCACGGTTTTGCCTGCGCTTGTCCCAGTGATCACCACTCATCCGGCGAGCTCAAGCCTGCCGCCGAGCGATTTCGTGCCCTATCTTTCGGTCAACGTGCGCTCGAGTCTCGGCGTCACCTACCAATGGCGCAAAGACGGCGTGCCGATCAGCGGTGCGAATAATAGCCGCACGTTTTCACTCGCGAGCCCCCAACCGGCCAGCCCCGGTGCCTACACGGTCGTGGTCACCAATGCCATCGGCTCCGTGACCAGCCACCCCGGGGTCGTCACCGTCGAGGCCACGCCGCCACTCATCACCTATTCTTCCGGCGGAGAGGTGGTTTCCATCGGCGATTACCTGCGCCTAGATCTCTTGTTGAACGTCGAGACCGCCACGGTCCAATGGCGCAAAGACGGAGTCCTGATTCCCGGTGCCACCGGCAGTTCATGGGTGGTTCCAAGTGTTTCTGCTGCCAGCGCCGGAGCCTACGTCGCCACCGTGACGGCGGCCGGTAGCCCTCCAGTTACGAGCCGCCCGATCCCGGTGGAGATCTTGGATCTTGGCGTTGCCCCGCGGATTTTGCGCCACCCGGGTTCCCAAACCCGCGCGCCCGGCACCCGCGCAAATTTCGTTGTGACTGCCGAAGGCGAACGCCCCTTCACGTATCAGTGGAGCAAGGATGGTGTCGCCATTCTTGGTGCGACGGCTGCGGCCTTCGCGATTATTTCGCCCGTCGCCGCCAGCGCCGGCAGCTACGCGGTCATCGTCACTAACCGCCACGGCTCCGCTCAGAGCGACAGCGTGGCGCTTACAATGCTCAGTGCGCCCGCCCCCGCGCTCCCCATCATCAACATGCATCCCGCCTCGCTCGTGCTGTTTAGAAACACGGCCGGAGACTCCCTTTCTGTTGGATTGGAATCCACCGTCGGCGTGACTTACCAGTGGCGGAAGGATGGCGCGGTCATTCCGAACGCCACGTCGTTTACTTATCGCCTGTCGCCCGATCCTGCTACCGCCGGTCGCTATGATGTCACGATAGCCAACGCGGCCGGCTCGATTTCGAGTAACGAAGTGTCTGTCGCGGTCGTTGATTTCCCGGCGGCCCCCATGTTCACGTCCCAGCCGTCGAGCCAGTCGGTACTGCTCGGGACGATCGTGACCTTCGCTGCAACCGCGACCGGTTCGAGCTTGGTCCGCTACCAATGGCGCAAGGACGGTGTCGATTTGCCCGGAGCAACGGCCGCTGCGCTCGTTCTGCCGTACGCACCGGCCACTGCGGCCGGCACCTACACGGTCCTCGCCACCACGATGGAGGGCGTCGCCTCCAGCTCTGCCGCGCTTTTGACGATCACCTCCCCCCCCGCCGGCTTGCCACTCATCACCGCTCAACCGGTCGGTGCCACCGTGATTCCTACCGGCAGCCTGACGCTCACGGCGGGCGTGGCCGCCAATCCCGCGGCGACTTACCAATGGTTCCGCAACGGCCAGTCTCTCGCCGGTGAAACCGCTCTGACGCTCGCCCTCACCAACGTCACGAGCGCCGCCACCTACACCGTCGTCGCCACCAATTCATACGGCTCCACCCCGTCCGCGCCAGTCTCTGTCCGGCTCGGTGCATCCCTCGATTTTGGTCCTTCCGCACCGAGCCAGACCGTCGCCGCAGGCTCGCCCGCGACGCTCACCGTAGCGGTGCAGAGTCCTTCCCCCCTGATTTATCAATGGCGGAAAAACGACGTCGACGTGCCCGGCGCCACGGGGGTCACCCTCTTGTTTGCTGCGACGAAACCCGCTGACGCCGGCGCCTACACGCTCGTCGCTACGCACAGCGAGGGCTCGCTGGTTTCGGCGCCGATAGTCCTCGGTGTGAGCGTCTCACCGTTTGCCGAGGTCTACTTCGGCACGCTCGCGAGCGGCGAACCTTTCGCGCTCTCCGTCGGACCCGATGCCGTCGGCGCATTGATCGGCTTTCGGGCCGGTGCCAACCAAGCGGTGATCGCCCGCGGTTTCATCGTTCAAAGTGACGGTACCTTCACGGCGACCGGTGAAACCACCACGCGCCAGCTCGCCTCCCTTTACACGGGCACCGTCACCGGAGTCGTTGGCGCGGGTACCGTCACGGGCAATCTGGTCGCCGGCGACATCGCGTTTTACGGTACTCAAAAAATGGCTACGGGTGGGTCTGGCTCGATCGCCGGTTATTATCAGGGCGTCACCATCGCTGCCGCTCTAGGCGAAATGCATGTCATCGTCGCTGCCGATGGCACGTTGCAGCTCGTCGCACTGGATACCACCGGCGCACGCGCGGCCAGCGGTCAAGTCACCGCCACCGGCGCGTTTTCCGTCGGCCAGCCCCTGTTCACCTATTCCGGAAATCTCGGGGTCAACGGCGCTGCCCTCACCGGAACGTTTCAGCCCACCGGTGGGACCGCCGTCTCGCTCGCCGCACCCGGCGCGCTGGACGGCGTCGAGCGCCTCGCCAACGTCTCTACGCGTGCTCTCGCCGGCAGCGGCGCGCGCACCCTGATCGCCGGCTTCGCCATTAACGGCACCACCCCGAAGGATGTGCTCGTGCGCGCCTCCGGTCCGGCCCTTACGCTTTTCGGCGTCCCCGGCATTCTTCCTAATCCCCGGCTGCGGATTTTCAAAGACGCGACTGCCCTCTTCGAAAACGACGACTGGAGCATTGGCGGATCCGTTCCGCAAATCTCCGCCGCCGCCGCGCGTGTGGGTGCATTTCCATTGGGGATCGGGACCCTCGACGCCACGCTCTTGGTCCGCCTCGATCCCGGCAGCTACACCGCGCAAGTCAGCAACGCAGCCGTCGCCGCCGGCGTGGCGCTGGTCGAAGTCTACGACGCTTCGTTTGGCAGCATCGGAGCGCAGAAACTCATTAACGTCTCCACCCGCGCCGACGTCGGCACCGGTGGCGACATTTTGATCGTCGGTGTCGTGGTGGCTGGTACGGCTCCGAAAAAACTGCTCATCCGCGGTATCGGCCCGGCCCTCGCGGCCTTCGACGTCACCGGCGCCCTCGCCGCGCCGCGCCTGCAACTCTACCGCGGCAGCCAACTCCTGCGCGAAAACACCAGCTGGTCGGCCGGCACCGATGCCGCCCTCATCGCCGCCGCCGCCTTGCGGGTGGGCGCGTTTGCGCTTTCCGACGGCAGCAAGGATTGCGCGCTACTCCTGTACCTCGCGCCCGGCAGCTACACCGCTCAAATCAGCGGCGTGGCTAATACCACCGGCGTCGCCCTCGTCGAAGTTTACGAGGTGCCATGACCCGCGAAACGCTTACCGTGGACCTCACCGCTATGAGTTTTCGTATATCCTCTGCCGTCCTCGACTCCACTGCGCTCCAACGCGCCCTCGCCGATGAACGCGCGGGCGCGTGCGTCACGTTTGAAGGCTGGGTGCGCAATCGCAACGAAGGCCAGCCCGTCCTCTCGCTAGAATACGAGGCCTACGCCTTGCTCGCCGACAAAGAGGGCGCGCGCATTCTCGCCGAGTCTCGCGAGAAATTCCCGATCCTCTCCGCGCACTGCGTCCATCGCGTCGGCCTTCTCCAACTCGGCGAACTCGCCGTGTGGGTCGGCGTCACCGCTGAGCATCGCGGCGCGGCCTTCGACGCGTGCCGTTACATTATCGACGAGGCCAAGGCCCGCGTGCCCATTTGGAAAAAAGAGCACTATGCGAGCGGCACGACGGCTTGGATCAATTGCGCCACCCGCGGTGATTTCGCTGGTGATACCCGCTAGTTTCCCGACCCCGCACGCCGGCGCGCGTCCTTCACCATTCCTTTTTGTCGGCTGTTCACGCGAATCGCTCGGCTCTTCACGCGCAGTGTTCGACAAAATGCAGTGAGGGAAGGCGTTTGAAGTTTCTGTCTTTGACCTCAGCGTAATAGGCGTTTCATCTTTCCAATCATGGACGCTCACCCCTATGCGTTTCTTGCCCTCTTCGCTGCGGTGGCGGTGGCGTTTCCGCTCGCGCTGCTGGCGGTGGCACAGCTGTGGTTCCGCTTCTTCCAACCGCCCAAACCCAGCGTCGACAAAGGTGCCGTTTACGAATGCGGCATCGCCGCGACGGGGGATTCGTGGATTCAGTTCAAGGCCCACTACTATCTCTACGCGATTTTGTTTCTGATTTTCGACGTCGAGGTGCTCTTCCTCCTGCCCTTCGCCGTCGCCTTCACTACGCTGCCCGTCGGCGCGCTCGTGGCCATGCTCGTGTTCATCTTGCTGCTTGCGGAGGGGCTCGTGTGGGCTTGGCACCGCGGGCACTTGGAATGGAAATGAAAAAACGTTAACCGCCCATTATCCGGATGAATCCAGCTCAACCCCCTTTCGCGCAAGTTTCCATCCGTATGCATCCCTGGAATCGGTGTTTAAAAGGGATCCGGAGGATTGCCCCTTGAGTCAGGAAGTCACCCCGCCACCACCCTCCGTAACCGAAACCGAGCGCGACGAACTCCGTCGCCAGGGTATTCTCCTTACCAGCCTCCAAGAGCTCTACACTTGGGGCAACAGCCACTCGGTTTGGCCGCTCAACTTCGGCCTCGCCTGTTGCGCGATCGAGATGATCGCCGCGTCGATGGCCAAGTTCGACATCGCCCGCTTCGGCTCCGAAGTTTTTCGCCCGTCCCCGCGCCAAGCCGACCTCCTCATTGTTTCCGGCACCGTGACGAAAAAAATGGCGCCTCAGGTGATCCGGCTTTGGAACCAGATGCCCGAGCCCAAATACTGCATCGCCATGGGCGCCTGCGCGATTTCCGGCGGCCCGTTTAAGCAGGGCTACAACGTCCTCAAAGGCATCGATCGTTTTATCCCTGTCGATATCTACATCCCCGGCTGCCCACCGCGCCCCGAGGCGCTCCTCCACGGCCTCGTCCAGTTGCAGAAAAAAATTCAGGGTTTCAAACTCACCGGTCCCGACGCCCCGCGCCACCTCCGCGACGATCAGCCGTGCAACTGTCCCGTGCCCGAATTCGGCGAACACGACCTCGAGCCGCCGGCCAACCCCGCAGTCTGGACCGCCCCGCCCGCCATCGTCCGCAAAGACTAAAGCCCATCGCCCTCCGAATCGTTCTCGTTCTCTTAATCGTTCTCGTTCTCCCCCCTCCGCCGCTCCCCCGCCCCATGGAATCCCCTGAGCAGATTCGCGACCGCCTCCTCGCCCGGTTTCCCGGAGCGGAGATCTCCGTCGTCACGAATCCCGGCCTCGCCGCCCAGCACTCGTTGCTCCTCGGTGCCGCCCACGCCCGCGCCATCGCCGAATTTCTCCGCGACGATCCCACGCTCAGACTCGATCAGTGCTCCAACGTCACCGGCATCGACTGGCCCGAAAAAGAAATCGTCGAAACGACCAATATCTCCACACCCGATCCGGCGAATCCGGCCGCTCCCCCCACCGCCGTCGAACAAAAGACCAAGCGCCTCCAGCCCGGCTTTCTTGAGGTCGTCTATCATCTCTACTCGATCACTCACCGCCACGGCCCCGTGATTTTCCGTCTGCGCACCGGCAACCGCACCGACCAGGCCACCGTCCCCTCGCTCACGCCCGTCTGGCGCTCCTGCGAATTTCAGGAACGCGAAGTCTTCGATCTCTTCGGCGTCACCTTCGTCGGCCATCCCGATCTCCGGCGTATTTTGATGTGGGACGAGTTCAAAGACCACCCGATGCGCCGCGACTACGTCGAGCCCGACGATTACGAGTGGGAGCCCACGCCCCACGGCGCGGTCCTCGAAAAAACTAAAGCCCATTACCCCACGCCGCCCGCCCCCGCTTCCGTCGCACCCGTGAAAGCAGCCGCCCCATGAGTGTTTCCGATCTCTCAGGACTCAACGCGGAGCGCGCAACTCCCGGCGCGCGCGTGCGCGAGGTCCACGACAGTTTCCACGGCGACCTGCTCGAGGTGTCGATGGGCCCGCACCATCCGTCCACTCACGGCGTCTTCCGCATGATCGTCACGCTCGACGGCGAGACCATCGTGAAACTCAAGCCCGTGTTCGGTTATCTCCACCGCAACCACGAAAAACTCGGCGAGACCGTCACCTATCTTGGGTCGATGCCTTACACCGACCGCCTCGACTATCTCTCGTCGATGACGAATAACTGGGCCTACGCCCTCGCCGTCGAAAAACTCGCCGGCCAAGCCGTCCCCGAGCGCGCCGAATACGTCCGCGTCATTCTCGCCGAGCTGACGCGCCTCCTGAATCACACCTGCCTCGCCGGTTTCCTCATGCAGGACTGCGGCTGCTCCGGCACCCCGCTCATGTATGCGTTCCGCGAACGCGAATACATCCTCGATCTATTCGAATCACTCTCCGGCTCCCGCATGATGTGCAACTACCAGCGCTTCGGCGGTTGTCGCGTCGATCCGTCTGCTGACTGGCTCGCGGGCGCCCAAAAACTCACCGACCGCTACGGCACCTTCCTCGACGAATTCGAGACCCTCCTCACCGGCAACGAGATCATCATGGCCCGCACCCAGGGCGTCGGAAAACTCTCGCCCGAGCTCGCCATCAGCGCCGGCGTCACTGGCCCCATGCTCCGCGCCACCGGCGTCAACTACGACCTCCGCAAAGTAGACGCTTACGGGGTGTATCCGCGTTTCGATTTCCGCGTCCCGCTCGGCGACCACGGTGATGTCTACGACCGCTACATGATCCGCGTCCTGGAAATGCGCGAGTCGATCAAGATTCTCCAGCAGGCGCTCGCCGGTCTGCCCGCTGGACCGATCATGGACCCGAAGGCGAAGCTCCGCAGTTTCCGCCCGAAAGCCGGCGAAGCCTACGGCCGCATCGAAGGCCCGAAAGGCGAGATCGGTTTCTATCTCCTCAGCGACGGCAGCCCGAATCCCTACCGCTACCGTATCCGTCCGCCTTCCTTTATTAACCTCACCGTCCTCGAGGATATGTGTCTCGGCCACACCGTCGCCGACGCCGTGATCATCCTCGGCTCCGTCGACATCGTCCTCGGCGAAGTGGACCGCTAGATTTTCGCGCCGCGCAAAAACCTTATTTGATCCAACCCACTCACTCCATGAACTCCCCATCTCACCGCTCCCATTTTCCGGCTCGGCGGAAAATGAACTAGGTTATTGCGGAGCAAAAAACCTCATGCTCGGTACCGGATTACTCCAAGGTCTCGGCGTCACCGCGAAAAACTTCGTGGGTTCCTTCCACGATCCTGCACGGCTGACGACAATCGAGTATCCCGAGGTCAAAACGAAACTCCCCGAGGCCTACCGCAACTTCCCGTTCCTCGTCACCGAAAATGCCACCGATCCCATGGGCACGCTCCGGTGCGTTGCCTGCCAGATTTGCGAGAAAGAGTGCCCGCCGCAGTGCATTTACATCGAGAAATCAAAAGACAAAAAACCCGACGCCACCGGCAAACCTCAGCTTTTTCCCGCGATTTTCGCCATCGATACCTCGGTCTGTATGAGCTGTCAGATCTGCGTCGAGGTGTGCCCGTTTGACGCGATCAAGATGGATCAGGTCTACGAGATCGCGACCACCGACCGTTTCTCCGCGCTTCTGCTCAACCGCGAACAGCTCGCGAAATCGAACGCCTACTACCACGAGATTCACCCGACGGAAGCCGCCGAGGTCGACGCCCGCCTCGCTGCCGAACGCAAAGCCGCCGAAGCCAAAGCCGTCGCCGCCGCGGCTGCAAAAGCCGCCGCCGCCGCCGCAAAACTGGCTGCCCCGGTCGCCCCGAAGACACCCGCCGTATGAACCTCGCCGTGATCCCCGTAGCCGCGAGCGTGAGCGAGTGGTCCGACTCCTTCTTGGAACGCCTCCCGCTCCTGGCCCGCGACTGGATGACATCTTGGCTCCCCGAGCCGTGGCGCTGGCTCGTCAACAGCCTCCTTTCCATCGCCGTCATTTTGTCCGTCTTCGGCCTGCTCTTCGCCTATGTCACCCTCGCCGAACGCAAGATTCTTGGCCGTATCCAGAATCGCCCCGGTCCCAATCGCACCCCGATCCCGTTTACCAAGCTCCGCTTCTTCGGTCTCGCGCAGCCCTTCGCCGACGGTGTGAAGTCGCTCACCAAAGAAGACGTCGTGCCGCGCGGTGCCGATCACCTGCTGCACTTCCTCGCGCCGGTCGTGTTGCTCGCGTTCTCGATTCTCACCTTCGCCGTCATTCCCTACGGCCGCCACCTCGTCCCCGTCGAACTCAACGCCGGTGTCCTCTACTTCTTCGCCGCCGGTGCCGCCACCGAACTCGCGGTCTTTATGGCCGGCTGGGCGAGCCGCAACAAATACTCCCTCCTCGCGGCCATGCGCGCCCTCGCGCAGCTCATCAGCTACGAACTCCCGCTGCTCCTCGCCTGGGTGCCCGTCGTCCTCGTCGCTGGTACGCTTTCCACCACCGAAATCGTCGCCGCTCAATCCGGTTGGCAATTCAATGTCATCCCTCATTGGTACGTGTTCACCCCGTGGGGCGCTGCCGGCTTCGCGATTTTTATGATCGCCGCCCTCGCCGAGTCGAACCGCTCGCCGTTTGACTTGCCCGAAGCCGAGAGCGAGCTCATCGCCGGCCATCTCACCGAGTATAGCGGTTTCAAATACGCCCTCTTCTTCATGGCCGAATATTTCGGGATGATCGCCCTTAGCGGCATGGCCATCACCCTCTTCCTCGGTGGCTGGCACGCCCCGTCGCCCTACTTAGAGTTTATTCCGTCTTACGTCTGGTTTATGGGGAAACTCAGCGCGCTGCTCCTCGGCTTCATCTGGATTCGCGCCACGTTCCCGCGCCTGCGGATGGATCAACTCACGCGTTTCGCTTGGAAATTTCTCGTCCCGCTCGCCCTGATCAACCTGGGCAACGCCGCCTTCTGGTCCCTTTCCCTTCACTGGTCCGGCCCGCTCCAAATTCTCCGCTGGCTCATCAGCGTCCTCGTCGTCGTCGGACCCTTCGTCCTCCTCGGTCGCAAACTCAGCGCCGGAGTCGCCCCGCGCGTTTACCGTTACGCCGTATGAGAAATTTACGTCCGATCGCCTGCCCCGTAGCCGCGAGCGCCACCCAGCGGATTCCGCGCTCGACGCCATGACCGCCGCACTCGTCCTGATTGCCGTCTTCACGCTCGCGACCGCGGCCGTCGCGCTCTCGTTGCGCAATCTCATCCATAGCGCGCTCCTGCTCATCGCCAGTTGGTTTGGCATCGCGGCCTTTTATCTCTGGGCCGGCGCCGAGTTCGTGGCCTTCGCCCAGGTGCTCGTCTACGTCGGCGCCGTTTCGATGGTCGTCCTCTTCGCCGTGCTCCTTACTCGCCGCTCGCGCGCCGACACCGTGATCGCCCCTGACTCCGTCGCTCGCGCGATTTCTGCCGTCATCACCGGCGTGGCCGTGTTCGGGGTGCTCGTCGCTGCCATTCTGAAGTCGTCGCTTGGGCGCCTTTCTCCGGCGGGCGTTCCGGCGCTTCCGGGCGGCACGAGTGTCTCGCCTGTGATTTTTGCGCCCACCGCCACCGTCCGCGAAATCGGCATACAGCTCATGAGCACGCACGCCGCCGCGCTGCTCATCATCGGCATTCTCCTGACCGTCGCCCTCCTCGGTGCCGTCGTCCTCGCCGCCCAAGATGGCTCCGAGTCGAAGCAGGAATCCCCATGAGCCTCGATCCGCTCCCTCTCTGCCTGCTGTTTTCCAGCGCGCTCTTCTGCCTCGGCCTCATTGGCGCGCTCGCTCGCAGCAATACCATACTCGTCCTGCTCGGCATCGAGCTGATGCTCAACGCCGCCAACCTTAACTTCATCGCCTTCTGGCGCTATGGACCCGCCACGTCCCCTGCCACCGGTGTGATGTTCGTAATGTTTTCCATCGCGGTCGCTGCCGCGGAAGCCGCCGTGGGTCTCGCCCTGATCATCGCCGTCTACCGCCACCAAAAAAACATCCGTCTCCAAGAAGCCAACCGCCTCAAAGGCTGAGCATGATCGACCACAGATGAATATGGAAAAAATAAATAGATGGGTCCGCTCACCGTTGCCACTCGCGCTTGTCGGGGGAGCGCGCGCTGCAGCTACTCGCGCGCATTTTCCGTCAGGGGACACCGATCATTTGGCTTTGGTCATGCTCATGCCATGAGCCTTTCCGCTCAATACCTTTGGATCATCCCTGCGTTGCCGCTCGTCGCCGCAGCCATCGGCGCGCTCACGCCCCGCAGCGGTCGTAAGCTCGTCGCG
>CAMCHO010000037.1 GCA_945874455.1 Opitutus sp. GAS368 | reverse complement strand
TCGCCGAGATCGAAGTAGAGATAGATTTCCGTACGACGACTGTGCGTGTGCGGGGGCATGGTGTTCCAAAGGCTGCCGGGTTCGAATTCCGTGAAGCCGAGTACGAGTTGGCAGCTCTGGATGCCGTCGAGGTGGATGTATTTCAGAATTGTGCGCCGGTTGGCCTTGGTGACGTCGCCAATCGGGGTGGCGGAGACGTCGGCGCGGCGGGCGAGGGTGGTGGGGTGTTTCGCGTGGGCGGGCGTGCTGACGAAGTAGAACTGGGGCGAGCTAGTGGCGTCGGGTGCGGCGCGTTCGAAGCTGACGTCGTGTTCGCCGAGTCCGATGTAAAGACAGTCCAGCGCGGCGAGCGGGTGGGCGGTGCCGCCGACGCGGACGATGCCGGGGGCCGTACCGACGTTAAGGATACCGATTTCGCGGCGCTCGAGGAAGAAGGCGCTGCCGAGTTCTTTGTCGGCGGGGAGCGCGAGCGGTGCGGTCGTGGGGACGGCGGCACCGCAGATCATGCGGTCGAGGTCCGTGTAGTGCGCGATGACGGCGCCCGGTTGGAAGAGTCCGCCGATGAGGAAGCGGTTGCGGAGCTCGACGGTGGAGAGAGTATTGGTGGCTTCGGGCGTGGGGAAATAGTGGAGTTTCATGGGACTCGATTTTTTTAAACGCGGATGCTTACCGATCAAAGGCAAACGGCGAGTTGCTGCGGGCGGGAAACCGCGAGCGGTCCGGGCGGAAAGAACCCCGCGAAACCGGAGTGAACCGGGATGGCGGGGTGGAGTTTTAAACGGACGGGGAGGCTCTGCTTACCAGCGTCCGCGAATGCCGGCGTAGAAGATGGGGTCGCCGAACTCGGAGTAGCGGCTGGGGACACGGAAGTTCCGATACAGGGCCGGATCGCTGGGGGTCTGGTATTCTTGACGTCCCGCGCCGAAGACGTTGCGGACTTGGATGTAGACTGTCGCGCGCGGGCTGACGGTGTAGTTGAGGGTGATGTCAGTCTTGGTGATCGCTTCGTTGAAGGTGGACGGTGCGGTGGGCAAGGCGCCGAAGCCGGTCTCCACTTCGCCGGTGTGGCTGACTGTGGTGAGGAGGTTGAAGCGGTTGAGGCGCCAGCCGAGGATGAGGTTGGCGGACTTGGTGGTGGCGGCTTGGAGTTGGGCGAGGCGGACGGCAAAGGTCTCGCCGGTGACGCGAATGGCGGTGTAGTTGAGCTGAACGTTCAGGGTGTTGAACGGCTTGGGCAAAAAGGAGAGCCCTTGGGCGTAGCTGAGCTCGAGACCGCGGACGGTGCTGCCGGCACCGTTGCTGGCGAAGGTGACATTGTAGCGGCTAGCGTCGACGGGGGCGAGGCCGTACTCGGCAGAGATATCGGCGGCGTTGGGCAACGTGCTGAGGAGGCCGACTGAACCGCGCGAGATGAACCCGGCCACATTTTTTTGGAAGAGCGACGCGGAGAGGACGCCGGAAGATTGCAGATACCACTCCGCAGTGACGTCGAGGTTGGTGATCTTGTAAGGTTGGATGCCGGGATTGGGAATGCTGAGGGAGCCGGTGCTGCTCGCGGAGGAGGGATCGAAGTCGGTGACGGTGGGGATAATGTCGGCGAAATCGGGGTGTCCGATCGTGCGGCTGAGGCCGGCGCGGACGACGACGTCGGAGCGTGGCAAGTATTTGAGATTAATGGACGGATACCAGCCATCGTAGGCTAGATTGGCCTCCGTGAGGCGTTGTCGGACGACGCGGAGATCTTGGGCGGCGGCATCGAGCGTTTTCTTTTCGTAGCGGGCTCCAGTGACGACGGTGATCTGATTGGTGAGACTGAGATCGAAGCGGAAGTAGGTGGCATCGTTGCGCTCCGCGATGTGGCGGATGACGTATTCCGTGTGGGTCGGGGAGAGCGCGCTGAACGCGTTGTAGGTCTTGTAGGGGCTGAGCCACTCGACGGCGCCGAAGCCGAAGCCGATGTCCTGCGCGCTGTATTCATCGTCGCGGTAGGGCTTCAGTTGGGCGCCAGTGAGGACGGGATTCACATTATTGACGCCCAAGCGGAGGATGTTCCGGTTGGTGTCCTCGCGACGGACGCCGGTCTGGAAGAAGGTGGGGAGCGCCCACTTGAAGGATTTGCGGTAGTCGACGTTAGCGCCTTCCTTGAGTTCGGTCGAAGAAAAGGGGCGGGTGCGCCAAGCGTTGGCCGTGGCGGCGTAGTTGGTCAGGGCGCGGTAATCGGGGCTCACGCCGTTCTGGTTGACGCCGATTGTGGGGAGCGTGCGGTTGAGAATGTTGTCGAGGGTAACGACGGTATTACTCCCGGCAGGACGGAGGAGATTCAGGCCGATGTTAGTGAGGAAGCCCATGCTGGTGTCGCGGTATTTGTTTTCCGCCTGTGACCAGCTGAGGGCGCCCCAAAGTTTTCCGGCCTCAAAGTCGTGGGAGAAATTGACCCCGAGCATGTAAGTGGGGCCGGATTTCGAGCGCTGGGAAACGTCGGTGGTGACGTTGCCGGTGCCGGCGGTGGAGACGACGCGGTTGGGGGTGAAGCCGGCGACGGGTGTGCCGGAGTTGAAGGTGATGGAGCGGCCGTTGAAGAGGAGGTCATACCAGTTCCATTGGCCGGTGAAGGAAACCTTGGTGCGCGGACCGGCGCGGAAATCAACCTTGGTGGAAAGGGATTCGCGGTGCGTGAGCTTTTGCTCGTCATACATCTGGACGTTGGCGAGGTAGGGATTGGTGAGGGTCGCGCCGTTGGCGGCGAAGTTCCACGAGTAGCCGACGCGCGGGTAATCGTGGGCGATCTCGGAGAGGCGGTAGCTGAGGTTGAGGCCGACCTTGTCGCTGATGCGGCGGGAGTAGTTGAAGTCGCCGTTGGGCCGGATGAGGAGCTGTCTGCCTTCGCCCCAAGCGCCGCGCCGGCTCAGGGTGAGGTTGTCGGCGTTGCCGGTGACGGAGACGTTGTAGGAGAACTGGGTGATGGCCTGGCGGTCGAAGGCACTCTTGGTAACGAGATTGACCTGACCGCCGGTGTTGTCGGCGGACATATCGGGCGTCATCGTTTTGAATACTTCGATGGTTTCGACGTTGTTGATGGCGACCTGTTCGAGCTCGAAGCGGCGGCTGTCGCCCGAGGAGGTGCCGGAAGCCATGCGGCCTCCATCGACGGTGACGTTGGTGAAGATCGGATTCATGCCGCGAAGAGAAACGGCGCGGGCGTCGTTGGCTGTATAGTCGATCCCGATACCCGGAAGAAATTTGAGGTATTCGCCGACGTTACCTTCGCTGATGTCCCCGAACTGGTCGGAGGCGGCGACGAGCTTTTGGTTGAACGAGGCTTTTTGGAGGGCGATGGCCTGCGACATGCCCTCTTTCGCGGTGGCGACGGTGAAGGCCTCGAGCATAATAGTGTCGGACTTGAGGGAGGTGCGGACCAAGGCGGTCTGGCCGCCCACGATGCGCACGGATTCGGTGGCCGCGGTCATGCCGGGAAAGGAGACGGTGAGCGACTGGGATCCGGCGGGAACGCCGTCCAAACGGAAGACCCCTTCGCGTTCGGTGGTCGCGCGAAGGGCGGTGCCGCCGACGGAAATCTCGGCCCCCTCCAGATATTTACCGAAGGCGTCACTGATGACGCCGGTGATGGTGCCGGTGGTGGCGGATTGGGCGGAGGCGAGGCTCGCGAAGAAAAAGCCGAAGAGGGCGAGGCACAGGCGGGCGAGGTATTTTGGGTGCGGGGGATGGTTCATGGGTAAGAAAAATATCGAGGGGCTGGGGACGCTACAGAAGCTAGAGTTGAATGGGTACTGGCGTCAGTCCGAACACAAATTCAAAGCGTGCCTGACGGTCTGGCGGTCGGGCCGGTCGGCGGCGAAATCCTGTGCGTGAGCGGGCGGTCGTCAGGGAGGGCGCACTCCCTCCACGGCGTGCCTCTGACGGCGCGCGGGTGCCCGGGGTGGTGGGCGAACGCTCAGCCCAACGTCCATTGAACTCTGGAGGTTTCGGTAGCCGCGAGCGCCAGCGAGCGGTCGGATCACCCCTCGCTGGTGCTCGCGGCTACTCGAAGACAAACACTCAAATAATGGGGGGCTGGGCGGCGCCAGACCAGGGGAAGCGGACTCACGCGTAGTGCCGCCACCCCTTCACCCCTTCAATACGCCGCCACGCTCACGGCGCGGCCGGGTTGAGGATTTTCCGGGCCTGGGCGGCGACCACGCTCCACGGCTGGTCCGGGATGATGGGGCCCATGTGGCGCACCGTTTCGGCTCCGAGGATCGAGGCGACGGTCCCGCACGCGGGCAGCGGCATGCCGCGAAGATAGGCGGAGAGAAATCCGGCGGCCCAAGCGTCACCGGCACCGTTGGAATCGATCGCGTCTGCGATCGCGACGGGAGCGATGCGATGAAGTTCAGTGCCACGCGCGATCCATGCACCGTCTTTACCCAGCTTAACGGCTGCGGTGCCGCCGAAACTAGCGAGGCGGCGGGCGTGAGCCGCATAATCTTCGGGAGTTACGGCGGGGAGGTCGGGGAAGAGTTCGCGGATTTCGTCTTCGTTGGCGACGACGAGGTCGAGGCCGGTCTTGAGTTGGCCCAGCAGCCAGTCGCGGGCCATGCGGACAATTTCGAAAGAGGCGACGTCGAGGCTGATCTTGCAACCGGCGGCGCGGGCAGCGGCGAGGACAGCGTCGGCGAGCGGGCGGTTAAAAACGATGTAGCCTTCGATGTGGGCGAGGCGGCAGCCGGTGAAATCAGCCGCCGACACCTCGTCAGGTGAAAATGAAAACACCGCCCCGAGCTCGGTGCGCATGGTGCGTTGGGCGTCGGGGGTCGTGAGAATGAGGCAGCGCGCGTTGGGGAGCGGGCTGTGTTTGAAACGCTGGGTATCGACGCCGCCGGAGGCGAAACGCGCACGATAGGCGCGGGCGGTGTCATCGCCACCGAGCTTGCCGATGAACGTCGTGCGGAGGCCGAGTCGGGCGGCGTTGAAGGTAGTATTGGCGGCGGAGCCACCCGGAGTGGGCGCGGGAGGCGAGGGGAGCAGGGCGATCAGGCGGGCGATTTCCTCGGGGGCGACGTTGACCGAGCCGCCCTTCTCGCCGGCGGTGTGGGCGAGAAAAGATTCCGGCACGGTCGCGACGAGATCCATGATGGGGGCGCCGACGCCGATCAGATCGAAGGCGGATGGCGTGGCAGCGGAAGCGGAGGAGGACATGGGCAGAGCGGACAAATAACTCGGACTGATGCGGGGCGGGAAGCGCGTGGATTCGTGGAAAATTAACCTGTAACCGTGAGGCTCGTGGCGAGGAGGAGTTCGTCGTCGATCTCGACGAGCAACTCATAGTCACCGGGTCCGGGGAAGGGGAGGTTGCGGATCTCGTTAATGAGATTGATGCGGTGGATCGGGCTTTGGGATTCGAACGGGCGTTCGAGGAGCTGCTGCGGACTGGTGCCTTCGAGGCCCATCGAGATCTTCAGCGAGTGCTGCCCGGTGGAGACATCGCTGATGGTGAGAAACCAAATCATGAACGGGTGCGTGACGGGAAACTGCCGCGCCTGAATGTTGGAGAAAATACCCAGAATGGTATGTTTGCCGGAGCCGGGGTCGATGTGGACGCCGTCACAGGTGAGCCAGGCGAGAAGTTGTGGTTTGGATTGCACGAGTCGGGGAGCAGGGCGGGGTCGGCAGCGCGGGGCAAATCATTTTGCTTGGAGCCCCGGCCCGAAAGGCACTTCGTGAAGCGGTGTTTCTCGCTTTGCTCAGTAAACCCTCGGCGCCGACGATCCTCGACTCGCTGGCGGACTATCCGCGCTGGGTCGTGGTGGCGTGCACAACCATCGTGCTGGCGGCGGCGATTTGGGTCGTGATGAAGCTGCTCAAGTGGACGTTGTGGTTGCTGTTATTGAGCGTGGTGATCATCGGGCTGGGGACGGCGGCGTGGCTGCTGTTTCGCTAGGATACGCGAGATTTCGTAACTTTGTCTTGCGCGGCCTAAACACGGGTCGCAAGCGTTGGCACCCGTGAAATACATTTTCGTCACGGGTGGGGTCGTTTCATCATTAGGCAAGGGTCTTGCAGCAGCGTCCTTGGGCGCGCTGCTGGAGCTTCGCGGGCTCGTCGTCCGCATTCAAAAATTCGACCCGTATCTCAATGTCGATCCGGGCACGATGAGCCCCATGCAGCACGGCGAGGTGTACGTGCTGGAAGACGGGGCCGAGACCGATCTCGATTTGGGTCACTACGAGCGATTCACGAGCGGCAAACTCTCCCGACTCAACTCGCTCTCGTCCGGGCAGGTTTATGAGAGCGTCATCCAAAAGGAACGCGCCGGTGAATACTTGGGGCAAACGGTGCAAGTGATCCCGCACGTCACCAATGAAATTAAGAAACGGATTTATGCGGGCGGCACGGGCGCGGATGTGTTAATCACCGAAATTGGCGGGACGACCGGCGATATCGAAGGGATGCCATTTTTGGAGGCGATGCGGCAATTTGCCCTCGAACTGGGGCCGCAGGATGTCGTTTTCATCCACGTAACGCTGGTGCCGTTTCTCAAGGCGGCAGGCGAACTCAAGACGAAGCCCACGCAGCAGTCGGTCGCCAAGCTACGCGAGATTGGTATCCAGCCCGACGTGCTGGTGTGCCGCACGGACCACAAACTCGATGCCGATCTGCGCCGAAAGCTTTCGATGTTTTGCAACGTGGCCGTCCCGGCCGTGATCGAGTGCCGTGACGTGGACCACTCGATCTATGAACTGCCGTTGGCCCTGCAAAAGGAGAATCTGGATCAACTCGTGGTCGACTTGTTGGGGCTGAAAAATCCCCGGCCGAAGGAGAATATTTGGGAAGGGATTGTGCAGCGCATTCTCACCCCGAAATATGAGGTGACGATCGGGGTAGTCGGGAAATACATCGAGCTCCAAGACGCCTACAAATCAGTTTATGAATCGATCACGCACGCCGGAATCGCGAACGATTGTAAGATCATCGTCCGCCGGATAGACGCGGAAGATCTCGAAAAGAGGCACGGCGTCGCGTGGCTCCACGGGCTCGATGGCATCCTCGTCCCCGGTGGGTTTGGCGACCGTGGCACCGAAGGTAAAATCATCGCCGCGAAGTATGCCCGCGAAAAGCAGGTGCCCTACTATGGGATTTGTCTCGGACTGCAGATCGCGGTGATCGAGTTCGCGCGAAATGTGTTGAAGCTCAAAGGCGCAAACAGCGTCGAGTTTGATCCCCAGCCGACGCATCCGGTGATCAACTTAATGGAGGAGCAGCACGGGGTGACGGATAAAGGCGCGACGATGCGGTTGGGCAGCTACGAATGTGAGGTCACGCCGGGCAGCCTCGCGCACAAATCCTACGGTGCGACCACGGTGAAGGAGCGGCACCGCCATCGTTACGAGGTGAATAATGCCTACGTCGACCAGCTCCAACGGGGCGGCCTGATTGTTAGCGGTATCTACCGCCGCTTGAATCTCGTGGAGATTGTCGAGCTCAAGGGGCATCCGTGGTTCCTCGGCACGCAGGCGCACCCCGAGTTTCAATCGAAGCCGAACAAGGCGCATCCGCTCTTCGCGGCGTTTGTCGCGGCGGCGATGAAAAACAAGATCGGTGGCGCGTTGGCCAAGCCCGCAGCGAAGCCGAAGAGCCAGCCTGCGCTCAAGCGCGCGCAGAAAAAATAAGCGATGATTTTCGATCCGAGAAAACTCCTGCTCATCGCCGGGCCGTGTTCGCTGGAAAACGAGGGCGTATGTCGCGCTGTGGCCGAGGCGCTCGTGCGGATGCGTCGCACGCAGCCGGATTTGAACATCGTGTTTAAGGGATCGTTCGACAAAGCGAATCGCACGTCGCTGGCCGGTGATCGGGGCACGGGCATGAAAACGGGGCTGCTCCTGCTTGCAATGGTCAAGCAGGACTATGGTTTCCCCGTGCTGACGGATGTGCATGAAACGGCGCAAATGGCGGCGGTGGCCGAGGTGTGTGATGTGATTCAGATTCCGGCCTTCCTCTGCCGGCAGACGGATCTGTTGCTCGCGGCGGCCGCGACGGGCCGGGCGGTGAACGTGAAAAAGGGGCAGTTTCTCTCGCCGCAGGAAATGGTCTACGTCACGGCCAAATTGCGCGAGGGCGCGGCGCAGGAGATTTGGCAGACTGAGCGCGGCACGACCTTTGGTTACCAGAACCTCGTGGTGGATATGCGGTCATTCTCGATTATGGCGCAGAACGGTTATCCGACGATTTTTGATGCGACTCATGCCGTCCAATTGCCGGGAGCCGGGGGCGGTAAAAGCAGCGGCCAGCGGGAGTTTGTGCCGCCGCTCGCGAAGGCCGCCCTCGCGGCGGGGGCGGACGGGCTGTTTATCGAAACCCATCCCGATCCGAGTAAGGCGATCAGCGATGGGCCGAACATGATTGCCCTGAAGGAGCTACCGGCGCTGGTGGCGACGTGTGTCGCCGTTTGGAAGAGCGTGCGGGCCTGATCCGAGCGGTGGTTTCCCGCGCTCGCGGGTCCGCTGCTGCGATGATTCTGCGATGACTGTGCCGATTCTTGACCAAGCCGCCGTGGGCCGCACACTCGGCCTCAATAAAACCTCTGATGGCTAACTTTATCATCGACGTCCCGGTGCCCTCGATGGGCGCGACTGTGAGCGAACTCACGGTCGTTTCGATCAAAACAAAACCTGGTGATCGCGTCGCCAAGGGCCAGAAAATCGCCGAATTGGAGAGCGATAAATCGATTTTCGAATACGAAGCGCCAGCCAACGGACTCGTGATCGCATTGCCTGCTCAGCCGGGCGAGGTGTTGCAATCGGGAGCGCTGTTTCTGCGGCTCGAGACGGACGATGCCAGCCTGCGGCACTTGGAGTCTCAGGCGGGCAGCGGCGTGCCCCCCGTCGCGGTGGCGGCAGCGCCAGCGAAATCGGCAGCGGCGCTGGTCTGGACGCCGCGGGCGACGAAACTCGCCCAAGAGGCCGGGCTCGACCCCGCGAAACTCACGGACATCGCTGCCACGGGTCCCGGTGGACGTGTGTCGGGTGACGATGTCGCCGGCTACCTCGCGGCCCGGAAGTCTTGAGTCGACGCAGAGAGCCGTACGTCCTTTTCTCCTGATCTTTTGCGCATGATTTCTGATACCGTTTGCATCGCTGGCGTGGGTCACGCGGCGCCCTCCAAAGTCCAAGCCAACAGTGAAATTCTGAAGGCATTTCCCGATCGCACGGAGGACGAGATTGTTCGTCTGACGGGCATCCGCGAGCGTCGTTTCGCGGGAGACGACGAAAGCGCGACCGACCTCGCGGTGATCGCGGTGCAGCACGCGCTGACGCAGGCCGGGATGACGGCTGAACAGATTGATGGCATTATCATGGCCACGCTGATTCCTGATCAACCGGTGCCGGCGATGGCGAGCGATCTCGCGCGGCGGCTGGGGATTCCGCGGGTGTTGGCTTTTGACCTGAATGCCGCGTGCTCTGGCTGGCTCTACGCGCTCGAAGTCGGACGGTCGTTCATTGTGTCGGGCACTGCGAAGAATCTCATCGTCGTGACGGCGGAACTCCTCTCCCGGATTACGAATCCGCAGGACCATGAAACGGCGTTTCTCTTTGGCGATGGTGCGGGTGCGGCGATTTTGACGAACGGGGCGGGTGGCCATCGACTCCACCGCATGGGATT
Source organism: Opitutus sp. GAS368 (assembly GCA_945874455.1). Lineage (GTDB taxonomy): Bacteria > Verrucomicrobiota > Verrucomicrobiia > Opitutales > Opitutaceae > GAS368. Next base: position 20,542 of record CAMCHO010000037.1, on the reverse strand, counting down.
GAGCGGCGATGCCGACCAGTTTGAGGCTATCCAACGCAAAGGCGGTGGCGCGCGGATGCCGTGGCCCGTCGCGCAGGACGGACACGCGAAGCATTTCTATCTGCAGATGAACGGCACCTCGGTGTTCAAGAATGCCGTGATCGGCTTCGCGGAACAGATCGAGCAGACTCTGGCGCGGCAAAACCTGAAGCCCGAGGACATCGCGTGGATCGTGCCGCATCAGGCCAACGAGCGAATCCTGAAGGCCGTCAGCAAGCGGGTCGGGATTCCCTACGACAAGTTCGTGGTAACGATTGGCAAATACGGCAACACGAGCGCGGCGAGCGTCTCGATGGCCTTGGGCTGGGCGGCGGAGGAAGGCATCTTCGCTGACGGGGATAAGATTATCTTTTGCAGCGTAGGTGCGGGGCTGACGTTTGCGGGTGGGTTGTTGGAGTGGTGAGGTGCGGGCGCGCGCGACGCGCTCAGTCGGGCGCTGAGCGTTGAGCGTTGAGGCGGCGGTTTCTTCGGGCCGTGTTTGGGCCGTGGGGGGTGCTCGCGAGCGTTCTACTCGACGCGCCGGAGCCTGCGCCGAGCCTTGGATGTATCGCCGGAGCGGAGACACGGTGGCGATGGTGTCCAACGACAGAGCTGGCGCTCTGGATCTGTCTCGACGCCTGCTCAGAAGCTGCCCTTGAGCCCGGCGGAGAGCTGCACGCCATACGTCGTCACCTGGTAGCGGCGGGCGTAGCCGGGCGTATCGGGGCCGTAGCGGAGGAGGACTTCGGGGACGTTGAAGATATTTTGCGCGCTGAGATAGAGGCCGATGTTTTTCCGGACCTGCCACTCGGCGTTGAGATCGACGGTGGTGCGCGGCTGGCTGTATTGGAAACCGTTTACGCCCGTCACGACGCCACCGCGCTGGCGGCCGCGGTAGTTCCACTTGGCGAGGAAGGAGAGCGGACCGCGGTGGTAGCTCGCGCCCCAACTGCCACTCTCGGGGATGAACGCGGTGAAGTTCGCTTGCCGGCTGCCGACGAGCTCGAGCTTGGTGGCGTTGGCAAAAACCTGGATGGCTCGGCCCCACTCGCCGAGCGGGCGCAGCGAGTGGCGCGCGCTGAACTCGAGGCCGCGTACGCGAGCGACACCCGGCAGGTTGAACTGCGTGACGAGTTCCCAGCCGGCGTATTCGGGGCCGAGGCCGACCTCGGCGAGACTGTCGGCCGTGGCGAGGCGCGTGGAGCTGCCGAAGAAGTCGCGAATCTCCTTGGCGAACCCGCCGACGCTGAAGAGCCCCCCGGCATCGGTGTAGTACTCGAGGGAGACATCGACGTTGTCGGCGGACCAGGGTCGAAGGCCGGTGTTGCGGATGGTGATGCGGCCGGGGAGTTGCTGCGGATTGATCGCGGCCTCCATGTCGGCCTCGTCGATGGTGGAGTTGGGGACGATGTTGGTGAAGTCGGGCCGGCCGTAGGTCTGCGCGAAGGACGCCCGCGCCTGCAGATTCTCGCGGATATTGTAGGTGAGGTGGATGCTGGGGTAGTAACCTTCGTAGGTGCGGGCGGCGCGGACGCCGCGCTCCGCACGGATGAGCCGCAGCTCCTCGGCGGAGCCAACGGTGCCGGCAGCGGGTTTGCGGATGCGGGCGCCGGCGGCGGTGTGCGCGTAGGTGCCGTCGGCGTCGCGTTGCCACACGGCGTTGGGATCGGCGAGGACGCCTTCGCCCTTGGCGGAGGTTTTCTCGAAGCGCACCCCTGTGAGGATTTTCAGGCGGTTGCGGAACAGGCCGGCCTCGGCTTGTAGGTAGAAAGCGGTGACGCCTTCCTGCAGGTATTCGGAGTTGTTGACGCGGAACAGCTCCTCGGCGACGACCTGCGCGGGCGTCTTGGACCAGAGCGTGGGGTTGGCCTTGAAGGACTCCCATGCCTTGTAAACGGAGATCCACGGCATGTTGCGGAAACCGAAACTTTCCTCCTGTCCGACGTAAGTCGTCATGCGGTAGGGCGTGGGCGTGTCGATCGTGGCGGCGTTGCCGTCGGGGCCTTGGTAGGTCCAGTTGATGCTCTCGCGGCGGACGTCGCGCTTTTGGATGCGCTCCGAGCTGCCGACCTGGAGCGAGGCGGGGAACGGGAGGAAACCCAGGCTCTTCCGTACGTCGAGTTTGGCGGTGACCATGGCGTCGTGGATGTAGCGGGGCGTGGAGTTGGCGGTGTTGAGACGGTAGTTGTCGAGGTTGTACAGGTCGACTTCCTGGTTGGCGTTGTCGAAGAGCCGGATGGTGCGCGGGCGATCCTGATCGACGTCGGCCAGGACGAGGCGGCCGGGATTGCGCAACGCGGTGCCGAGCGTGCGGAAGCGGCCGTGGATCGTATCCTGATAACCGCCCTCGGACTGGGAGAAACCGAGGCCGCTCTCGACGCGCCAATCGCCGTTGTCGAAACGATAGCGGGTGTTGCCAGCGCGGGTATCGAGCTGGTGGCGGACGGAGGCGTGCAGGCCCATGAGCGAGACGCCGGCGCGGCCGGTGGCGCCGTTCGTGAACTCGTCGCCGTAGGTCATCGCCATGCCGCCGACGACGGTGGGGGTGGCGTTCGTGCCGGTGTCGAATGCAGCGGACGTCGAGGAGCGGTCGGACACAAAGCGGCTGGCCTCAATATTGGCGGAGAGCACGCCGTTGGGGGTGACGCGCCAGTCGGCGCGCACGCCGGCGGAGTTGCGGGTGTTGAGTCGCGGCGAAGCGGGCAACTGGAACTGTTGGAGAAACGGCCGGGCAAACGTAGCGCCGGTGCCGGCCGCGGTGGCGTTGTAGGCCTTGAGCGCGAGCTGCTGCCACATGTAGCGGTTCTGCACCTGGCCCGTAACGACGAGTCCGAAGTTCCGTGACACCGGCAGCGTGTAGTCGAAGTTTGCGGACGGGCGGATCATCTGGACTTTTTTATCGGGTGTGTGCGGCTGCTCTTGGAGCGCGAGGTGATGCTGGTTGCCGGAAATGCTGATCGAGTAGCGGAGCTGCGCGGTTTTCCGCTCAAACGCGCTTTTGCTTACCATGTTGATCGAGCCGGACATCGAGTCGGCGGGCGTCGAGGGGGTGGGCGATTTCGTGACCTCCAGGCGCGCGAGGTTGTTCATGGAGACCTGCGTGAACTGGAAGACGCGCGAGCTACCCTGGGGATTGCCGGTGTTGGCCATTTGCATGCCGTCGCCCGAGACGACGGCCATGCTCGTGGGAAAACCGCGCACGGCGACCGAGGAGACGGAGCTGCCGGACTCGGCGTCGTATTCCGCGGTGATGCCGGGGAGAAACTTGAGGAACTCGCCGACGTTGCCGTCGGTGACTTCGCCGAACGCATCGGCCGCGATCACATTTTTTAAGTTGGGCGCGAAGCGCTGTTCGTTGATCGCAATGGCGGCGCCATCGGTCTCGCGGCCGGTAGAGACCTTGAAGGCATCGAGCTGGACGGTGCCGTCAGCCCGAGCGGTGCGTCCGCCGCTCGCGAGGTCGACGTGGCGCTCGACGATCTGGCCCGGCGCCACGTTCACGGTGACCTCCTGCGGGTCGAGCCCGGTGAAGAAAACGTGGAGCACGGTCGCGCCCGGGGGCAGGGCAGGGATGCGGTAGGTGCCGGACTCGTCGGTGAACACGACGCGGTCGGTTCCGCGGACGCTGAGGCGGGCGTTGTTGAGGAATTGCCCGGTGGTGACGTTTTGCACGCGCCCGGAAATCGCACCGGTGTTTTCGGCGGCGCGTAGGGCGGTGGTGAGGGCGAGGGTGCTCGCGAGAAGGACAACGCCGATGCGGCTGAGGATGTTCATGGGGTGAAAAGGTAACGGACAGGGCGTTGGTCAGAGGTAGTGGATAGCAAAGCGGAGAAGCTTGTGGCGCATGCGGACGGGGCAGTTGGCGAGAGCCGACCATGGAGCGACCGTTGGGGTGGCCAAAACTGAACGGAGTGGGGAGTGCGAGTCGATGGGAGACCGAAAGATGTTCAAGTCGATTCCTGCGGTTTCTTTGCCATCGTCCGGACGAATGATGCATCCCCGGCGCGGGTCACGGCCCCGCCCCGACGTAACGAGAGCCTGTCCAAAAACTACAATGGCCTCATTCCTGAAAGGTGAAGGGAAGGAAACCGGCGTACAGCGACCCCGATTGACGGGTCAAAATGGCGGCTCGATGGCAAAAACCGAGATTATCATTCGTTCCATTAGTGTGGCGAGCCGGCGGCGGAACGTGAACGGAGGCCGCGCTGCCGAGGCGGGTGCGGAGTTACCCTTTTATCACCGTCGTTGTAAGTAGGTTGACCCATAAACGATAAAGCCCGCAAGTCATGGTTTGATCGCGGGCTTAAATCTGGTGGCTCCCCCGGGACTCGAACCCGGAACCAATTGATTAAGAGTCAACTGCTCTACCATTGAGCTAGGAAGCCATTAGATAAGGGGCGAAAAAACTCACGAACGCGTTCGGGATGTCAACTGTCATTTCCTCGCGTGAATTCTTCCGGAGATACATTCAGCCGTGCGCCGATTCAGGTGCTGAGTTGACAACTCGTCGGTGCGCGCATTTCCCCGCTGTCCCTGTGGCTGCGACGTGGCACAACCCGTGTCCACCGCTGTTCCCTGCGCGACGTTATGCTCCTTACCCCTTCCCCTTGGTTCCTCCTTTTGCTCGCTGTGCCCGTGCTACTCCTCGGGGAGGTTGTGGCGCGCCGGGTGCCGTTGCTGGCGCGGTACAACCTCCCGGTGCCGGTCGTCGGGGGCCTGTTGTTCAGTGTGCTCTTGCTGGCGCTCAACCTCTCCGGCCTCGCCGTTGTTTCCTTTGCTACGAAAGTTTCCGCCGGTGGCTGGACGTGGCTTGTCACCACGGAGGTCGAGTGGGCCGCGCGTCCATTGAGGAACCTCAATCTCCCGTTACTTGTCGCGTTTTTCACCTGTGTTGGCCTGGGCGCTCCCGTGCGGATTCTGCGCACGGGAGGGCGGGCGCTGGCGGTGCTGTTGGTCGCGGGGACGGTGCTCGCCGCCCTCCAAAATACGGTTGGGGTCGCGTTGGCCATCGCGCTGGGTGCACCGCCGCTCCTCGGCGTCGTGTGCGGCGCGCTCACCCTGGTCGGAGGACACGGCACGGCGCTGGGGTTCGCACCGCGCTTCGAACAAGCGGGACTCGCCTCAGCTGCCACGATCGGAGCGTCGGCGGCGACGTTCGGCCTCGTCGCGGGCGGAGTGCTCGCCGGGCCGTTGGCTGAGTGGCTGCTGCGGGGCCGCGGGAAAAACGTTTCGGGAGCGGCTCCTGTTCCGCTGGAAACAACCGCCGCGGTCGCGAGTTTTTTCAGCGATGTGCGCGCACTCGGCGGGTTAGGCCGGACGGCGGTCGGTCATGCTGTGCTGATTGCCGTCTGTATGAAAGCCGGCGCCTGGGTCAGCTTCGGGCTCGACCGCGCGGGAGCGTCCTTGCCCGCCTACATGGGCGCCCTGCTCGTCGGCTTCGCGGTGCGCGCGGCGCACGATGCGGCGGGCGGCACTTGGCTGCGCGGCGAGGTCATTGCGCGCCTCGCCGCCGTGCTCTTGCCGCTCTTTCTGGCGGTGACGCTCGCTGCGCTGAATCTCGCGGAACTGGCCTCGGTCGCCGGCCCGATGCTCGTGATCCTCGTCGTGAACACGCTCGTCTCGCTCGTGTTCGCGGCGTGGGTCGTGTGGCCGCTCCTCGGCTGCGACCACGAGGCGGGCGTGATGGTGGCTGGGCTCGTGGGCTTCGGCGTGGGCTCGACCGCGACCGCCGTTGCCGCGATGGACGCGATCACGCGCCGCCGTGGGCCCGCACCGCGCGCCGTCGCGCTCGTCCCGCCGACGGGCGGATTTTTCATTGATTTCACCAACGCACCCGTGATCAGCGCCTTCCTCCATCTCCTGCGATGAGCCTCCGCCCCTTTGCTTTTTTCCTGTTTGCCGGGGCGTTGAGCGCCCACGCGGCGCATTATGACGTCCTCGTCCGCGGCGGGCGCGTGCTCGACGGATCGGGCACGCCGTGGTTCTACGCCGACGTCGCGCTCCACGGCGACCGCATGGCTGCCTTCGGAAAACTCACGGACGCCACCGCGACCTTGGTGGTCGATGCCCGCGGATTTTACGCTGCTCCGGGGTTCATCGACGGCCACTCCCACGCCGGTCTGGCGCTCGCCCGCAACGGCGCGCTCGCCGCCGCGGCACCGATGCTCACCAGGGGATCACGACGGTCTTCGTGAACCACGACGGCGGCGGCCCGGTCGACCTCGCCGCGTAACGCCGGGCGCTCGAGGCGAATCTGCTCGGCGTCACTGTCGCGCAGCTCATCGGCCACAACTCCGTCCGCACCGAGGTGCTCAATCTCGAGGACCGTGCGCCCTCGTCGCCGCGTCGTTCGACGGATTCGACACCAGCCATGTGCGCGCTGAGGGCGGCTACAGGATCGTCCTCGTCGCGGCGATCGCCGAAGTGATCCGCGTCGCCCGCGAGGCGCGGATGCCCGGGATTGTCACGCAGATCAAGACCCTCGGTCCGCGCGTCTGGGGGGTTGTCCGGCGAGATTATCCGGCGGATCAACGCCGCCCGCGCCGACGGCGTGGAGGTGTTCGCCGACCAATATCCCTACGCGGCCTCCGCCACCGGTCTCGCCGCCGCGCTCGTGCCCGCCTGGGCGCAAGAGGGTGGGGCAGGGGCGCTCAAGGGCCGTATCGCGAATCCGGAGACGCTCGGCCGCGTCCGCTGCGAAATGATCGAAAACCTGGCGCGCCGCGCCGGCGCCGAAAATATCCAGATCCGCACTTTCCCGCCCGACCCCGCCCTCGTGGGCCGGCGCCTCGACGCCATTGCGCGCAAGCCACTGATCGAGCCCGTCGATGCCGCCATTGGGCTCATCCGCGCCGGCGGCGCCTCCATCGTTTCCTGCTACATGGACGAGCGCGATCTGCGCGCGATCTGCGCGCGTTCATGACGCAACCGTGGACGACGACCTGCTTCGACGGAGAGCTGGACGCGCTCGGGGAAGGCGTGCCGCCTCCGCGTTCCTACGGCCCGTTTCCGCGCAAGCTTCGGCACGACGTCGTCGCGGGAAACGTACTCACTATCGAACAGGCCGTGCACTCGCTGACGGGCTTGCCCGCCACCGTTTTTCGGCTGCGCGATCGCGGCGCGATTCGCGTGGGAGCCATGGCCGACGTCGCGGTGTTTGACCTGGCGGCGGTGCGCGACCGGGCGACCTACACGCAACGGCCCCCGCTTGCCGCAGGCAAGAAACAGGTGTTCGTGAACGGCCGACTGTCGCTCGTCGACGGACAATTGACGGACGTGCGGGCCGGGCACGTCCTGCGGCGTAACGCACCGTGAATCCCATCGACCGAATGCTTGCGCGCCGTCATCGTCCCCTGGCTTAACTTCCCCACATTCACATCCCATGAGAACTCAGTTCCCCCGCCGCCTCTTCCTCACGGTGCTGGTGCTTGGCGCCGCGAGCCTGCTGCACGGTCAACCCGCCGCAGCCGCACCCAAGGCGAAGACCAAGGCCGCACCGTTCGTGATCCCGCCGGACGTCAACGGCCTCAAGTCGATCATCGCCGCTCCCGAAAAGACAAAGGCACTGAAGGTCGCCATTTTTTCAGGGAAAGGGGCGCCCAACGACGGTATCGCGCACGTGACCGCCCGGATCGAATCGATCCCGCAGGCGACGGTGACGCGGGTGAAGGCCGCGGATTGGGCGACGATCGATTTGAAGGCGTTCGATCTCGTTGTCTTTTCCGGCGGCTCCGGCAGTGCGCAGGCGGAGTCGATCGGCGAGGCCGGGCGCAACAACGTGCGGGAGTATGTGCGCAACGGGGGCGGTTATGTCGGCATTTGCGCCGGAGCCTACCTCGCGTGCTCGAATTTCAAGTGGGGGCTCGGTATTCTGAATGCCGGCACGGTGTCCAGCAAGTGGCAGCGCGGCCGGGGGTTCATGGATATCGAACTCACCGAGGAAGGCCGCCAGCTGCTCGGCGATGTGCGGGGCACCTTCAAGGTGCGCTACCACAACGGCCCCATCATCAAGCCCGCGGGCCGCGCGGATGTGCCGGCTTACACTCCGGTCGCGTTTTTTCGGTCGGAGATTGCGGACTTCGGTTCGCCGGTCGGGGTGATGGTGAACTCGCCCGCGCAGGCGCTCGGGACGTTTGGCCGAGGGCGCGTCTTTATCTCCAGTCCGCACCCGGAAAACACGCCGGGGTTAGAGCATTTTATCCCGCGGGCCGTGTTGTGGGCCGGTGGGGTCGATGCACCGTGACGACCTGCGTTCCTCCCTCCCCTAAACGACTCTTGGCTGCTTTTGACCGATCACCAAACTCTCCGATGAAAATGACACCGCCCCGGTCCCCCCGCCTTGCTCTCCGCCTCGTTTCTGGCGCGCTCCTGTTTGCAGTCTTGTCCGTCCCGCTCGGCGCACAGACGGCCCCGGCGCCTTCTGCCACGGCGGCCGCCTCGGCGGGTGGTGCCGAACAAAAACCCGATACGGTCACCATGGAGGCCTTCACGGTCACGGGTTCCAACATCCGTCGGCTCGACGAGGAGAGGACGCTGCCGGTCACTGTGCTGGGCCTGGAGGACCTCGCTCTCCGGGGCGCCGTCACCGCCGCCGAGTTGTTCGACACGCTTTCGATCGGCGGCCCTATCACCCTCGACGAGGGCAACACCCTTGGGGCCGACGCCCGCGGCGACAACAGCACGATCAATCTCCGTGGCCTTGGCTCCGGCAACACCCTCGTACTCCTCAACGGCCGCCGCCTCCCGCCGCACCCGATCAGTATGGCCGAAGGTAGCGTCCCGTCGCTCTCGACCAACGTGAACCAGCTCCCCGCCGCCGCCATGGCGCGCGTCGAGGTGCTGCGCGACGGCGCCTCGGCCATCTACGGCACCGATGCCGCGGCCGGCGTCGTCAATTCCATCACGCGCCGCAACTACGACGGCCTCAGCTTTCGCGCCCGCGGCAGCCTCACGCAGCACGGCGGCGGCAATGACTGGAACGTCGAGATCACCGAGGGCCGCAATTTCAACGGCGGCAAAAGCAACCTCCTCCTCACGCTCGACTACTACCACCGCGATTTCCTCTGGCTGAACCAGCGCGAGTTCTCCCGTAGTCAGGACGTGCGCGTGACGCGCAATGTCCCGGCGCCCTTCAACGGCCTGCCGATTGCCGACACCGCCGGGGTCGTCTCGCGCAACAACAACTTCGACAATCGTCTCAGCACCGACGGCAGCTATTACGGCGGTTTCGTGCGCGGCAACTATGACGCGGTCGGCACCTTCGTCGGCGCGCGGCCCACGACCAACCAGGGCATCATCACCACCTCGGGCAGCACGTCCGCGACCCTCGCGACCAACGGCACTTTCTACCTGATTCCGCTGGCCGCCGGAGCCATCGGTTGGCGCCAGACGCTGCCGTCGCACAACATCGACGACCCGACCGTCAATTGGTTTCAAAATCCCAATGATCATAAGCCGATCCTGCCGAAGACGGACCGCGCGAACCTGACCGCGGTGTTCCACCACAAGCTGCAGTACAACCTCGAGCTCTTCGGCGAACTGCTCGCTTACCGCTCCGTGTCCCTCACGGGACGCCTGCCCAACAAGTTCGACGTCGCCACCGACCACAATATCTACGTCAGCGCCGACAACCCCTTCAATCCCTTCGGCTCGCGCTTCTACGAGGTAGCCGGCCGCCCCAATGCCGACGGCACGCCGCGCCTCACCGGCGCTCCCTCGCAGATCCAGTTCCTCAGCGGCGTCGGCGTGATTCCGCGTGATTTCCAGCCCCGCCGCATCACTGTGAACTCCGACGCGATCCGGCTCGTCGGCGGCCTTCGTGGTCGCCTCGCCCGCGGCTGGGAATGGGAGTCCGGGGTGCTCTACGGGCGCAATTCCACGCACGACGAAGAAGCGTTCGCGATGCGCGAGAGCCGCCTGCGCACCGCGCTCACGAGCTCCGATCCGACGAAGGCCTTCAATCCCTTCAACTACACCTTCAAGCTCGTGCCGCAGCCCGGCAACGCGGCCAATCCCTACCTGCTCATGGTCGACAAGCCCTACAGCAATCCCGCCGCCCTCACCGCCACGCTCTACGACAACTTCATCCGCGAGGGCCGCACCGAGCTCGCGAGCTGGGACCTCAAGGTCAACGGCTCGGTCTTTGACCGGTTCTGGGGCGGCCCTATCGGCGTCGCATTTGGTGGCGAGATGCGCTGGGAAAACTACAAGGACTGGCGTCCGCCCTATGCCGGCCTCAACCCCGCCAATGCGCCCTACGACGGCAATCCCGCCAATCCCAATAATCTCTTCTTCGGCCCGCTCGAGAACGACTTCATTGCGCTCAGTCCCAACGTGAATCTCTACGCCGCGCGCACCGTAGCCTCCGTGTTTGCCGAAGCGCTCGTGCCGCTCGTGGGCAAGACGAACCGCAAACCCCTCGTCCGCAAACTCGAGCTTTCGATCGCCGGCCGCACGGAGCGTTTCTCCGATTTCGGGACGACCTCGAAGCCGAAGTTCGGCCTCAACTACCGGCCCACCGACTGGATCATGCTGCGCAGCACCGTCGCCGCCTCGTTTCGCGCCCCCAATCTCGTCCAGACGAATAACACTCCGCTGCAGCGCTCCGGCAACACTTACAACGATGTCTACCGCTCCGAGGTCACCGGCCTCAACCGCGACTCCAGCTCCGTGCCCGTCACGTTTCGCCAGGGCAACGCCGACCTGAAACCCGAAAACGCGCGCTCGATCACCGCCGGCATCGCGCTCTCCGCGCCGTTCTACCGCGACCTCACGATCACCGTCGACTACTGGAAAATTCACCAGAAGGACGTGATCGCGTCCGTCACGGGCACCACCCAGCTCCTGCTCGACGAGGAACTGCTCGACGGTGCGGTGCAGAAGGCCCTCGCCGCCGGGAAGACCCTTAATCAGATCGATCTCGGCAGCGGCACGAGCAGCTACGTCGGCAATCCCAAGATCGTCCGTGATCCCGTGACCCCGGCGGACCTCGCGGCCTTCACGGCCTTCAACGCCACGCGCCCTCCCTCCAATCAGCGCGTCCCTGTCGGCAGCTTGCGTTCGATCGTTACCGACTACGTGAATCTTGCCGGCCGCGAGGTGCAGGGCCTCGACTACGGCATCGAGTTGCGGCTGCCCAAGGCCCGCTTCGGTCAAGTCACGCTCCGCGGCGACGCCTCCTGCCTGCTTCAATACGACACCGTCTCGGAGCCCGGCCAACCGAAGATCAACGACATCAACCGCGACGGCCGCACCCGTTTTCGCGGCAACATCGGACTCACGTGGCGCAAGGAGCGGTGGACGGCCGGCTGGGCGATCACCTACTACGGCCCCTACGTCGATACGGGCACGGCGACCACGAAGGAAATCTACGACGTCCTCGGCCAGCCCGACTATATCTCCACCTACGTCGATTCCGGCGGCGTCCGGCGCTACCGCTACCTCGTGACGTCGTCCACGACGCACAATACCTACGTGAACTACGCCTTCCCGCGCCAGCGTGGCAGCCTGCTCGCCAACGTCTCCCTGCGTTTCGGCGTGAACAACGTCTTCGATGCCGAACCGCCGCTCGCCGACGCCGACGTCGGCTACCAACGCGGCGCCGGCACCAACCCCCGAGGCCGCGCGTTCTACAGCCAGATTTCGAAACGCTTCTGAGTCTTTTCCGTCCGTCCGGCCTTGGCGCCGAACGGTGGCGTTTCGGGCGGGAAGATTTGATTTTTGTTAACCTGATCGTCACGTTCAATCCTCAACTCTCCCGACACCATGAACCACCTGCGTTACACCCGACTCCGAACCGCCTTGGCCTTCGCGCTGACCGCCGCGACCGCCTTCGCGCAGACCGCTCCCGCGCCTTCCGCGACCAGCAAGCCCGAGGAGACCATCAAACTTGAGGCCTTCTCGGTCACGGGCTCGAACATCAAGCGCCTCGATTACGAAAAAGTTCTCCCGGTTACGATTCTCGGCACCTCCGAGATTGAAATCCGCGACGCCTCCCAGCCATCTGATCTCCTCACGGCGCTCCCGCAGGTGACCGGCCTCCCCGGAAACGAAACCGCCACCCTCGGTGCCACCGCTCGCGGCGACAACGCCTCCATCTCTCTCCGCGGCATCCCCTCGAGCAATACGCTCATCCTCGTCAATGGTCGCCGCGTCGTGCCGCATCCCATCAGCCAGGGTGAAGCCGGCGTCCCCACGCTCTCGGTCAACGTCAACCAACTCCCGAATCGCGGCCTCGAGCGCGTGGAAGTGCTCCGCGACGGCGCTTCCTCGGTTTACGGCACCGACGCCGTCGCCGGCGTCGTGAATTACGCCACGAAGAGAAATTTCAGCGGCACCGAGCTTTCCGTCCGCTTCGCCGAGACCAGCTACGGAGACGGCCGCGAGTCCCGCGCCACGCTCACCCACGGCCTCTCGTTCGGCAAGGGCAAGGGCCGCGCGATGGTCAATGCCGACTTCTACAGCCGCGCCGCGATTCTCGCCAACGTCCGCAGCTTCGCCGCCGACGCCGACCACTCGAACCTCGCGCCCGCTCCGTGGAATGTCTCCAACGGCTCCTCCCTCACCGCCGCTTCCAGTTTCAACGCTCGCTCCGCCACCACCGAATACGGCAACTTCCTCGTCGGTAATGTCACCACCACCGATCAATACGGTGCCGTCACTGGTTTCGCCGGCGCGCGCCCCGCCGGCGTCCCTGCCACGATGGCCGCCACCACGGGACTCTTCGTTCTCCAGCCGAATGGCACCGGTGGCGCCGTCTTCGGCACCGCCGCTCCGAGCCGTCTCGGCGTCACCCGCGACTACTACTGGAACAACAACGCCTACCGCGTCATCCAGCCGAAATCGCAGCGCACAAATATTTTCGCCAGCGCCGAATATGATCTCACCAACGCCATTACGTTCTTCGCTGACGCCAGCCTCTACCGCGCCGAGTCGGTCACTTACCGCGAGATGGATGGCATCACGCAGAGCACTGATGGCTTCGTCATCGTCCCCGTGAACAATCCCTACAACCCCTTCGGCAGCCGCTTCTGGTCCACGACCGGCGCGGCCAACACCGACGGCACGCCCCGCCTCACCGGCACGCCCGCCTCCGTATCCATCACCAACAAACGCCTCACCGACCTTGCTCTCCGCACCGATTGGGTGGACGACTCCGTGTATCGCGGCGTCGCCGGTTTGCGCGGAAAAATCTTCGATTCCTGGACTTGGGAAGCTGCGCTTCTTTGGTCCACCGCCCGCGTGATTGAGAACGAAGAAGGGCCCAGCCGAAAGAGCCTTCTCATCGCCGCCGTCAATCAGACCGATCCGGCCAAGGCTTTCAATCCGTTCACCCGCAGCTTCGCCGTGCAAAACGGCGCGCTCGTCGTCACCGGCCCCTACACGAATCCCGACAGCGTCACCTCCACCTTCCGCTCCAGCTTCATTCGTAGCGGCATCACCAAGCTCGGCAGCGGCGATTTCCGCGCCAGCGGCGATGTGTTCCCACTGTGGGGTGGTAACAAAATCGGCGGCGCCTTCGGTGGCGAGTTCCGCTTCGAGGGCTATGACGACTACCGCCCACCCTACGCAGGCCTGAATCCCAGCGGCTCCGGCCTCGATCTGAACTCTAACGACTTCCTCGGCTTTTCTCCCAACTCTGATACTCACGGCAATCGTCACGTCGCCGCTCTCTATGCCGAGACCGTGATCCCGCTCGTCGGCCGCGAATTCAAACTCCCGTTCGTCCAGTCGCTCGAAGTTTCCGCCGCCGCGCGTTACGAAAGCTACACCGATTTCGGCGCCACCACGAAACCCAAGTTCGGCCTGAACTGGAAACCCGTTTCGTGGCTCATGTTTCGCGCCTCCCACAACAAGGGTTTCCGCGCGCCCAACCTCGCGCAGCTCTTCACCGGCACGCTCATCCGCACCGTCACCGGCAGCACCGATACCTACCGCAGCACCGTCACCGGCCTCATCACCGATGGTGCCTCGAACCGCCGCAGCATCGCCTCCGGTAATCAAGGTCTCCAGCCTGAGACCGCTACCGGTAAAACCGTCGGCATCGTCGTTGAAGTCCCCCGCATCAAAGGGCTCTCCATCGGCGTCGACTACTACGAGATTCGCCAGAAAGACCTCATCGCCACCGGTGGCGGCATCGCTGACGACACCGCCGCGCTCCAAGCATTCACTCAAGCCCAACTCGCCTCCGGCAAGAGCATCGGCAGCATCGATACGGGCTCGGGCACCGCTGCCTACAAAGGCGATCCCTCCATCGTGCGCCTCCCCATCACCGCCGCTGACACCGCCGCCTTCGCCGCCTACAATGCCACCCGCACGCCCGGCAATCAGCGCGCCACCGTCGGCGGCATCGAGCGCATCCTCGCCAGTTATTTTAACAAGTCCGAGCAGTTCACCAATGGCTTCGACTTCGATATCAATTACCGCTTCCCGCAGCTCGCCGTCGGCCAGTTCAACCTAAACTCGAACTGGAATTACCTGAATGATTTTCACGCCTACAGCGCCCCCGGCTCACCGCGCACGAACTACAAGGGCGGCAACGGCAACGGCCCGCTCCCCGACTGGCGCGGGACGACCACCCTCAGTTGGCGCAACAAACAATGGGGCGCCGGCCTCGGCATGTATTACATCGCCAGCTACACCGATACCGGTGCGACGACGACGCAGTCCATCTGGGATGGCCTCGGCAACCCGAGCTACATCAAGCCCATCTTCAATAACGGTTCGTACAGCTACCGTTACGTCGTCCATGATTCGAAGACGTACAATCTGTTCGTGAGCTACCGGGTGGTGGCGCAGAATCGTTGGCCCAATAACACTGCCATCCGCTTCGGCGTGAACAACCTCTTCGAGGCGAAGCCCCCGCTCTCCTCCGATTCCCGCGGCTACGAAGTCGGCCTCTACAACGTCATGGCCCGCGGTCGCACCTATTCGCTGCAAGTCACCAAGAAACTTTAAGCTGTCAGTCCTTGGGCCGGTCTCTTGGCCGGCCCTATTTTGTGCGCTCTAATATCCTCACATCCTTCCTCGCGTTCACCTTTGCGCTCGCGTCGGCCGCCGCCGCGACACCGGTCACGATCACGCCCGTGACCGCCCAGCGCGGCATGGTGGTCGCCGCGCACCCGCAGGCCGCCGCAGCCGGTCTCGCCGTGCTTCAGGCCGGCGGCAACGCCATCGATGCCGCCGTCGCCACCTCGCTCGCCGTCGGTGTCGCTGAACCCTACGGCTCCGGGCTTGGCGGGAAACTCATGCTCCTCTATTTCGAGGCCAAGAGCGGGACAACCTACGTGGTCGATGGCATGGACGCCGCCGGTTCGCTCGACGTCGCGACCTACGTGAAGAGCCCGTTGGAAAACCGCAGCTACGGCTACGGCTCCGTGTGCGTGCCGGGCCTCGCGGCCGGACTCTGGACGGCCCACCAAAAGTGGGGCGAAAAACCGTGGGCCGAGACCGTGCAGCCCGCGATCGCGCTCGCCCGCGCAGGATTTCGCATTCTCCCAAAGTCCCACGAGTTTTTCGAGGAATCGGAAAAGAAACTTAAGCGCGGCGACGCCGAGATTGCCCGACTTTATCTGCCCAACGGCCAGCTTCCCGTCGTCGGCACGTTGCTCCCCAACGAAGACCTCGCCCGCACGATGGAACTCTTCGCGCGGCACGGTCGCGACGGCTTCTATCGCGGCCCGGTCGCTGCCGCCATCGTCAAAGCTTCCCAGCAGGGCGGGGGAGTGCTCACCCTCGATGATCTTGGCCGCTACGAAGCCCGTATCACCGTGCCCACCACAGTGGACTTTCGCGGCTACCGCATTGTGGCCGCTCCACCGCCTGCGCAGGGCCCGGCGTTGTTTCTCACAATCATGAAGGTGCTCGAAGACGAGACCTTCGGCGGCGGCCCGTTGCGCACTCCGGCTAATCTCGACCGGATCGGGCGCGTCCTCCGCGTCGTGGCGCCCCTCGTGTCCCGTTCGGTGGGCGATACCGAGCATTCCCGCGCGCTGGTCGAACAACTCCTCGCTCCGGACTCCATCCGCGAGATCCGCGCTCAGGTTTTCTCTCCGAAGCCGGCCGGCCTCACCTCCGTTTTTCGCGACGACAATCCGTTCTCCGAAAGCCCGCTGGCTGCGACCACCCACTTTCTCGTCGCAGATTCCGCCGGCAACATCGTCTGCGCCACGCAATCGCAGAGTCTGCATTTCGGCGCCGGAGTCGTTCCTCCCGGCACCGGTGTGGTGATGAATAATTCGATGAGTAACTTCGCCTACACCGGCCCGGCTGGCGTCAACTACATCACCCCCGGCAAGCGCCCTCGCAGCACCATCGCACCGTCGATTGTCCTCCGTGATGGCAAGCCCATCTTCGCCCTTGGTATCCCCGGGGCCTCCCGCATTCCCACGGCGATGCTGCAGATCCTCCTCGACCGGTTGACGCTCAATCGCCCGTTAGCCGAAGCCATCGGGGATACGCGGATGCATTTTGTGCCCGCTCTGAATACGACCGACCCCGCTACGATCGAAGGAGAACGCAGTTTTCCGGCCGCCGACGCTGAGGCGCTGGTTGCGCTGGGCTGGAAAGTCGTCCTCCCCGAAGAGCCCGGCCGCGGCCGACATTTCGGTGGCCTCAACGCCATCGCGTTTAATGCCGATGGCACGCTCACCGGTTACGCTGACCCCCGGCGCACCAACGTCGCCGTCGGTTGGTAGGCAATGGCCACAGGGAGCGATTATTACTCTGTTATTTCCCTCTCAAAAACATCCCTTAAAAGTGTCACGTATTACGTGACACTACCTCTGGGAATTCTAGTGTTTGTGGCAATGAACTTAACAGGGTAATACTCGGGCGGTTCCTCCGTGGTTTTGAGGGAGCGGACGTGTTTACCTCAGAAAAGGCCGTTGAAACACAGAAGACGCGGAGTGCGCGGAGTGCGCGGAGGCGAAAACCATGCTGGCTGCACTGCGGAGGTGTCACCCGAAGGGGAGCCGCCCGCGCGTTTCATTTCCTCCTGACCTGCTCCGCGCGCTCCGGGTCTCAATATCCGTTCTTAGGTTCAAGTTCTCTTTTCCCCGGAAAACCACGCACATTCCCCTTGCCATCTCCGCGTGCCGTCTCTGTTTTCTGACCTTCCCTCCATGCAAAAGACCAAAAAGTCCGTCGCCAAGCGCTTCAAAATTTCCGGAACCGGAAAGCTGATTCGCCGCACGCCCGGCTTCCGGCACTTGCTTTCCGCGAAGAGCACGAAGTCCAAACGACGTGCCTCCCGCGACAAGCTTGTCGCCCCAGGCCATGCCAAGCCCCTTCTGCGGGCATTGCCGTTCGGCCTCTAAACCAGCCGTCCGCGCAAGGCATCAACCAAAACTTCGTCCGGCAGGTGAACTAAGCCGACCTGCCGACGATTAACCAAAAGGAATAAACCAACATGGCTCGTGCAACGAACGCTCCCGCCGCTAAAAAGCGACACAAGAAAATCCTGAAATACGCCAAGGGCTATTTCGGCAATAAATCCAAGCTCTTCCGCTACGCGAAAGAAGCCGTCCAGCATGCCTGGCAATACGCCTACATCGACCGCAAGAAGAAGAAGTCTGATCGCCGCGGTCTTTGGATCGTGCGCCTCAACGCTGCTTGCCGTAACAACGGCATCACCTATAGCCGCTTCATTGAAGGTCTCCACGCCGCCAACATCGAGCTCGACCGCAAGGTCCTGAGCGATCTCGCGATCCGTGACGAAATCGCCTTCACCGGCTTGGTCAAAACGGTCCAAGCCGCTTTGCAGGCCAAGGCCGCTGCCCCCAAGACCGCTTAAGGCGCATCGGACGCGACCCGACTGGGGCGCGTTCTGGTCAAATCTCCAAGGACGGGCTTCTCCGAGGCCCGTCCTTTTTTGTGCCGCTCGCGCGCCAACGTGTGATCCTTAAAATATTTCGTCGTTTTGTCTTTCTCCGTGCGCTCGGTGCCTCTGTGGTTTAATGTTCATTTTCCATGCAAGACACCCTCACCGCCCTCGTCGCTAAAGCGCAACCCGAGTTCGCCGCGCTGACCACGCGCCCCGAGTTCGAAGCCGCCAAGGCCCGCTACGTCGGGCCCAACGGCGAACTCACCGCGCTGATGAAGCAGATGGGCACCGTTCCCAAGGAGCAGCGCCCTGCTCTCGGCAAGCTCATCAACGAGACCAAAACCCGTCTCCAGTCGCTCCTCGATGCCGCCCTCGCGCAGATCGAAGCCGCCGAGCTCCAAGCCCAACTCGGGCCCGCCGTCGACGCCACGCTGCCGGCCCCCGACATCGGCCCCGGTACCTACCACCCCCTCACGCTCGTCCGCGAAGAGATGTGCCGCATTCTGCGCAAAGTCGGTTTCACCGTCGCTGATGGCCCCGAGGTCGAGACCGAGTACTACTGTTTCGACGCGCTCAACACCCCGGCCGACCACCCCGCGCGCGACGCCCAAGATACGTTCTATCTTCCCGCGACCGCCACGTTCGCCAACGTCTCGAAGCAAAATCCCGGGGAAAAATATCTCCTCCGCACGCACACGTCGTCCGTGCAGATCCGCACCATGCTCAAGGGTGAGCCGCCCATCCGCATCGTGTCTCCCGGTCGCGTTTATCGCCGCGACACCACCGACGCCACGCACTCCGCGAACTTTCACCAACTCGAGTGTCTCTACGTCGATAAGAACGTCACGGTCCGTGACCTCAAGGCGCTGCTCGACTACATTTTCGCCTCGCTGCTCGGCAAAGATACCAAGACCCGTTTCCGCCCGCACTACTTCGGCTACACCGAGCCGAGTTTCGAGGTCGATCTCACCGCAACTCATCTGCCCAAGGTCAAGAAGCCGTGGATCGAGATCGGTGGCTGCGGCATGGTCGATCCGACCGTCTTCGCTGACGTCGGCTATGACCCCGAAGTCTGGAGCGGCTACGCCTTTGGCATGGGCCTCGAACGTCTCGCCATGCTCCTCTACGGCATCGATGACATCCGCTACTTCTACCAAAATGACGTCCGCTTTCTGAAGCAGTTCGCGTAAGAAAATTAACCGCGGATTTCGCAGATAACCCTGATAATACTCAGGCGATCCGCGCCATCCGCGTCATCCGCGGCCACAAAATTCTTCTCATTCCCTTTCGTTTCTCTCCGTGAAAATTTCTCTTAACTGGCTCCGCGACTACGTCGCCCTCGACGCTTCGCACGACGAGATCTCCCGCGCGATCACCTTCCTCGGCTTCGAGGTGGAGCAGATCATCCGCACCGGCGCGCCCAAGCTCTCCCACGTCGTCGTCGGCGAAGTCCTTGTCCGCGATAAACACCCGAACGCCGACAAACTCTCCGTCTGCACGGTCAACCTCGGCGACGCGCTCGGCGTGAAGACCATCGTTTGCGGAGCGCAGAATTACCAAGTCGGCGACCGCGTCCCCGTAGCACTTCCCGGGGCAATTTTGCCCGGAAATTTTGAAATCAAGCAGTCGAAAATCCGCGGCCAATCCTCCGACGGCATGATGTGTTCCGCGAAGGAACTCGGCATCTCCGAAGATGCCGCCGGCCTCCTCATTCTCGCGGACCGCCCTGCGCTCGGTGCCGCCATCAACGATGTGCTCCCGCCCGGAGACACCGTGTTCGATATCGAGATCACGCCGAACCGCCCCGATGCCCTCTCGCACCTCGGCATCGCGCGCGAACTCGCCGCGTGGTTCAAGCTCCCGCTCCTCTACCCGCAGGAAATCTTCCGCGGCGCGATCGACGAAACGGTCGGCGCCGCTTTGCGCCGCGATCTCCTGACCTCCGTCCGCGTCGACTGTCCTGAAGACTGCCCACTCTACACCGCGCACATTATTTCCGGCATCAAGATCGGCCCGAGCCCCGCGTGGCTCCAGGCGCGCCTCACCGCCGTCGGCCTCCGTCCGATCAATAACGTCGTCGACGTCGGCAACTATGTGATGCTCGAAACCGGTCAGCCGTTGCACGCCTTCGACGCGCGTAAACTTGGCGGCGCTCACATCATCGTTCGTCGCGCCGTTGCGGGAGAAAAACTCACGACGCTCGACGGCAAGGAGCGCGTCCTCACTCCCGAGATGCTGGTCATCGCGGACGCCACCAAGCCCCTCGTCATCGCCGGCATTATGGGCGGCGTGGATTCCGGCGTCAGCCCCGACACCACCGATCTCGTCCTCGAGTGCGCGTTCTTCAAGCGCCAGTCCATCCGCGCCACCGGCAAGCGACTCGGGCTCTCTTCCGATTCGTCCTATCGCTACGAACGCGGCGTCGATGTTCACAGTTCCCTCGAAGCCGCTTATCGTGCCATTGATCTGATCATTGCGACCGCTGGTGGAAATGTCGTCGGCCCCGCATTCCGCGTCGGCAGCGATATCCCGTGGCAGCGTGAAATCGTCGTCACCCACGACTACATCACCGAAAAACTTGGCTTCGACATTCCGGCCGCCGAGATGCGTGCGGCCTTCGAAGCACTCGAGTTCACCATCACCCGCGAAGAACCCACCGCGCATCCCGCGCGCGGTCCCGCGTGGACCGTCGGTATCCCGAGT
>CAMCHO010000036.1 GCA_945874455.1 Opitutus sp. GAS368 | reverse complement strand
GACCAGAAAAAGGGGGCAGCAACGGTGTGGGGGTTTAAGTGGAGTGCCGATCGGGATCGGGCACTAATTTTCTAGGAAAAGTCGGACGGGGCAGGTTTTAATGTTGGGCCATGCCGAGAGTTTTTTTGCCGAAGACTTGGCCGACACATTGAACATTAAAACCTTCTCTGACCCTTTTTTGCCTGATCCGAAACCCCAAAGCCCCGTTTTTTTGACGGGGCGATACGTAGTTACGGCAGCATGACAGAATCGATCACGTGCACCACGCCGTTGAGCCCGCGAACATCCGCGGCGACGACATTGGAAGTGCCGATCTTGGCTCCACCGGTAAGATTTACCACGAGTGGACGTGCGCCGGTGCGGAGGGTGGTGATGTTCTGGCCGTTCGTGAGCTGGGTGGAGAGCACTTGGCCGCTGGCGACGTGGAACAGCAGCACTTGGGCGAGCTGGGCTGGATTGGCGAGCAGCCCGTTGAGGGTGGCGGCAGGGAGCGCGGCGAAGGCTGCGTTGGTGGGCGCGAAGACGGTGAACGGTCCGCCCGCCGCCAAGGTGGCGTCGAGGCCGGTGATGCGAAGCGCGGCAGCAAGGGTGCTCAGGTTGGGGTTGGCAGCGGCGAGTCCGCTGATCGACTGACTGTTCGTGCCGGCGGCGACGGCACCGAATTCGTAGACCTCAAGGAGGGCTGGGCGCGCCTCGATGGCGGCGTTGGTGTAAAGCTGCACGGTGTAGGCGCCAGCGGGCACGCCGATCAGAAGGCCGGCGTCGTTAGCGCTCGTCAACGGGAAGGCGCCCGCTCCCGAGGTCACAGTATTGAGCAACGCCAGATTGGGAGCGGTGCCCACATTGTCGTTCACCCCGATCACCGTGCCGTTGCTGGCGGTGACTTGGATGGCCGGGTCGGCCAGCGGCGCGTTGACGCCGAAGGACGCGAGCGTGGGGCCGACGCCGCGCACGAGCACCCAGCGCAACTGGCCGGCGGGCGCGTTTACGACGAAGCCGCTGATCATGGCGTTGTCGCCGGCACCGGCGAAACCACGGGTGGAGTTATTAACAAGGCTGCTAGTCTGGGCCGTGGCGGCTGTGGCGACCAGAGTGAGGGCGGAGAAGGCAAGGAGGCGGAGCTGATTCATAGGAACGTGGATGATTAATTTGGTGAGCAGCGGGGGAGTCCGCTGATTCAATTTTAAAAACGGGCGGACGGGGAATTCGGATGCACTGCACACGTGCTTTTTTTAGATCCGGCTTTCGTCCTGAATTTCGGCCGGCGGAATGCAGGGGTTCGACCCGGCGGGATAGGTGACACTTTGATCCGAGGAGATTGGTGACACATAGGGCGATGTCCTGGACCAACGTAAGCCACAGGGAAGAGATCCATCGATTCGTTATCCTCGCCCGCAGCGGGCGCTTTACCGTGACCGAGCTGAGCGCACAATTCGGCATCAGCCGCAAGACCGGCTGCTTCGGTCAAAGTCGGGCGGGGGCAGCAATGTTTAATGGCGAGCCATGCCGAGAGCTCTTCTGCGGACGAATTGAGCGACCCATTAAACATTAAAACCTAACCCTTTTTTCCTGATCCTTCGGCGACGATTATTCCCAGCCTGATTCCGCCGAGGGCGAGCCGGTGTTCTGGAGCGCGAGCGGCGGGCAGGCATTCTCTGCCGTCGCTGGCGTGCAGCCCGACCTGTCTGCGTGCGACGCGCAGGCAGATGCGTCCGATTGCGCCGAATGAAAACTCACTGGTTGCCAGCGAGCGGCCGGAGATGGGTCTCTTCGCATCATGGGTGCCTGGGTGCCGCTGGCATCACGGTGGGCAGCGGGCGAGCGGGTAGGCGGAGGTGGCGAATCAAACGATCTGTGCGAGTTTTGCCCTCGGTGCAGCGGGGGCGGAATGGTGGAGCCTCCCGCGAGTGCGACGGAGACGCGGCGGAACCCTGCGCGGAGCGGCGAGGGGCTGGCCGAGATTTTTTCCTAGTTGGCGTGCGACGTCCCCATGTTTCTGCGGCGCAACCCTCGGACTGCAGTGACCTTAAAACCTGCTCTGATGCTTTTTGCCTGACCCCGGGTGCCTACTACCCACGGCTCGTGATATTTGGACGATAGTCGAAACACCACTCGCTCGAGCTCGCAGCGACCAGAAGTCAAAAACTCAAATGACGTTGGTATAAGTTAGGACTTACTCTCGGAGGTTTTTGACGATCTCCGTTCCGGAAGGCGGCTGGCAGGGGTCTTGCTTACTGCTGAGCATGATCCTCACCGACTACAAGGGCGCCAACCTCTTCGACGAACTCGTCGACGCCTCGGGCAAGATCCGCCCGTACTACCGCAACGTGGCGGAGAAGCTCTCCAGCCTGGGCAACGAGGAACTCAGCCAGAAACTCCGTAGCCTTGAACTACTCTTCCTCAATCAAGGCATCACGTTCACGGTCTACGGAGACGAGAAAGGCACGGAACGCGTCTTCCCGTTCGACCCCTTCCCGCGCGTGGTCCCGGCCGGCGAATGGGAGCATATCGAAGCCGGACTGATCCAACGGATCACGGCCCTGAATCTCTTCCTCTACGATGTCTACCATGAGCAGCGTATCATCAAGGAAGGCGTGATCCCGCCCGAGGTCGTGTTCGGCGCCGCACATTACCGGCCTGAATTCGTCGGCGTCTCCGTCCCGAAGGATGCCTACATCCATGTTTGCGGCACCGACCTAATCCGCGATCGCGACGGACGCTACCTTGTCCTCGAGGACAACGGCCGCTGCCCTTCCGGGGTCTCCTACGTGCTCGAGAACCGCAACGCGATGAAGCGCGTCTTCCCGCAGCTCTTCGGCTCCAGCGGAGTCCGTCCAGTCGACACTTATCCCGCAGACCTGCTCGCCACGCTCCGCCACGTAGCCCCGCGCGAGAACCCCAACCCGAATGTCGTGCTACTGACGCCAGGCGCCCATAATAGCGCCTACTTCGAGCACTCCTTCCTGGCCCGCCAGATGAGCATTGAGATCGTCGAAGGTCGCGACCTCATCGCCCTCGATGGCTTCGTCTACATGCGCACCACGCGAGGCCTGCGCCAGGTCGACGTCATCTACCGCCGCATCGACGACGACTTCCTTGACCCGCAGGTCTTCCGGAAGGACTCGTGTCTCGGCGTCCCAGGACTTGTCGACGCCGTCCGCCGCGGCAACGTGGCCCTCGCCAACGCCATCGGCACGGGCGTAGCCGATGATAAGGTCACCTACGCCTACGTGCCGGACATGATCCGCTACTATCTCTGCCAGGAGCCCATCCTCGATCAGGTGCCGACCTACCTCGCCTGGCGCGACAGCGATAAGCGATACATCTTGGAGAACCTCCCGCAGCTCGTCGTCAAAGCAGCCAACGAGAGCGGCGGCTACGGCATGCTCATTGGCCCGACCGCGACGGCTGCCCAGATCGAAGAATTCCGTCAGAAGGTCATTCACCACCCGCGCAACTATATCGCCCAGCCGGTCGTCAACTTCTCCCAGCACCCCACCCTCGTTGACGGAGGACTCGAAGGACGCCACGTGGACCTCCGACCCTTCGTGCTCTGGGGCGACACCGTCAAGGTGCTCCCCGGTGGACTCACCCGCGTCGCCCTCACCCGCGGCTCCCTCGTCGTCAACTCCTCGCAGGGCGGCGGTAGTAAAGACACCTGGGTCCTCGCGGCCTGACCTCACGGCCATGATGCTTTCCCGAGTCGCCGACCACCAGTATTGGATGTCCCGCCAGATGGAGCGGGCCGAGAACCTCGCCCGCCTCGTCCGCGTCTCCGAGGAGATGCTACTCGACGACGAATCGCTGGGGCGCGGCACGGCCGAGGAGTATTGGACGCCGGTCCTCGCGGCTACAGCGATGGAGGGCACCTTCCGGACGCTCTACACCGAGCCCAAGCAGGGCGACGTCGCCCGCTTCCTCACTCTCGATCTCCGTAATCCGGATTCGATTCTATCCTGCATCCGCGTCGCCCGCGAGAACGCCCGCTCGGTGCGCGACAAGATCTCCGATGAGATGTGGTCCGAGATCAACGCGCTCAACCTGTTTGTGACCTCGCCTGAGGGACTCGAGCTCCTCGAGCGCTCCCCGCAGGCCTATTACGAGAAGATCATCGCCTCTTCGATGCTCTTCGACGGCATTACCGACGCGACCCTGACCCGCGATGAGGGCTGGAACTTCCTCCAGCTTGGACGCCTGCTCGAGCGCGCGGACATGACGAGCCGATTCCTGGATATCCGCTCGCAGACGCAGAGGACCGACGGCGATTCGGCCCTAGAATCGCTCCAGTGGGGTGCGGTCCTGCGGGCCTGTAGCGCACACGCCGGCTACCGTCGCGTCCATGGTGGCGAAATCAGCGTCGAGGGGGTCGTCGACCTGTTGCTCTTTTCCAACGAATTCCCGCGCTCTGTCCGCCACTGCATCCGGCGCGCGGACGAGGTCCTGCACGACATCTCCGGCACGCCGACGGGCCGCTATTCCAATAGCTGCGAGAAGATCACCGGTGCCCTGCTTGCCCGGCTGAGTTTCGCCGGGCCGCCCGAGGTAATGGCCCGCGGACTGCACGCCTATATCGACGAACTCCAGGTGCAGCTCAACGCCGCTGGCCAGGCTGTATTCGAGAACTACGTACTACTGCCCGGAGAGGTCGACCGCCATTTCCCGCGCGGCAATCGGTCGGAATCCCTATCCGATTGGCAGCGCGAACAGCAGCAACAGCAGCAGCAATAAGGACGCCCAGCGCCGATGAAGCTCCGCATCCTCCACCGGACCGAATACCGCTACGCGCTCCCCGTCCGCAACAATGCCAACGCGCTTCGCGTCACCCCGCTCACCAACCTGCGGCAGAAGCTCGGACTGCATCTGGTGCGCGTCCTGCCCGCGGTGCGGATGCGCCGCTACCCGGACCTCTACCGCAACCACGTTCACCTGTTCGAGATCGAGGAAACGCACAGGGAACTCATCATCGACGTGTCGAGCATCGTCGAGACGACCCCCACTCCCGTCTCAGCCATCCCGACCGATGTCCCCCTCGCCGCGGTGCGCGAGGAGGAGGTGATCGAGCGCTTCCAGCCCTACCTGCTCTCCGACGGCCCCATCCGAATCACGCCGGAGATCTGGCGTGCGGCGGTCGACGTGGAAAAGGACCGCGGTGACCTTTTTTCGGTCATCATCGCGCTGATGGATTACATCCACAGCACGTGCAAATACGTGCCTGGCGCGACGCACATCGGCACCAACACCGAGGAGTTCTTCGCCAAGCCGCAGGGGGTCTGTCAGGACTACGCGCATCTGCTCATGGCGCTTTGTCGATCGATCGGCATCCCCGCACGCTACGTCTGTGGCTACGTCTATGACGCCAAACGCGGGGATGTCATCGGCAGCCATGCCTCGCATGCTTGGTCCGAGATCTGGATTCCCGGCTATGGCTGGCTGGGCGTGGACCCGACGAACAAGAAGGTGATCCATGAGGCCTATGTGGCCTCGGCCGTCGGCCGGGATTACCGCGATGCCACGCCGGTCAGCGGCAGCTACTGGGGCGGCGGCGACCGCGAGATGCGCGTGACCGTGCACGTGGAGGCTAAATAGCGGCCTGATTGATCACCTTGGAAAACAAAAAGGGCCCCGTTACCGGGGCCCGTCGTTCAGCTTCTCATCGTCGATAAAAAAAGGGTCAGGTGATGGTGAATGTCAGCCGCGGGATATTTAGAGTTAAACTCTTTTTGCCTGCTCTCATCAGGCTGCGCTAATATAAACGCCGCGATCGGCTGGCTTGCCTGGCACGCTCCGGTCAGCTTCTCCTGCTGCGTGGTCTTACGTATTCGATCCGCAATTGGCTGCCTCGTTGGCGGCGGCATTCTCATCGCAGCGCTCACTTTTGGCTGGTTGATCGATCGTGGGTCGGAGGCGGCCCTGAAGCGCGCGCTGGGCCAGATTTTGGACCAGGAGCAGGCGGACGTAATCCGGCGGACCAGCGATTTCTTCGTGGAGCCACTCCGCTTCCTGCAATGGGCCACGACTGGTTTGGCAGGGGATGGCAAGGGCCGCCCTCCGGTGGAGTCGTTTCGCGGACTCCTGCAGATGCGACAGGTCGACGCGGCCGGCTGGTTCGATGCGGGCACGGGCGAGGTGGCGTCGTTCACGCCGAATGCGGCGGCGGCGGTGACGAATGGAGATCCCCTTGATGTGACGAATCTGCGCGACCTGACGTTGGGGAATCCAGCGGGTGTGACGGTGAGGTGGTCGCTGCCTTACGTCCGCGACCGTGAACGGGCGGCCGTCGCGATGGCGACGGTGCGCGTGGGTCAGTCGTCGCTCTGGCTCTGGTGCACGCTTCACCTCGAGGAATTGTCGAGCCACCTCGATTCCAGCCAAGAGCAGTCGACCTTGGTTTACGTGGTTGATGAGCGCGACCGACTCATGGCCTTTCCTCCGACCATCAGCCGATCGCGTTTTGGCTGGCAGTTGTCGACGGCGGCTCCGGAAAAATGGCTACTGCGCCCCACGGCGGAGCTGGAGGATCCGGCGGCGCGGATGTTTCTCTCGGAGTTGAGACGGGCGGAGGTCGCGAAGCAGCAGACGGACTCGCTGTCACCCACGCGTTTCCTTTGGGAATCGCCGCAGGGAAAATATTTCGTGTCCGCCTTCGAGATTGCGCAGCCCAACGGCGCCCGCCTTCGAGTGTATGTGTGTGCAGACTACGAACCGCTGATTGGCCCCATCGTCACCACCTTGAAGCGGGCGTTCGTGTCTGGCGTGGCCATTCTCATCCTGTTCACGGGGCTCGCTGTCTGGCTGGGCCGGCGGATCGATAATGAAATGCTGCAATTGAATGCCGAGATGGAGCGGATCACGCAGTTCCGCCTCGAGAGCCGGCGGCTCAATCGTCCCTCGCGGCTGAAGGAGATCGCCGAGCTGCGCGACGGATTCGAAGCGATGAAGACGGGGCTTCGCTCTTTCCAAAGGTATGTCCCGATCGATCTTGTCCGTGACTTGCTTTCGTTGGGCGAAGAGGCGCGGATCGGCGGCGAGATCCGGCCGATAACCGTGATGTTCTGCGATCTGGCGGGATTCACGCGGATGGCTGAGTCGATGGGACCGGTCGAATCGACGGCCCTGCTGGCGGATTACTTCAATCTGACCGAACGCCAGATCACCGCCCAACAGGGCACCGTGGACAAATATCTCGGCGATGGCGTCATGGCATTTTGGGGCGCGCCCCGGGCGCATGCCGAATCGAGCAGGGCGGCTTGTACTGCGGCCCTGGGCATTTTGTGTGAAGCCGCCCGCTCGGGCGGGACACTGAAGATTCGGAGCGGGATCGCGGAGGGGCTAGCGCTGGTGGGCAATGTCGGCACAGCGGTCCGCCTTAATTACACCGCGATCGGAGATCCGGTGAACCTCGCGAGCCGGCTGGAGGGTCTGGCGAAATATTACGGGGCCGACATTCTGCTGAGCGATGCCGTTGCGCAAAGCGTGTGCGACCACTTTTCACTGCGGGAGCTCGACCGGGTCGTCGTGCAGGGGCGGGAAAAGTCCGAGTCCGTTTGGGAACTCCTGTCGACGAAGGATGATCGGGGCTACGATGAAATGATCGCTAGTTATGGCGCGGTGTTGCGGACCTATCGTGAAGCGAATTTCAGTCGCGCCCACGCCCTGATCGCCCAACACCGCGTGGCCTTTCCGCTCGACCGTGCCGCGGCGACCTTGCAGCAGATCATCGCCGCCGCCGCGAAGCAGCCGCGGCCAGACGTCTGGGATCCGGTGACGCGGATGGCGCAGAAGTGAGCCGCCCGTTCGCCGTGCAACAATTGCGTGAGCGTCGCCGGCGCCACGCCGCTCACTCCGGCAAGCAGGATCGCCGCCGGCAACGATCAGCCGCTACCAAACGACTGCGCAGTATCGAGGGCTGGTCTTGGACGATAAGTCTCAACGTGAAAGCCATCTAGAATGAAAACGGGAGCGTGAAAACTCGCTGGTTGACAGCGACCAGCCGGAGGTCTGTTCCTCCGCATCGTGATTATCGTGACCCCTGTACGAATATCCGCGAACCTCTCGTCGAAACCGGACGAGTTGTTGAGTTTCCGTCTTGGGATTTTCGTTAATTGGCGCTTCCCGCCGCTGGCCGGTCAGGCGGGCTTGAGGATGCGGGAACTAACGGGGGCCGCTTCAGTGTCAGCACGTCCTTCTCCCCTTAAAGCCCTCTTGGAGGAAAGCCGATTTCCGATCCGTTGCTCCTCCGGTCGCAGGCACGGCGGCCGCTCGGGGCCATAATTCGCTCCCGATGACCGACATCTCCATCGGCGAGAAGATCGCGAGGCTCCGCCACACGCTCCTGTTCGGCGATATGTCGCCGCAGGCGCTGCGCTCGGTCGCTTTGTCCGCGGAGGACGTGAGCGTGGAGCAAGGAGCGACGGTGGTCCACGAGGGCGAGCCAGGCGACGCGATGTACGTGGTGACCCGCGGCCTGCTGCGCGCGCAGCGCCGCCTCGAGAGCGGGCGCGACGAGGTGCTCGGCGATCTCAACAAGGGCGGCTTCTTCGGCGAGTTCGCGTTGCTGGAATCGCGCCCACGCACCGCCACCGTGCAGGCGGTCACGGCGTCGCAGCTCCTGCGCCTCTCGCGCGCGTCGATGCAGCCGCACTTCGCCGCCTATCCCGAGCTGGCCGCGCGCGTGAGGGCGACCCTCGAGCGGCGGCGCAAGGTCGAGCGGCACCCGTTTCGGCCGCAGCGCGAGGCGATGCTCGACCGGCTGGCGGCGCTCCTTGCCGGCGTGGAGCGCTCCGCGCTGGAGGCGCTCGGCAAAGAGATCGAGTGGCTGTGGCTGCCCGCGGGTGAGACGCTGTTGCGCGAAGGCGAGCCGGGAGACGCGGTGTTCTTCGTCCTCGACGGCCGACTGCGCGTCTTTACGCGAGGCGCGGGCGGGGCGGTGGTGGCCATCGGCGAAGTAGGGAAGGGCGAGTCCATCGGCGAGATGGCGCTCCTCTCGGGTGCCCCGCGATCCGCCTCCGCCAGCGCGGTCCTCGACACTCAGCTCCTGCGCCTCTCGCCCGAGGTCTTCGACAGCCTGCTGGCGGACCACCCGGAGGTGATGGACTCCTTCCGGCAGGTGATGCTGGCCCGGGTCGCGCTGCGTGAGCGCGCCGAGGCGCGCTCCGTGCGGTCGCCGGCGCGGCGTCCGGTGACGCTGGAGGATTGCGAGCAGGTCATGCGCACTCGCGACCTCGTGCTGCGCAACTTGAAGATCACTCAGAGCTACCATCGGCTGGCGCTGGACCTGATTGATCTGCTGGGCCCGCAGGACCTGAACTGGCTCGCCTTCGGAGCCCACGCCTCCAAGACCGCAGGCTACGCCATCCGCAAGGAGGAGATTCCGGGCTACGAGCTGTATGGCGCCCTCGCCCAAGCGAGGTACCTGGGGCCGGTCTTGCAGCGCGTTACCCGTTTCGTCGGCGAGTCGTTTCTGATGCGCAACGTGGACCGCGTCCTCGAGCGCACCAGCGCGGCCATCTCCGACGGCAATCTGCGCATCTTCGCCGACATGGCGCCGGTGATCGTGCGCTTCATCGAGCTGGTGCGGGGAGATGCGTCGTGCGACCAGCCCAAGATGGATGCCTTCCGCGCCACCCTCAAGCCCGGCCCCAGCGACGGAGAAGGCCAGGAGATTCTGGGGCTGGCGCTCGCGGCCTGGTACGAGGCGGCGCACGAGCACGACCCCAAGCGCAAGAGCGAGCTGGTGCTGCTGGGCAACGCCCGGGTGGGCTGGCACGAGCAGATCCGCGTCCAGCCGGACATCGTGGAGGCGCTGGGGTCGCCGTTGCGGATGCGTCTGGGGGACGAGCTGGGCCAGGCGCTCGACCAGCGGTTGCGCCGGCTCCCCGCGCCGCTGCGCTTCACCCTGCGCCGAGGCGCGAATGCGCTCGAGCCGGTGCTCCTGGACGCGGCGGCCAGCGCGCTGCGGCGCATCATGACCCGGCGCATGATGCGGCTGCGGTTGCCCTACGAGAGCTTGTGGTTGGGGGCCGACGTCACGGCCGGGCGCGGGAAGGATCTGTACCCGCCCGAGCTGCGCGAGCTCACGCACCCCGATTTGAAGGCGCTCATGGAGCGTTTCGCACGCGCCGACGCCTCTGCCCGCGGGAGCGGCGCGGCCGACTGGACGAGCCTCGAGCAGCGGATGAACTACATCATTCATTTCTTCCGCTCGCGTCAGAAGAGCCTGGAGCTGTTCACCGCGCCCCTGCAGGCCGACCAGCTCGCGGCGATCGACGGGGAGCCGGAGTGGGGCTGCGCGCGGCGGCCTGACGGCGCTTCCGCGGACAAGCTTGGCGCGATAAACGTGGCGAGGCCGAAGCGAGATTGAAACTGTGGAGAGGGCGGCGGCGGATCGGCGGATGATCCGCGAACGGTGCTGACTGCTCACCTGCGGCATCCATTGCAGCCCTACGGCAAGCGTGATTAAAAACCTGATGTTCCCCGCCCAAAACGTGGACTGACAATGATCCGCGCATGTGTTTTAATGATACAATCCGTCAGTCAGTCGCATCCCCAATCCCGACCCCAGCGCCCCCATGTTACCACCCGCTCCGCTCCATCGCCTTCTTCGTTTTATCCTCGTCGCGCTGGTCGCCGGCTCAGGCGCTCTGCTCGCGCAAACCCAGCCGGCCAGCGGTGCGGGGCAAATCGCCGGACAGGTCAGCAACGGCGCGACGCGGGCGCTGCTCGAAGGTGCGGCGATCGAAATTCCGGCGCTCGGCGTGCGCACGCTGACTGACTCACAGGGGCGCTTTCGGATCGAGCAACTCCCAGCGGGCAACCATGCCGTGGTCGTGACGTATACCGGGCTCAACCGCGAGGAACGCCGGATAGCGGTCGCGGCCGGCCAGCAAGTGTCAGCTTTGTTTGACCTAGGCTCCGAAGTCTATCGGTTGGAAAAATTCAGCGTGGTGGGCGAGCGCGAGGGTAATGCCGCCGCCCTCACCGCCCAGCGCAACGCGGACAGCGTGAAAAGCGTCGTCGCCCTCGACGCCCACGGCAACCTGTCCAACAGCGAGGCGGGCGAGTTGCTCATCCGCCTTCCAGGCATCGCCGGTTCCCTGAATGGCGAGGGCGTCGTCAGCGAGGTGATGGTCCGCGGCACCAATCACACGCTCAACTCCGTCACCGTCGACGGCAACAAGATGGCGAGCTCTGGCGGCATGAACCGGAATTTCCGCACCAACAGTATCCCGGGCGCGTTCTTCGACACGATCGAGGTCACAAAGGCGGCGACGCCCGACATGGATGCGGACTCGCTCGGTGGAAACATCAACATGAAGACGCGCTCGCCGCTCAGCATGAAAGAAAAGCGCCGGATGATCTACCGCCTCGGCGGGAAGTGGGCGCCGCCGTTCTACGACCATAATCCCGCGACGCGGAACCACTCGCTTCACCCGATGACGTCGTTTAGCTACCAGGAGGCCTTCGATGCCTTCGGCGGCGACCGCAACTTGGGCGTGACGTTCAGCATGTTCTACAGCGAGAACGCGGTGTCCGCGATTCAGATGACGCAGGACTACGCCTTCGTCACTACGAGCCCTGCCTACGTGTGGGACTATCGCTCGGCGGACATCTACAATAACCGCCTGAACAGGAGCGCGACCCTGAAGCTCGACTACCGGTTCAGCCCGACGCTTCGCGTTTTTCTCAACGGCATCTACAACGATGCGCACGAGCGCTCGTTCGAGTATCTGCGGACGCGCGCCTTTACGTCACGCACCCTCGCGGCGCTCAACGCCGCCGGCCAGCCCACGGGCAACAACGCGATCCTCCCCGACTTCACCGACAAAATCACGCGCGTGCGCGCGGTGCCGGCGTCGACGTTCGAGCTGCAGACCGACGGGAACCGCTTCGAGGATTCGCAACGGCAATTGCATGCCGGGGCCGAACACACCTATGCGCGCCTGACGCTCGACTACGACGGCGCCTATTCGGAGAGCATCGTGCGGCAAAACGACGGCCACAAGAGCCCGAAGGTCGGCTCGGGCGGTTTCTTCCGCACTTGGCTGACAGGTGTGGGCTGGACCCTCGACAAGACCGGCAACGAGATGCGACCGAAGTTCACGCAGACGGACGGGCCGAGCATCTTCGATCTGAAGAACTACACCAACAGCGAACTCAACAAGCGCGACAACGAGCGCAACGGCACGCTCGAGAGCGTATCGACCAATGCCAAATATTTCCTCGATGCGCGCCGGATGAACTACCTCAAGGCCGGCGGGCGTTTCCGCCGCCAGGCGGCGGAGGAGGTCGGCGGTGACCGGCGCTGGCAATACGCGGGTCCCGACGGGATCGTCGGCGTGAATCCCGCGACCGGTCGCAGGGACGACGATCTGAGTCTCTTTCAATTCAACGGCGTGCAGACGACCGAGAACCTGCGCAACGGCCCGATCCCCTACACGCATGTCGGCTACGTGGCCGAGCACGTGAAAAAAAACCCGACGCACTGGTTCGAGGATCGTTACTACGACGAATCGCGAAAATATCTCGGCACGCGCCGGGTCGTCGAGGATGTCACCTCCGCCTACTTCATGGCTGGCACACGTTGGCAGCAACTGCGGGCGGTCGGCGGGCTGCGCTTCGAGGAGACGGAGGTGGCGGGCCGCGGGTTTGTGCGGGCGCGGACTCTGGCGACGGTCGCGGCGGTTCCCGATCCGGTGGCGCGGGCGCGCCTCGACTACAATAATCCGCGGAGCATCGAGGGACGCTACAGCAATACTTTCCCCGGGGCGTATCTCACGTATAACTTCTCGCGGTCGTTTCTCGCCCGCGCCAATTGGTCCAACAGCATCGGCCGCCCGCCCTTCGCCAATCTGGTGCCGCGTGAGGACGTCAACGACCAGACGCAGACCCTGACCGTCGGCAACCCCGCGCTGAAGCCCCAGTTTGCCGAGAACATCGACTTTACCCTTGAATATTATTTCGAGCCGGTGGGCGCACTTTCTGTCGGCGTGTTTCGCAAGGAGCTGAAGGATTTCATTGTCTCACTGGGAGGCCAGACGGTGCCCGACGGGCCGGCCAACGGCTTCGGCGGCAGCTACGGCGGCTACAACCTGATCACGGATCTCAACGCGGGGCGGGCGCGCATCAATGGCATCGAAATGAGTTATCAGCAGCAGCTCGCGTTTCTGCCCGCGGACCTGAAGCGGATGAGTTTTTTTGCGAACTACACGCGGCTCACGACGGAGGGTGACTACGGCACGACGGGACCGCGCACGACCCACTTGGTGCCGAATTTCGTGCCGACGACGGCCAACGTCGGTCTTAGTTTCCCCTGGGGGAAATTCAGTGCGCGCCTGCTCGTGAATCACACGGGCGAACACTTGGTCGGCTATTCCACGGATCGCTCGCGCCTTCGTTACAAAGTGGCGCGCACGGCGTGGAACATGAACCTGAGCTATCGATATTCACCGAAGCTCGAGTTCTATTTTGACGTGCAGAACATGTTTAACGCCCGTCAGGAGTGGTTCTACTTCGAACGCAGCCGACTGCAGGCGGACTTCGATAACGGCGCCTTTGTAAACTTCGGTATCAGTGGCCGCTTTTGAGCGCAGAGCCCCGACCTTCCACCTCGCCTGCCGCCATGGCCTCGGCCACTCGACGACGGGCCTGACCGGCGTGGAGCTGGGGCGGTTGTGCACGCACGAACTGGGTCGCGGGCAATACCGGCGTCACCGGGATATTTCGTGGCGAGGAGTGGCCCGACGATCAGCGTAGGCAGCAAAACCCAACGTGCGGCCGATGGCAGGGCAGTGAGGTCATGCATGGTCTTCGTGTAAGTTCGATTCGGACTCGATGAAGACGGCGTCGAGGGCGTCAGCGGTCAGGGTATCCTTTTCGCGGCGCGTTTCCCGCCCACGGCGCGATGGGGATGAAGGGCGTGCTCGTGGTGACGACGTGAAGTTTTGTCGCCGCGGCGGTGGCCGGTCTCGGTGAGCCCGGCAAGGCCGCTTATCTGTCGTCGTCGCTGTCCGGTGCGACCGCCCATTCTGGATACGGGGTGCGGCTGCCTTTCATGGCACGCCAGAGGATGCGGTTGAGCGGATCCTCGGGTGCCTTGTCCACTTCGCGGAAATTCATCCGGGCAGAGGCGATCGCGTCCTGGCGCAAGATCGGATCGGTGATCGTCACGGGGTCCGGGTTCATCTGATCGAGCGGGATATTTGCGGCCAGGGCAGTGAACGGCGTGAAGTCGGGTGTTTCCGTGAAGCAGTCGGCCATCGGCGTCGCGCTGGCATCGAACTGGTTCATCACCGGGAGGCCGAGGATTTGCTCCAAGGTACGGATGATGCTCGTCGTGTTGTAGTGGGTACTGACGACGCTCTTTCGCTTCGCGTACGGGCTGATGACGTAGGCGGTGGTGCGGTATCCGCTGACGTGATCCCAGCCGGCCTGCGGGTCATCCTCGATACCGAAGATCGCCATTTCTTTCCAGAAGCGCGAATGGCTCAGGCCCTCGACGATGCGGCCGAAGGCGAGGTCGTTGTCGGCCATGCAGGCGGCGGGGGTGGGCGCGCCTTTTTTCGTGCCACTCGTGTGATCGTTGGGGAGGCAGATAATCGTGAGGGCGGGAAATTCGCCCTTGGCTTCGAAGTCGCGCAGCTCGCGCAGAAAGACGTCAGCGCGGTATTGGTCGGGGACATTCATTTCCCAGCCGACGTAGTGGGGTGGCGAGATCGCGCGGATGGTCTCGATCATGGGATAACTCTTAAACACGGCCGCGTCGCTCGTGCCCTGCCACGTGCGAAAACACGTGGTGAAATCGGGGGTGCCCTTGCGGCCGTCGCGCCACGTGACGGCGGGCGCCATGAACTCGCCGTAGTTGCGGATGCTGACGCGGTGCTTGAGCGCGTTGTCCCAGATGAAACCGGCGGGCGAGTAGGCGAGGGCATCCTGGCCGTCTTCGCCCATGCCGTCGGGATAACTGCGGGGAAAGCCGGCGAAACTTTTTTCCAGGTAATCGGTCGCGAAGGCCGTCGTGCTCCACTGGTGGCCATCGGCGCTGAGGATGCCAGCGCAGTAGGTGTTATCGAGCAGCACGAAATCGCGCACGAGCTGGTGCTGATTGGGCGTGATGCGCTCGCCGAAGATGCAGAGCGACGGATCGCCGTTGCCGGCAGGGATGTCGCCGAAGACTTGGTCGTAGGTGCGGTTTTCTTTGATCACGTAGACGACGTGTTTGATGCGACTCGGCTCGCCAATGCGCTCGGGGATGGCGCGCGGGAGTTGGCCGGGGCGGGCGGGGAGGCGGGCGGCCACGACGGCGTCGCGGCGGAGATTCCGCCAGACGGTTTCGGAAAGTTTCGGCAGGTCGTTCGCGGTGGGCACGGGCACGAGGGAGAGCGAGCCGGAGTAGTGTTTAGAGTTGAAGCCCATCGCGCCGGTCTCGGCTTGGCGTTTTTTCGACTCGGGCAGGCCCTTGATATTCGCGACGGCGATCGTGCGTCGCGGTGCGTCGAAGACGAGGGCGCCAGGGAACCAGCCGACGGGGAAGAGGCCCTCGAGTTT
This sequence comes from Opitutus sp. GAS368, assembly GCA_945874455.1. GTDB lineage: Bacteria > Verrucomicrobiota > Verrucomicrobiia > Opitutales > Opitutaceae > GAS368. The sequence goes on along the minus strand of CAMCHO010000036.1, from coordinate 15,072 downwards.
GGATTCGCGATCGGCAGGATCGAAGCGGATAACGGCGATGGCGTTCTGGGTGCCGTTGGCGACGTAGAGTCGGCGGCCGGACGGATCGAAGGCGAGGGCGTTGGGCGAGGCGCCGAAGAGATCGCTGGGTTTTGGTTTTACCCAAATGGTTTCGACGACGGTATCGGTGCGGGTGTCGATGACGCTCAGGGTATCGGCGGCGGCATTGGCGCAGACGACGTAGTGGCCGTTTGGTGACACGGCGAGGGCACTCGCGTGGAGGCCGGTGAGGATTTCGGTGGAGCGGGTGGGCGCGGCGGTGGTGGTGGCGAGCGGAATGACGGTGACCGAGCCCTCGCTGGCGAGGTATTTTTCGGCATCGACACGCACGACGGTGCCGCGGCCGGCGGGGCCGGTGAGATCGCCGGGGCCGGGGCGACGGCCGCCCCAGTTGCTCACGTAGGCTTTGGCGCCGACGAGGACGACAGCGTAGGGCGCAACGCCGACGGGAAACGTGCGGAGGACTTGGCCGGTGGTGGCATCGAGTTCGAAGAGCTGGTTGGAGAGATTGCCGCAGACGTAGAGACGCGCGCCGTCGGGGGAGAAGGCGAGGCCGCTGGGGATTTCTTCTTTGCGGCGCGGGGCGTTGGCGAGGGGCAGCGGCACACTGTGCGAAGGGGTGACGGTGCCGTCGGGGGCAACGGCGAAGACCTTGAGGCTGCCGTTGACATTGCTCAAGACGAGGCGGCGTCCGTCCGGTGCGAATACGATGCCGGTGTAGCTGACCTGGCCCTTGGGGTCGGGCTCGAGAATCTGGGGTGAGACGACGGTGGGCTGGGGCTCGCCTTGTTTTTCGTTCGGCAGAGCGACGCGTTGACGGACGGTGCCGGTGGCGGGATCGACGACGACGATTTCGCTGGTTTTGCCGGAGGTGACGAGAATGCGGCCGTCGGGCGAGAGGGCGAGGGCTTGGGGGCGGAGCCCGGGGAGTTCGACGGTGCGACCCAGCGGGGTGAGCACCTGGTTGACGGGAGTGACGGTGCGATTGGCGCCGCTGCGGCCCACGCGCTCGGTGGTGGCGGGTATGGTGAAGGTGTCCTGCGTGACAGTGGAGTGGACGCAGCTCGCGAGGAGTGCACCGAGCGTTAAGGCGGTGAGGCCGGTCAACGTGGCAGCGATGGAAGAGCTCGGATGAAACGCCATGCAGGAGTGTGGGGCGAAAGGGATGGGGGACGGCAAGCTTGGGCCAGCGCGTCGCGGGTTTGGCTCAATTTTCCTGCGGATGGGCTGATGAATTTTAGCAGCTATGATTCCGCCACTGCTGCCGCCATGCAGTGTGATTACTCTGCTTGCGCGGTGCGCCAAGCGTCGCCGAGGCCGAGCTCTGTGACGGCACGGTCGAGGAGAGCGCGGTCGATTTCATCGCCGGAGACGGCGAGCATGCCACGGATGTCGCGCAGGTGTTTTTCGCTGCCGCCCTCGCGGTAGAAACGGAGTTTGTGAAGTATCACGGCTTCAGGAATTGCAAACCACAGTTTTCGCCCGCCGATCTCCAGGGTGCGACGACGGGAAAACCATTCCGCTTCGCTGGATGACAGAGGATAAAAATCGGCCTTGGTCATACTCTCCAGCGCGATGACGTTGATGTGTCCGCCGTGGGGGCGACCGAGCTCGACCGCGATGACTTCTGCGGGCGGCACGTAAAATTGTTCGGACGGAAAGGCGTGCACGAGTTTCGCGGCGTCGTTGCGTGAAAGTTGGATCAGGAGGTCAACATCGTTGGTCGCGCGGGGTTCGCCGTAAACGGACGAAGCGACCGAGCCAACGATAGCATAGGGAATACCCGCGCTCTCCAGCGGCCCGACAAACTGAAACAGCCAGTCCCACATGGGCTTCAGTCCCGCGTGGTGAGCCACCAGCGACGGAGCAGCTCACTGCGTTTGGCCGGTGGCATCGCGGGAAATTTTGACCGGAGGGCGGCGGATTTCAGCTCGATGAGAGTCGTATTGAGGCGGACGACCACGGTTAGCTTTTCTGTCGGGGTCGCCGCGCGATAGAGATCACGCAGCCGTGGATCGAGGGGTTCAAACTTGGGGCTGGTCCGTGCGGGCATGTTTTTTTGATGAGCGCCGTTCGATGAATGGCAAGCGCCGAGGCCAAGAACCCCCGCGCTCGGAGCGGTGCGGCGGCGAGCGCCGGCCTTACACGAGGCAGGCCTTGAAGGCTTCGGTCAGCGCGGAGCGGTCGAGGTTTTTGCCGATGAAGACGAGGGTGTTGGTGCGGGGTTCGGCGGACTTCCACTCGCGGTCGAACTTGGCGTCGAAGAGCATGTGCACGCCTTGGAAGACGAGGCGCTTGTTGCTGCCCTTCACGGCGAGCACGCCTTTCATGCGGTAGATGTCGCCGCCCTTTACGCGGAGGAGTTCGCTGATCCAATCGTTGAGTTTTTTGCCGTCGAGGTCGCCGGGGGTGCTGATGCCGACGCTGGTGACGGCGTCGTTGTGCGTGTGCGCGGCGTGATAATCCTGCTGCCAGCAGGGCTTCGCGGTTTCACCCATCACCTGGATGTGGAGCGGGTGTTCGCCGCAGGCTTCGAAGACCAGATAGAAACCGGGAGCATCGAGCTTGAGGATAAACGTGCCGTTGCCCTCGGTGAGAAGGAGACGGTGGAGCGTGGCGCCGGGGACGACCGTGTCGCCGTCTTTGAGGCGGGCCTCCCAGTCGGCGAAGACGTGGACGGCGGCGTCGCGCGCGGTGGCGATTGCGGCGAGGGCGGCGGGGGTGGTGAAGTCGCCGTTGGCGGTCAACTTCACGGGCATGACGACGACATCGAGTTCGTTCTCGTTGCCGTGGTGATGGTGGTGGTGCTCGTGGTCGCCGTGCGCGTGATCGTGGCCTTCGTGGGAGTGGTCGTGACCAGCGTGATCGTGGTCGTGATGGCCGATGATGAGTGCGTGGGAGCCGACGGGGAGGGCGTAGGCGCCGGCCCATTCGAAGGGGTATTCGGGCTCGAGGAACTTGGGGTCCACATCGATGGCGCGACCGAGGTTGAAGCCGCCGACGTTGAGGACGTGGTCGAGAGGGACGTCGGCGTTTTGGGCGCGGTGGATTTTCGCGACGGCGTTAATGGCGCGTATCCGGAATTCGAGGGCGTCGAGTTCGGCGGGGGCGACGAGGTCGGTTTTGTTGAGAATGATGACGTCGGCGAAGGCGAGTTGCTTGACGGATTCGTCGTCGGTGCCGAGGTGTTGGAGGATATGTTTGGCGTCGACGACGGTGACGATGGCATCGAGGCGGAAGTTGGCCTTCATCTCGTCGTCGGTGAAAAACGTCTGCGCGACGGGGCCGGGATTCGCGAGGCCGGTGGTCTCGATGAGAATGCCGTCGAGCTGGTCCTTGCGCTTCATGAGACGGCCGAGGATGCGGATGAGATCGCCGCGGACGGTGCAGCAGATACAGCCGTTGTTCATCTCGAAGAGCTCTTCGTCGGACTGGATGACGAGCTGGTTATCTACGCCGACCTCGCCGAATTCGTTTTCGATGACCGCGAGTTTCTTGCCGTGTTGTTCGGTGAGGATGCGATTGAGGAGCGTGGTTTTGCCGGCGCCGAGGAAGCCGGTGAGGACGGTGACAGGAATGGACATGGGCGGAGAGCGTGAGAGTGAGAGTGAAAGTGAAAGTGAACGTGAACGTGAGAAGCGGGGTAGAGGGGCGGCGCGGTGGGCGCTAATTGTTCATTTTTAAGAGGCCGTCGCCTTCGAGCTCGTAGATCGTGGAAAGCATACCGTCGTCCCACTGGGCGCGAACGCGCAGGCGGCCGGCGAGCAGCATGGGCACGTCCTGCACGGGGGGCAGTCCTTCTTTTTTCATTTTCACGGCGATCCACTCGTTGACGATCGGCGTGACGCCGTAGCAGCAGAGTTGGGAGCTGCTGAGAAAAAAGAATTCGGTGGCGAAGCCGCCCTCGAGTTTGGTGGGCAACATGAAACCGGTGAGCACGACTTTCTTGCCGTCGAGGCGGCGGATGGAAGCGGGGACTTGAGCGAGGACGTCGGGGGGCGAAGTGCCGGCCGGGAGGGGCTGGAGCGGAGCGTTGAAGGTGAACCCGGCGAGTTGGCTGAAGGCGATTTTTATGTAGCCGCTTTGGGTTTCAAGCGGGCCGTCGAGGGCGGCGAGGGGCGGGCCGGGTAGGCGCAAGATGGGGCGGGCGGGCGGGGGCGGCGGCTGGGGGCTGCGGGCCCCGGGATGATCGGGGTCGGCGCTGCCGGGGAGGGCGGAGGATTCGGAATCGAAAGACTGATGGTGGAGGGCGACGGCCTTGGCGTAGGCGGGATCGGAGAAATCGAGCGGGCCACCGTCGGCGCTGATCGGGATTTTCAGTCCACAGCAGAGCGAGTGGTCGCGAGGGCCCTTGCCAAAGGGAGGCGCGGCGAGGGCCAACGAGGCCAGCACGGTCGCTGCCGCAAAGGCGTAACGAACGGTTCGGCCCCGCAGGGAGGACAGGATGGGTCCGGCGCCGGACATCGGGAGCGGCGAGGGTTAGCCTTGGGTGAAAGTGAACGCGACGCCCTTGAACGCGTTGTCGCGGATCGTGAGCGACGTGATCACGGCGTCGAAGGTGGCGGTCGTTTTCAGCCAATCGGCGGTGGCCTCGAACTGGGAGGTGGCGCCGACTTTTTCACCGGTGGCGGCGTTGGCGACGGCGACGAGGGTGAGTGTTTTTTTCGCGCCGGCGACGGTGGCGGTGATTTCGAAGGAAGGAGCGGAGATGCGGACGAAACTCTCGGCGTGGCCGTCGAGGAGGTAGGCGGTGAGTTTGCCGGTGGCGGCGTCGCGGACGAACTCCAGGTTGAAGGCGTGTTCGCCGAGCTCGATCAGCTTGCCACCGTGGGGGGCGGTGTGGACGTGTTTGGCGTGGGCGGAATGATCGTGGCCGGCGTGCGGATCTTTCTTGGTGCAGGCGGCGACGGTGCAGAGGAGCACGGTGGCGAGGGTGGCGCGAAGGGTGTTGTTCATGATGATCAGGGACAATGTGGGAATGCGGGGAAATTGCGAGCGATCAGGGCAACGGCACGCGGAGCCGTCCGCTCAATGGGAGAAACATGAGGTTGGCGAGTCCGAGGAACGCGAGGAGACCGCCGAGGGCGCGGTGGTCGAGACGGTCGATCCAGCGGAGACGTTGCACGCCGTGCAGCGTGAGCCACGTGAGCGTCAACATCCCGGTGAGCGTGGCGACGGCGAGGACGGCACTGAGCCAGGCAATCCCGGTCCAGCCGTACGGCGCGGCGGTGAGATAGACGGGCAAGAACAATTCACAGGGGGAGAGGGTGAGCGTCAGGAAAAGCCCCCAAAGCGCGGCGCGGTCGGTGGGCTCGGGGATGAGTCGCTGGCCTTCGCAGTGACCGCAGCCGCGGCCGTGCGGAGTGCGAAACGCGAGCCACGCACCGAGGCCGACGAGGAGTCCGGCGACGATCCAGTGAAACGCGGTGTCGAAGCGCTCGTTGATTTCCCAGCCGAAGCGCGCGAGCGCGACGCCGAGGGCGGTCGTGGCGAGGATGTGTCCTCCGCCCGCCAGCGCCACCGCGGCGAGCGTGCGGCGGCGCGACCAGCCGCGCGCCCGGCCGATCAGGACGAATGGCAGCCAGTGCGTGGGAATGGCGGCGTGCAGCGCGGCGATGCTGAAACCGGTGGCGGTGAGGGTGAGGAGGAAGGCGGAGGACATCAGGAATTGCGGAGGGCGGAGGGCGAACGGGACGTGAGGGGGAGGAGGAGGCCGAGTTGGCGACGGGGTGGGGCGAGGGATGGTTTCGGGACGTGGTAGGACACTTGCTCGAATGTCGTCCCCTTGATTTCGATGGTGAAGATGCCGGAAAAACCGCCGGCGGTTTTCAGCCAGTCGGCTTGGACGGCGAACTGGGAGGTGTCGCCGATGGTTTCGCCGGTCGAGGGGTTGGCGACGGCTCGGAGGGTGAGCGGCGTGTATTGGCCGCCGGGCATCGCGATGAGTGCGAAGCTCGGCGCGGCGATGCGCACGAAATTCTCGGCATGGCCGTCGAGCACGTAGGCGGTGAGGGTGCCAGCCGTGGAGTCGCGGACGAGTTCGAGTTGGTAGGCGTGGTCGCCGATTTCGACGAGGGTGCCGTCGTGCGGGGCGGAGTGGACGTGTGGGGCTGAGGTAGAGGATTTCTGGTTGCGGTCGGGGAGGTCGGATTTCGAGCACGCGGTGGCGAATAAGGCGACCGCCGCGAGGGCGGGGAGGAGGAGAGAGACCGAGGGACGCGAAGACATGGTAAGACGGAGAAACTCAGGAAGGTGAAGGAAGGCGCACGCGCAGCGTCGGGGGTGCGCGAATGGGCGCACGGCAGCGGAGCGGGAGCGGGGGACGGAGGACGACGCGGCCGCGCGGGACGCTGTCGGTTAGCGGATGACCAACTTACTCAGACCAACGGAGGGCCACAGCCGGGGGGCAGGGTGTGGGCGGGCGCGCTGGGCGCGCAAAAATCGGAAAAGGGGAGCGGGGGAGTGGGGGCCGCGAGAGGTTGCGCGGTGAGGACGAGGGCGGCGACGAGGAGTGCGGCTTGGCTCTGGGAAAACTGCGTGACGACGCAAAGCTCGTCGTTGTCGGAAGCGGGGTGGGTTGGGGTGGGCTCGCTGTGAGCGTGGTGGTGACCGGCGGGGCAGGTCGGGGCGGCGGCGGGCGCGTGGTGCGCGGAGTGTTCGGCGGCGTGGACGAGGGCGTGCCACTGCGGGCTCGCGGCGAGAATCGTCAGCACCAGCACCAACGCCGAACTCGCCAGCGCGGTGAGGCGCGTGAAGAGCGGAAGCGTGGTGTGACGACGTGACATGGCGGCGGAAATGAAAGGACGGAGAGTAGCAGAGTCGTCAAGCGCGGGGCTGGCGACGGTTAAACAAACGAGACGAGGGCGTCGCGTCCCCAGTGGGTTCGGGCCGAAAGTTGGCGGCGTTCGCCGTTTGCGGATCAAGGTAAAATGGGTCACGCCTCGACGAACGGGTTTTTTTGGCGGAGGGTCCGGCATGATTTACGAAATCGACGAGAATGCGAAGGCGAAGGCACCTGGGGCGGGTGGCTGGCGGCTGGAGCATTCGTATGCGCAGTTGCCCCGTTTGCTGCACGTGGCGGTGGGGCCGACGGCGGTGCGCGCGCCGCGGGTGGTCGTGTGGAATCGGAGGCTAGCGGAGGAGCTGGGGTTGGCAGCGGCGGCGTGGGCGAGTGCGGAGGGCGCGAGTGGGGCGGCGGCGGAGATTTTTTCGGGGAACGTGTTGCCGCCGGGGGCGGTGCCGCTCGCGCAGGCTTACGCGGGGCACCAATACGGGCACTTCACGACGCTGGGTGACGGGCGGGCGATTTTGTTGGGTGAGCAAATCACGCCGCGGGGTGAGCGCTGGGATGTGCAACTCAAAGGAGCGGGGCCGACGCCGTATTCGCGGAGCGGTGACGGGCGCGCGACGCTCGGCGCGATGTTGCGCGAGTATGTGGTTAGTGAAGCGATGCACGCGATGGGGATTCCAACGACGCGCAGTCTTGCGGTCGTGGCGACGGGCGAGGAGATCTGGCGGCAGGACGGAGCGCGGCCGGGCGCCGTGCTGACGCGGGTGGCGGCGAGCCACATCCGCGTGGGGACGTTTGAGTGGGTGGCGGCGCGAAGGGACGAAGGGGCGCTGCGGGCGCTCGTCGCGCATACGTTGCAGCGTCATTATCCGGAGCTGGCGGGCGCGGAGAATCCGCCGTTCGCGTTGCTCGGGGCGGTGATCGAGCGACAAGCGCGACTGATCGCGCAGTGGATGAGCGTCGGATTTGTGCACGGCGTGATGAACACGGACAACATGGCGCTCTCGGGTGAGACGATCGATTACGGGCCGTGTGCGTTTATGGAGGCCTATGATCCGGCGACGGTGTTTAGCTCGATCGACCGGCACGGGCGCTACGCGTACGGCAACCAGCCGCAAATCGCGCAGTGGAATCTCGCGCGATTGGCGGAGGCGTTGTTGAGTGTGTTACACCCGCAGGAGGAGGCGGCGATCGCGCTGGCGAACCAGGCGCTCGGTGGATTCGGGGAACGTTACCAGCGTCACTGGCTCGCGGGCATGCGGCGGAAGCTCGGGTTGTTTAACGAAGAGCCGGAGGATGGGGCGTTGATCGAGTCGTTGCTGACGTGGATGCATGCGACGAAGGCGGATTACACGAACACGTGGGCGGAGCTTGAGACGCTGGGGGAGACGGAGGCGGGCAGGGCGCTTGAGTTTCAGGAATGGCTCGCCCGTTGGCAGGCGAGGCGCGCGCGGCAACCGCAGACGGCCGAGGACGTGTCGCGGCTGCGATGCGCGAATTGTCCGGCGGTGATACCGCGCAATCATCGCGTGGAAGAGGCGCTCGCGGCGGCGGAGCAGGGGGACGTGGGTGTGCTGGAGCGGTTGCTGGCGGTGTTGGCGGCGCCCTACGATTATGCGCGGGCGCGCGCGGCGGACGTGGCGGAGTATCGAGTGCCGGCGCCGGACGGGGGCGAAGCGTATCGGACGTTTTGCGGGACGTGAGGGGGATGGACGTGAGGCAGGAGGATTTTATGAGCAGGAAGCTCTCTTGCCGCGTTTGTGAAGAAAAGGTGCGGACTCGGACCGCCTGCAGGCGAAACTCCGAACCTCGGTAGGGCGGCTTGTCTTTCGTGAAATGGGTGGCCAACAATTTTTCCATGATCTCCACCTCGTTAGTTCCCCGTCGTTCGTTTCTGAAATCTGCGGTCGCGCTTGGTGCGATCGCGGCGTTGCCGCCGGTCGCGCGCGCGGCGGCGGCCGGTAAGAAAATGCCGTTCAAGATTTCGCTCGCGCAGTGGTCGCTCAATAAACGTTTCCTCAAGCGGCCCGGGGCCGAGCCGCTCGACAACCTGGAGTTTGCCAAGATCGCCCGCTCCGTGGGAATCGACGGGATCGAATACGTGAATCAGATGTTCAAGGACAAGGCGGCGGACCAAGCCTACCTCGGCGAAATGAAAAAACGTGCGGCGGGCGAAGGCGTGAAGAGCCTGCTCATCATGTGCGACGGCGAAGGAAATCTCGGAGCACCGCAGGAGCCGGCACGCGCGAAGACGGTGGAGAACCATCTCAAGTGGCTCGATGCGGCAGCGTTGCTCGGGTGTCACAGCATCCGCGTGAACGCGGCGAGCGACGCCAAGTTGTCGGCGGACGAGCAGGCGAAACTCGCGGCGGACGGACTGCACCGGCTGTGCGTCGAGGGCGACAAGCGCGGACAGTGGGTGGTGGTGGAGAATCACGGGGGCCTTTCGTCAAACGGCAAATGGCTCACGCAGGTGATGAAGCTGGCCGACCACAAGCGCGTGGGGATTTTGCCGGACTTCGGAAATTTCTACACGGACCGGGCGAAGTCGGAGATGTATAATCCTTATCAGGGCCTGCGCGAATTTATGCCGTGGGTGAAGGAAGGCATGAGCGCGAAGTCCTACGATTGGGACACGGGTGCAGGCAAATTCTACACCGAGGACCGGCGCGAGAAGATCGAGATGACGCTGGATTTCGAGCGCCTGCTACGGATCGTGCTCGGGGCCGGCTACAGCGGCTACGTGGGCATCGAATACGAGGGCAGCAAGCACTCCGAGATCGACGGCATCAAGCGCACGAAGCAGGCGCTGGATGAGCTTTGTGCACTGCTGGCGTGAGGGGCGGGCTGAGGGCGGGCCGAGGCGCGGATGAGGGCGGGCCGCGCGTTACGGCGTGCGGTCCGGTGTGGGGTTGCTGGACGGGCGCATGGGCGGTCGGGAAACCGCCCCGCCGTTCGGAGGTGGGATTCGGAGGGGTGCTGAAACGGGCGGTTAGAAAACCGCCCCTCCGTTCGGAGAACTACTGGGGGATGACGGGTTTGCCGTCGGGGCTGAGCTCGATGACCTCGTAGCCGAAGTGGGCGATCATCGGGAGGATCTTGGATTTATCGCCGACCAGCAAAATGTTCACGGCGTCGGTCTTGATCCATTTCGCGGCGAGGCGGTCGATCTCGGATTTCTGCATCGTCGCGAGGATTTTATTCTGGGTGTCGACGAAGTCCGCCGGAAGATTGTCGTCCATGATGCGGCGGATGAAGCCGGCTTTTTGGAGCGGGGTTTCGTAGAGCAGTGCGTCGCGCTGGCCGAGGGCGCTTTTCGTGAAGGTGAGCTCATCGGCGGTGATGCCGCTCTGCGCGTAGGTGTTCAGTTCTTTGAGGATTTCGGTGAGGGCACCGCCGGTAGCGTCGGCGCGGATACCGGAGCTGAACGTGAAGGTGCCGGAGTATTTGCTGGCGGAGAAACCAGTGCGGGCACCGTAGGTCCACGCTTTTTCTTCGCGGAGATTGAGGTTGAGGCGGCTGCTGAAGGCGGCGCCGAGCGGGTAGTTCATCAAGGTGGCGCGGTAGTAGTCACCGGTGGCGTCGGATTTCAGGCCGGTGACGTAGCCGACGCGGAATTCGGTCTGCGCGGCCTTCGGGACGTCCACGATAAAGAGGCGGGTTTTCGTGATGACGGGGGCGGCGGGAACTGCGGGGAGCTTGACGTCACGCACGGGCAAGGTGGCGAGGAAGCCGAGGCGGCTGACGATTTCTTCCTGGGTGATGTCGCCGACGACGACGAGTTTGGCGCCGCGGGCGGTGATGAAGCGGGCGTGGTAATCCTCGACGTCGGCGAGTGTGAGATTTTTTACGGTTTCTTCGGTGCCGGTCGGACTGACGCCGAGAATGCTCGTGGGGCCGTGGTTGATTTTGGCGAACACCTCGGTGGCGACGAGGGCGGGCTGGGCTTTGCGGGCCTTGAAGCCTTCGAGCATCTGGCGCTTGAGGCGGTCGAAGGAGGCGGCGGTGAATTTCGGGCGGAGCAGGCGTTCTGCGAGGAGCGGCAGGGTTTTGTCCACGTTCTTTTTCAGGGTTTGGACGCTGAAATTGATGTCGTCGAAATCGCTGCCGACGGAGACGGAGCTGCCGAGGGTTTGGAGTTGGAGCTGCATCTGCTCGGCGGTGCGGTCCTGCGTATCCTCGTTCATCATGTAGGCGTAGAGCTGGGCGAGGCCGGCTTTCGCGGGGGTAGCGGCGAGACCGAGTTGGCCGCCGGGAATGGACAGCGTGAGGGCGACGGTTGGGAGCTCGCGGGACTGGGCCCCGATGATTTCGGCACCGGAGGGCAACGTGGCGCGCCAGAAAGGCGGGACTTTGATGACGGGGTTGGGGCCGTTACCGGGGAGTTTGCTGCGGTCGAAGGTGTCGGTGGCCTTGGTATATTTCAGACCCGCGTAGCCGTAGTCGGGAGCACGATACGTGGAGGCGTCGGGCTGGTAATCGGCGGGGGCGACGACGTTATCGGGGGCGGATTTGATGGCGATGCTGAGCACGATGGCGGGTTTGCCCTTGAGATATTTTTCGTAGACGCGCTGGACGTCGGCCTTGGTGACGGAGGTGTAGCGTTTGAGGTCGGCGGCAATCTGATTGGGCGAGCCGGTGTAGGTTTGCCAAGCGGCGAGGCTGCGGACCTTGCCGGAGACGCTTTGGAGGTTGTTGATCAGTTGGGCTTCGATCGAGCCGGTGAACTGGGCGATATCCGCATCGGTGACGCCGCGGGTGGCGAAGGCGGCGAGGGCATCGTCGACCAGTTTTTTCGTGGCGGCGAGGGAAGTGCCGGGAGCGGGGACGACGCTCAGGGTGAATTCGCCGGCGAGCTCGCTGGATCCATTAAAGGCGGAGGCGCCGAGGGCTTGCTGGGTCTTGGTGAGCTGTTGGTAGAGGACGGAATTTTTTCCTTGGCCGAGGACCTGGGCGAGGCAGTCGAGGGCGGCTTCGTCGGCGTGAAACTCGGGGACGGAAGGAAAAGTGAGGGAGAGCTGGGGTTGGCGGGCGTAGTTGTCGACGAGGGTGATGTGGCGGTCGCGGTCGAGGACGGGGGCGGGGAGTTTGGTGGGCTCGACGGCGGGGCCGCGGGGGATGGGGCCGAAGTATTTCTCGACGAGGGCAACGACGGCGGCGGTGTCGACATCGCCACCGATGGTGAGGGTGGCGTTATTGGGGCCATACCAGCGGAGGAAGAAGTTCTTCAGGTCGGCGACGGTGACGCGGTTGAGGTCTTCGACGTAGCCGATGGTGAGCCAGGAATATGGGTGGCCGTAGGGGTAGAGGGCTTGGGCGGTGACCTCGCGGGCGAGGCCGTAGGGGCGGTTGTCGTAGTTTTGGCCGCGTTCGTTTTTCACGGTGCCGCGCTGCACTTCGAATTTCTTTTGGGTGACGGCGTCGAGGAGGAAGCCCATGCGGTCGGCTTCGAGCCAGAGCATCTTCTCGAGCTGGTTATTTGGGACGGTTTGGTAGTAGTTGGTGCGGTCGCGATTGGTGGAGCCGTTGAGGGTGCCGCCGGCGGCGGTGACGATCTTGAAATGCTGGTCGTCGCCGACGTGGTCGCTGCCCTGAAACATCATGTGTTCGAAAAAGTGGGCGAAGCCGGACTTGCCGATTTCCTCGCGGGCGGAGCCGACGTGGTAGGTGACGTCGACGTGGACGACGGGATCGCTGTGGTCCTCGTGGATGACGAGGGTGAGGCCGTTGGGCAGGACGTATTTCGCGTACGGGATAAGGATCTGGGACGAAGATGAGGCGGCCGCGCCGGACGCAGTGGGCGCGGCGATTTTCTCGACGAGTTTCGCGGACGCGGCGTGAGTGACGGGAGCCGCGACGAGAGCGAGGAGGGAGGAGCAGACGAGGGAGAGAAGGAAAGACGGAGAGATGGGGAGACGGAATTTGAGGGAGAGCATGGGTGTGAGGAGGGGAGGGGCTGACGAACGAGAACGATTACGAGGAACGAGAACGAAGTGGGGGTGGGATCAGAGCGTGGGGATGTCGGCGATACGCTCGACGCGGATGCGGCGGACGCGCTCGGTGCTGACCTCCACGGCGGTGAGGCGGAAGTCGCCGGAGGTGAGGGATTCGTCGCGGCGGGGCGGGTGGCCGAGGTGGCGGGTGAACCACGAGGCGACGGTTTCGCGGGGTTGCCACTCGAAGGACCAGCCGGTCTCGGCCTGGAGTTCGCGCATGGTGAAGGAGCCGCTGACGACGATGGAAAACGTGGTGCGGTCGTAGATCGGGCCGGAGCCGAGGTCGAATTCGTCGCGGATATCGCCGACGATTTCCTCGAGCACGTCTTCGAAGGTTACGATGCCAGCGAGGCGTTTTTCGGCGTCGAGGACGACGGCGAGGTGACTGCGGCCGGTGCGGAATTTTTCGATCATGACCGGAAGTTTGGTCGTGAGCTCGAACGCGGCGACGGGACGGATGAGGGGTTCGAAGGAGGCGTCGGGGCCGAGGAGGGAGAGTTGCCAGAGCCATTCGCGGACGAGGAGGAGGCCGCGAACTTCGTCCATGCTGCCGGTGCAGACGGGGAAACGGCTGTGACCGCTGATTTGCGCGGTGCGAAGATTTTCGGCGATGGGTTTGTCGAGCCAGAGGGCGACGACCTGGTCGCGGGGGAGCATGATCTGCTGCGCAGTGGTTTCGCGGACGCGCAGAGACTGGACCATGAGTTTGTTAATGAGTGCGTCACCCGGGTGGGAGTGGCGGGCGCGGCTGAAAACGTATTCGAGCTCATCGGCGCTGAAGGCATGGTCGCCCTCGGAGGCGGGTCCGAGGCCGGCCCAGCGGAGGAAGCGGTTGGCGATGCCATTGAGCAGCCAGATGAACGGGAAAAAGATGTAGTAGAAAACGAGGAGTGGGGCGGCGATCCAGAGGGTGACGGACTTGGCGCGCTGGATGGCGAGGGACTTGGGGGCGAGTTCGCCGAAAATAATGTGGAGAAAGGTGATGACGGAAAACGCGATCGCGAAGGAGACCGAAGAGACGGTGGCGGGATCGCCGAAGCCCCAGCTCGTGAGGAGCGGCTCGACGCGGTGGGCGATGTAGGGTTCGCCGACCCAGCCCAGACCGAGGCTGGCGAGGGTGATGCCGAGCTGGGTGGCCGAGAGGGCGGCGTCGAGGTGCTCGGTGGCCTTAAGGGCGAATTTTACGCGCCAGCCGCCGGTCTTCTCGAGCGGGCGGAGCTGGCTGACGCGGACCTTCACGAGGGCGAATTCGGCGGCGACAAAAAAGCCGTTGGCAGCGACGAGGGCGAGGACAACGAAGGTCTCGAGCGCTATGCCGAGGAAGGTATTCATGAATCGCAGAGAACATAGTCGAGCGGGCGGGATTGGCCAGCTTTGGATTTTTCGGACGGGAGCTCGGTCGGCGGACGCCCGGACGACTGCGGACGCAGCGGGGCGGCGTCCGTATTGGGGGGAGAAGGGGTCGAGGGCGAGCGCGGCGAGGGAGACGAGGCCGATGGCGAGCGCGTGGGCTTAGCTGAGGCCCACGGGGAGCGGGTGAGCAGTTCAGGGGGCGTGAGGCGAGAGGGCGAGACGAAGGAGGGGCAGGAAGGTGTGCGGGGGAGTGGGATTCCACGTTGTCAGGAGGGGAAGGCGGTTTTGGAGTGGACGGATGGAACCTACGCGCGACGGAGAACCCAAGGGCAAGGTCGACGGACCTGGGCTGGAAAGCCCATGCGACCACGCGCCGGCGCGGCCGAGTTTTGGGGAGGCGCTGCGGTTTTGGGTGAAGCTGGGGTTTATCAGTTTTGGCGGGCCGACAGGGCAGATTGCGATCATGCACACGGAGCTCGTGGAGAAACGGCGCTGGATTGGGGAAGGGCGGTTTTTACATGCGCTAAATTTTTGCATGCTGCTGCCGGGGCCGGAGGCGCAGCAGTTGGCGATTTATTGCGGGTGGTTGTTGCACCGGACGTGGGGCGGGATTGTGGCGGGGGCGCTGTTCGTGCTGCCGTCGGCGGGGATTTTGTGGGGGCTGAGTTATGTTTATGTCGCGTATGGCAGCGTGGGTTGGATCGCGGCGGTGTTTCACGGACTCAAGGCGGCGGTGCTGGCGGTGGTGGTTGCGGCGGTGCTGCGGATTGGGCAGAAGGCGCTGAAAAATCGCGTGATGTGGGGCATCGCGGCGGTGGCGTTCGGGGCGATCTTTGTGGGGCACGTGCCGTTTCCGGTGATTGTGGTGGGGGCGTTGGTGGTGGGCTGGGTGGG
>CAMCHO010000035.1 GCA_945874455.1 Opitutus sp. GAS368 | reverse complement strand
AGCGAGATCCTCGACCTTTGAGTTGAGCCGCGTGCCGGACATTGTGCTCGACGCGTAGTAACCGCGATCCTGTGACACCACTTCGAACGGGGATAAAATGACCGGCTGCTCGGCGGACTTGTTTTCGATGACGGCCGGGGTCCCTCGCGCCGCCTGCATGGCGGCGATTTCCTCGGGCTCGAGGCGGCCATTTTTATTGGTGTCGTATTTCGCCAGCGTCAGCGGGTCGGTAGTGGGAGCCTGGGCGAACGAAACGGTGGCCAACAGCAGCGCGCCGCCAGCGCGCGCGATCAAGGCGGGGAATCGGATGGAGTTCACGGGGGTGGGGGGAGTTGATGGATAGCCGATGGTGGATTCGGCAGTAGGCTGTCGCGGGGTGCGGTCGAACGATGCACGAGTGAGGGGACAAATCTAACGAAAATATCCGCGTGCCGCCGCGTTTGATCACAGCTGCAGGTGCCCTCATTGATTGAAGTGGCCTCGGCGTCCTTCCTACGGGTGCGGAAGCGAGTGTGCCCGATACCCAGTCGCTCACGGGCGAGACCCCCGAGCCACGCCCAGCGCGCGCCGCTGACTGCACTTCCGGTTATGCCCCGCTTGATCTCCAAAGAAATCCTCGTCCTGCAAACCGCGGCCCCACTGCTTGGCCACGCCGCGGGCCCCAGGCGCCTACCGCGTCGCAAACACAATGCAGATCGGCGCCGGCACGTTGATCACGCCCTTGGTCTGATAAGTCAGTTCGCCGGTCGTGGGATTCACTTTGTGCGCGGCTACCGTGTTCGAATCGGCACCGGCTGCGAGCAGCCAGCCCGCATCGGGCGAGAGCGCGATATTGCGTGGGAACGCCCCGCGCACGGGCTGTACTTGGATGACTTGTACGGCCGATGTTGCCGGGTCGGCGCGGAAAACCGTCACGCTATCGTTGCCGCGATTCGAAAAATAAACGACACGGCCACTCGGATGTACGAGGATCTCCGCGCCGGAATTGTGCGTTTCCTTGGCTTTCACTTCCGCACTCAGCGACGGGACATTCGCGAGCCGCTGGGCGGTGCCGGCCGCGGCGTCCCACGCAAAGGTCGTCACGGAGAGCGAGAGCTCGTTGAGCAGATAGATGAACTTTCCGTCCGGAGAAAACCGCAGATGCCGCGGCCCGCCGCCCGGCACCGACGCTGCGAAGCTGTGGCGCTCGATCGCGGGTTTCGCGAGGTCGATCCGGTAAATCACGATGCCGTCGAGCCCGAGATCCGGCACGAGCGCGAAGCGGCCCTCGGGCGAAAACCCCGTCCAGTGCGCGTGCGGTTTTTCCTGCACGGGCTTCACCACGCCGGACCCGCCCTGATGTTTGGTCACCTGCGCTGTCCCGAGTCGGCCCTCCGCATCGAGGGGGAAGAGCGCCGTCGAGCCATTGCCGTACTGCGCGGTGAGGAGAAACTTTCCCGACGGATGCACCGCGATGTGCGCACCGCCACCGTCGCCCGTCGGGGAAGAATTGATCACTTCCAGCGCGCCGCCCGCGCCAATCTTGTAACCGATCGCGCCGGGCCCGCCCGGAAAATTAGCGACGGCGTAAAGCTTGTCGCCGGCCGGATGCAGCGCGAGGAAACCGGGCGAACCGACCTCGACTGCGAGCTCGGCTGCGGTGAACTTGCCGTTCGCGGAATCAAACGTCGCGCGGTAAATCCCCTTCGCGCCGGGCCCGCCCGTGCCGAAATATACCGGCACCGGCGCCGCCGTCGCGATCGCCGCTGCACCGCTTAAGATCGCCAACACCGCCGCCGTCTTCATCCAGGGGAATGGTTTCATCCCGGAAGTTGTAGGCCGCCGCAGGTCGTTCGCCAAGCCAAGATCCGTGGATTTCCTTTGGTGATATCCGGACGCCAGCTGGCGCCGTCGCTCGGCAGGGACCAATCGCCTCAACCTAAACTCAAGCTCGGTAGTTGCCGCGGGAGCGCGTGGTCCTGCGCCCGCGCTACTTGCCGAGTTTCCTCAGCTCAGCCCGGCTGCCCGTGCAGATGATTTCGATCTCAAATCTCGTCAGCCGGCCCTCTGCGGAGGATTTATCCATGATGCCGATCGCCTTTTTCAGCGGTGCGCGCTTCTCCGCCGGGGCGCGGCGCGGGCCGCACGAGCCATCAACCCCATGAATGGGGGCTCGAGCGGAACTGAAATCAGCGTAGCGTTGGAAGGCTCAGCGTGCGGAAGGACGGAGGGAGGGGCCGATGGCGAAACCTCCGGGATTCTCCTCAGCGGCCCGCGAGGCGCAGCACGCCCACGCGCAAAATGAAGACGGCTGCGAGGGCGAAGAGGAGCACGACCACGACGTTGAGCAACGTCGCGAGCCAGTAGCGCAGCGGGGATTCGGAGCGCCGGAGCGGGGCGGAGCGGTGGAAGAGCGCGCGGCCCCATTGCGTTTCTCCGCTCGCGATATCGCGGCGCGTGCGCCACGCGATGAACAACGTGAGCAGGAGAAAGAGGAGGCCGAGGAGTTTGAAGAAACTGAAACGCACGGAAGCGAAAGGATTGCGCTGGGAGACTAGTCGTTCCTCCGGGGGGCTTGGCGATAGTGGAATCGCGTCGGTCTGGAGCGCGCTCACGGGGGGGCTGACTCGCCTCGCTCTGCCTGCAGGGCTGGAGCGTCAGAAACGGACAGGACGCGTGGGTTGAATCGCCCCGGGCTTCTGGAAAAACAAGCAACACGCCCTGGGCGGCAGCGAAGACGACGGGCCAACGAAGTATGCGGCGTCTGCGGGCCGTTCAGCCGCAACGCCAACGTCAACGGTAACGCCGACGGCCCTACGGCGGCGGGAGTGGCTGCGAAAAGTGACGCGAATTCCTCGTTGACCCGGTCGGAGGGGCGGCCTTTCTTCCACCCCTTGACCGATGACTGACTCGTTTTTATGGGTCGGTTAGACACCCGGAGAGGTGGCAGAGTGGTCGAATGCGCGCGCTTGGAAAGCGCGTGTTTCCGCAAGGGAACCGGGGGTTCGAATCCCTCCCTCTCCGCCAGTTTTCCCGTATCAAGAACCTCTTGGTGCGGGATTAATTTTTTGTAGACCTCTGGATGTCCGTGAGAAACGAAACAGGCGTTTTAACACCCCTGAAATAAGTTCTCGTTTTGGGTCGGTGGCGGAGTCGCGAAAATGGCCCCGATTAACCCGCGATTGAGGTGCCGTTAAAATTCTGTCCGTGAATTTTTCGCCGAATCTGCGATAATGTCCGCAGTTCAGAATCACGCGGGGCTGAGGCCTTTTGGATCGCCCCCTTAACCCTTAACAGAGGTTTTTTCATGCCAGCGATCCAAACGGATACTTTGCGGAGCCGTGCCTGCACGGTGCCCGTTGCCATCTACAGCCGCGTCTCCACCGCCAACCAGGTGGGCGGACGCTTCGATTCCTGCGAAAGCCAAGCCGCCGTCTGCCGCGATTTCATCGCGAAACACGCCGTCGACGGCTGGTTCGAAGTCGCCTGCTTCTCCGACCCGGCCTACTCGGGCAGTTCGATGAACCGACCGGGCATCCGTGCGCTCATGCGCCAGATCGAAGCCGGCGAAATAAAGGTCGTCCTCATCTTCAAACTCGAACGGGTGCTCCGCAGCACGGACGAATGGGGGCCGTTTCGTTCCTTTCTCCAGCAACACGGATGCCGGCTCGTCAGCCCCACCGAGGACCTTTCGGACGAAACCCCCTCCGGCCGGCTAAAGAACAACCTGCTCATGAGCGTCGCGGAATACGAGCGGCTGAACACCGCCGAGAAAATCCGGATCAAACTCAACGAACAGGCCAAACGCGGCTTCTGGACCGGCGGGCAAGTTCCGTTCGGTTACGTCTACGATGAAGCTCTGCAAGGTCTGAGCCCACATCCCACCGAAGCCGTCACGTTGCGTCGCATCTTCGAATTGGCGGCGCGCCTCACTTCGCTCACGGAGATCGCAAACACCCTCAACGCCGAAGGTCTGCGCACGCGGGCACGGATCTTTAATCGCCGCAGCGGGGAGAAACAGAACGTCGGCGAAAAACGATTCCGCTCCGATATCGTGCGCCGATTGATCACCCGCCCCCTCTACGCCGGCCGCGTCCGGATGAACGGCAAGGAGTTTCCCGGGCAACATGCGGCCCTCGTCTCGGACGACTTGTGGGAGCGGGCCAACGCCGCGATCCGCCCGGCGCTGTCGCCGGCACCGCGGCGGTTCCGGAGCCGCGATAAGCATTTTCACCTGCTCAAGGGCCTCGCGTTCTGCGGCTGCTGCGGCCGGGCCATGATCCCCAACACCTGCGGGAAACTCGACCCCGACGGCAAGCGCTACCGTTACTACACCTGCGGCTACGCCCACAAAGAGCGCTCCGATGCCAAATGCCCAGTGCGCCACGTTTCCGCGACGGCACTCGAAACTGCCGTCATCGGATTCCTCGGCGCCTGCTGCCAGCACCCCGAGGTGCTCGACGCCACGAGCAGCAGCGCGCGTGAGCGCCGCCAGACTGAACGAGCCCCGCTACGGGCACGGCTCAGCGACGCCGAAGCCAAACTCGCGACTGTCGCCGAACAACTCCGCAATTGCGCCAAGGCTCTCGTGCTCGGACAAACCGCCGCGCTCGACGAGGCGCTGCGCGAACAAGCCAACGCGCTGCACGAGGAGAAACAACGGTTGATCGTCGAGCGCGAACAGGTCCGCATTGAACTCGCCGCGTGCGAGGAAGGCGACATCAACACGGCGCGCGTCGGCCAGGCTCTGAGGAAATTCAGCGACCTGTTGCCCACCCTGTCGTGCGACGAGCAACGCGATTTGGTGACGCTCTTCCTAGAGCGCGTTGAGATCCGCCCGGCCAGCGAAAAGGTCGCGAAGAGGGCCGTGGGTACGCGGTTGCTGGAATTGCGATTGAAGCTGCGCGTGGAGCGCTTGGTCGAAGGCATGGCCGAACAGATCCTTATCGAAGAGCGCACTGCGCGCGCGGCCGCGGCGCCGGCCGTTCGTCCGCTGGTGCTGAACCTGAAAGTCGCGCTCGCGCCGTCTACCGGTTCATCAAAGCCCGTCACGTTGCTGGCGCCGTTTCACTGCGAATTGGGGGCTACGCGGCGCATCGCGGCGCCGGCACCCGAGTCGGCACCGATGCTGCACCCCATCCACCGCGCCCGCGCGTGGCAGCGGCGTTTGGAAAAGGACCGCAGCCTGAACCGTTTGAAACTCGCGGCGGAAGAAGGCCTTTCGCCCGGATCGATCACCCATCACATGAAGTTGCTCCAACTCGCCGACGACATCCAAACGAAGCTCCTAGAAATGACCAAGGCCGAGGACGTGCGCCGCTACGGGCTCAATCGGATGAAGGCCCTCGCCGATCTGCCCGTCGACGAACAGTTACGGCAATTCACGCGGATTCAGGATGCAAGCGTCGCCTGACGCCTTTCGGGCCGTTTGCGGGTGGTCCGCTAACAATGCTTTCCGAGCTACGACTACGATAGCTCCTCCAGGTGGCTTGTGTGTTTCCACTACTCCATCATAAAACAACGCGGTGGCCGCTGAGCGAAAGAATCACGCCCTGACTCCTCAGGAAATCGTGCCCGATCACTATCAGGATCGCAGGGCGGAGTTGCATCGTCTCGCGCCGACCCAGCGGATCGCCGCCATTGATCGCGACCTCACCGCCATGGCGCCAGACACCACGGCTGCGGCCACCTTTCACCGCAAGAAATTGCTGCGTATGCGAGACGCAGCCCGATTAGAAGCTGGGCTGACGAACAACGAAGGGCTGCAGCGGGAAAATTCCTCGTTCGCGCAGCACGACTTTTCGCAGGCGATTATCGTCTGGAAGCCCCGCGTCCGCGCCGAGGGGTGACGACACCGTTCCGGCAGAATCCGTCGACGTCTTTGCCGCGGGGCACTGGCAATCCGGGCTCAATAAGATTTGGACCGCCGTCGCACCTTCCGGTCGCCGAGCATTGCAGCGATTCGCATAGTTCGGTGAACTACGGTCGTCTGGCTCGCTTGACCTAGCTCCGCCGTCAGACCCTACGGACTCATGCCATAACCACGACTCTGCCGGTTGCCGTGACTAGGAGGAGTCGGTTTCTCACCCTGCTCCAACTGGCGAACACTCTCGATGATCTGCGCTGCCGCCCGGGTGAAGATTTCTCGGTAGACCTCAGGAACGGTGGCACGTTTGGACGCAGCGGCGATTTCGGCCGCCGAAGGTGCGGTCAGTGAAAATTCGCGCTGCAGGGTCAGCATCGACCGCACGTCCGCCTGATCCTGCAGATCGCCCCGCCCCATCTTCGAGACCACAAGGTCGAGCATGCGTGGCCGGGAAAGCCGCAGTTTCTTTAACCCTGGGTTGGGCAACGGAATGATGAACTGTTTCCACTCGGGCGTAAGCACGACTTCCCGCTCCGGAAAAATGTGCGTGATGTAGAGCCCCTTGGCCTCCAATTCCCGGTTGGTGGCGGAAATCGCGTCCCAAAACTGGGCGTCCGCATCGATCGCCAGTTCACGTCCTGACGGGAGAATGACATCGATATCGTTCGTCATCCGCCCGGCGAGCCGCGGAGCGAAATTGCGGTCCAGCAGCAAGGCGGCCGACCCAAACACGACCATGTCGGTCTGAATCTTGAGATGCCGATCCAGCGTCGAAGCGATCTGTTGCGCCGTGTTCACCGCGCAAAATCACTTCGCAGCCATTCACGGATCACGCCGTGCCGAGGCGACGATCCAAATGTCTCACGAGTCAATCTCGAGACCCCAGGCAGAAAGTCCTCCTCGGTGCATTCCTCCGGCAGAGCTTCAATCACCGCCCTCCAGTAGTCCAGACGGGCGTCGTAACGCAGCCCGAGTTTCGCGACGTGGGACACGCGGCCGGAAACGGCAAGCCGCACAGCGGCCTCCGCGACCAGTTCGGGATCATTGTTCCAATCGCTGAGAACCATGGCTCCACAACGAATTGCCTGAAAGGTCTCGGCATCCTCGGGCCCGCGCAACAACGCACAGCCAAGCACCTCGTGCGGGAGCACCCCAGTCGGCGCAGGCAACCGCGGCCAGAGTGACGCATAGTGAGCGCACCCACGATCGATCGCGAGCGCCAGCAACTCCGACCGACTCCACCGAAGAGCATTCCGGCAGGCCTGTTCAAATTCCCCAACCTTGGCAGCACCGGGCACCGGCCGCTTCTTCCCAGACATTGGCACCGCAAGCCCCGCCGTTCTCTTGCGGAGTAGTCTTGAGGAAACTGAATGTTCCTGCAGCGCCATTATATTATCAAGAAGGTACCCAGCGAGTGGTCGATTCACGGTATGCACGCGGCGTCGGTGGTCAATCGGCGAACCTCAGCTGGGATTAGTTTCGGGTGAAGTCTCGCTGGAGCGAGTAGCGGGCACCGCGGGTCATGCCGACTACGTGGCAGACTCCCGTTGCTCGCAGGTGCAGCAACCGGCGTTGCGTCACGCCGCGGGACAAACCCAACGCCACCGCCAGTTCCCGCGGGCGGGCGTCGCCCGCGCATTCCAAGTAGCGAACGATGCGCTGGTCGCGAGCATCGGCAAGAAGTTCGGATGGCTCCAATGGTTTGGCTGGGGCCGGCCGGTATGACGGCGTCGCACCTGCTGGAGCAAGTGCTCCGCTCCGCATAAGCGCAACCGCAAGCAGCGAGCCGATGCGACGAATCACCTGACGATCGGACAGGGAATCGAAGCGATGGAGGTCGAGCGCGCTCATGCGGTCGCACTCGCCTGCACCAGGATGCTTCGGCGGAAAACTGTGGCGGTGATGACGGCAACCATGCGGAGCAATTCTCTCGGGTGTTCGACCGGCCATCGCGCGGAAAGTTCCGCAATCGGCCATGGAGTCAGGGACTTCCGCGACAACCGCTAGTGGTGGTGAAGTAGTGGCGGAGTAGTGGTAGAGTGGTGACGTAGTGGTGTTTTAGTGGCGAGAATTCATGTTCCTAACGAAAATCGTTAGGGGTGGCGTGTCCACGGACTTATAGGTAGGCGATGCGGCTGGTGCCGCTCATCTTCTGGTCATGTAAGCACCTCAGGTCACAGCTGAAATGGTCCCAGCGAATAGCTGGACGTTGGTGTCTTGACCCATGCTTTTCTTTCGTTTTTCGTGATCCGTTTCAGTTCGTTGACGCTTTCACTTCGATTGAGTCCTTGGATACGGCGATCGGTTGACGCTTTTCGATTTCGTTTCGGTCAGTCGGTTCAGTCCTTGAAGCTTGGTCGCTTTGTCTTCGTTCACTGGGATGAGTGGGTTGAAGCTCTGAGTCGTGATTTGGTCTGGTCGATTTCGCGTTCGTGGGGTTCGCGTGGCTTGGGTGGAGGTGGGGCATGTTGACCATTCAGAAGTGTAAGGTTTTTAGTCACGCTCTGGGTGAATACCTTCGGCAGGCGGACTACTATTCGCAGGGCATGAAAGTCGAAGGCCGGTGCTTCGGGCGGCTCTGTGACACGGTTGGTTTGGTCGAAGGAGCGACCATCTCTGACGAGGCGTTTGACCGGGTCGCCAGCAATCATCATGCTGCCACGGGTGAACAACTCACGGAGCGGATGGCGGCCGGCCGTCGCGCCGGCTATGACGCCACGTTCAACGCCCCCAAGTCAGTCTCGATTCAGGCGTTCATCGGCGGCGACGCCCGGCTCGTTGCGGCCCACGAGGCTGCCGTGACGGAGGCGTTGCGCGAACTGGAGACCTTCGCCGCCCATCAGCAGGGCCGCCGGATCAACAAACACTACGTGACCAGCGGCCAAATTGCCGCGGCGATCTTCCGCCACGGCGAGAGCCGTGCCCTCGACCCGCATCTCCATTCGCATGCCTTCGTGTTCAATGTCGTTCAAAGTGGTTCAAACTCACGGCTGCTCGCCCTCGAGTCTTCGAACATCTTTGAACGGTCCCGGTATCTCACGGAGGTCTACCGCAACGCCCTCGCCCGCGAAGTTCAAAAACTCGGCTACGCCATCGAGCGCCGCAAGGACGGGTTCGAATTGGCTGAAATATCCTCGAATTTGCTCGAACGCTTCTCGAAGCGAGCGGCGGAACGCGACCGCGCCATCGCCGTGCGTGAAGCCGAACTCGGTCGCGAACTTACGCATGACGAAATTGCCGTCCTGGTCCGCGAAACCCGGGCCAAGAAACAATACGAGTTGAACCCCGACGAAGTGCGCCAACGCCAATTGGCGCAGGTGAACGACAGCGAACTCAGCCATCTCCGCACGTTGCGAGCCTCCGACCAGCGCACCGCGCTGGACCCCGTGCCGCTCTCCACCGCGATCGAGCGGGCCGTCGAACACGTGTTCGAGCGGAAAACGGTCGTCCCGATCCATGAATTCACCGCCGAAATCATCCGGCAATCCTACGGCCAGCACCCGCTCAGCGCCATCCAGGAGGCCGTCGTCGGGGGCAAGCATTCCGGCCTGCTTCACGCCGACGGTAAGGTGACGACCCGCGCCGCGCTCGATCTGGAACGTGCGCTCGTTGCGCAGCTCAACAGTGCTGCCGGCACCATGACCGAACTGGGCTATCTCATGAGCGCCGCAGGTGAGAAATTGTCCAAGGAGCAGCGGGCGGCGGTCTCTCTGATCCTCAATTCCGGGGACCGCGCGGTGGTGCTGCGCGGTCGGGCCGGCACGGGTAAGACCCATACGCTCGCGAGTGCCATCGAGGGGATGGCGTCCGTCAGCCGCGAGGTCGCCTGCTTCGCCCCGAGCACCCAAGCGGTGGAGATCCTACGGCGTGACGGAGACGAGCAAGTGCAGGCGGGCCGCAGCGCGGCGGCGACCGCTTTGCGCGATACGCAGACGATTCAGCGGTTGTTGGCCGATCCGGTCATGCAGGCATCCATTCGGAACAAAGCGGTCGTCATCGACGAATACGGCCTCCTTTCAATCCGTCAGCTCAAGGCCGTGGTCGATCTGGCGGAGCAGCATAACGCCCGGCTCGTGCTCGTGGGCGACTCGGGCCAGCACAAGAGCGTCGAGTCCGGCGATGCGGCGCGGATCGTCGAACGCGAATCGCGCGCCACCGTAGCCAAATTGCGCGAAGTCCATCGCCAATCCGCCAATCCCGCCTACCGCGCCGCCGCGGAGGCCCTCGCCGCCGGCAAGATCGCCGAAGGATTGGGCAAGTTGGACGCGATGGGGGCTATCGTTGAGGTGGATAACCCGACCGCGCGCCGGGTCCGGATGGTCAACGAATGGTTCGAGGCCACGCAGGAAAGGAAATCCGTCCCGACGAAAAACGGCGCAGAAGAACGGGCTAAAACGGCATTGATGGTTGCACCAACATGGACCGAAATCGACGCGCTCAACCTGCACGCCCGGGAAGCACTCCGTGCCGCCGGCAAACTCGCCCGCGAAGAACAGACCGTCCCGTCGCTGCGCGCAAAAGATTGGACGAAGGCACAGCAGAAAGACGCGCACAACTACCAGCCCGGTGACGTGCTCGTGACCCACAAGGCCACGAAACATTTTGCGAAGGGCGACGAGTTGCGCGTGGTGCGGAGGGAAAAACGCCGACTGATCGTCGCGCGTGGCACCGAGGAAATTTCCGTCTCGCCGCGCCAGTCCGGCATGGCGTGGACCGTGTGCGAGGAGCGCCCGTTGGCCATCGCGCCCGGAGAACGCCTTCGCCTCCGCGCGGTCGGCCGAATCGCTGCCGCGGACGGAAAATCGCGACGGCTCGCGAACGGCACTACCGTCACCGTCGGTTCAGTCGATGCGGACGGCCGTTTGGTGCTCGCCGATGGGTCAACCTTGCACACCCGGCAGGTAGTGCATGGCTACGCGATGACGTCACACGCCGCGCAAGGGCTCACGGTGGACAAGGTTTTCGTGGCCGGGGCAATTTCGCAGGAGGGGTTGTATGTGTCCGCGACCCGTGGACGCGAGGGCATCCGGGTGTTTGTGCCCGACCGGGATGGGTTCCTCCGTGCGGGTGGGTTGAGGAGCGAGGCCCGAGTGTCGGCGTTGGAGTTTATGCGCCAGCATGCGCTCGGGACCGATCTCTCGTCGGTCATGTCTCGCGGTTGGCGTCATCTCCTGCGGGCGCGAACCTATTTTCTAGCCCAGCATCCTGCGCCCGAAGCCCACGATGGCACGCGGCAATTCGAGCGGACGGCAGAACAGGCTTTTACCCGCCCGGTGCGGAACCCGCGCCCGCAGGGCGATGGCTACAATTCACGTTCCAGCACCCAGCGACATCAAGAGGCACCAAGAATCCGGATGAGAATGTAATCTACCATGCTAAAAGGATCGAAATCAGACGACCTATTGTCGTCGACGCACTGTTTGGAAACGCGCGGCATGCCAGCGGTGTTTTTGCGGCTGCAGTCTGCCCGGGAGCAAGTGGCGCTGCCGTATTCGTCGCTGATCAAGCTCGAGCTGAAAAACGACGCGACTGCGGTGGAATTGTCCTTCGTGACCCATCGCGTGATGATTACCGGAAAAAATCTAACCGCGATTTACCGTGCCGTGGCCGAGGCAGAGGCGAGGCTGATTGCGGTGCTGTCCTTAGATTTTCCCGAAGAGGCACGAGGGTCATCGTCCAACTTGCTTGTGAGCGAAATTCGAATCGAACCGTTGGAACCCGAAGACCGCCGCAAGCGGTAATGTGTTATGTCATACAAATCAATCGTCGGTGGAAATTACCGGCGACACCCCGAGAGTGAGAATCCTGATCTGTGTGATCTCCTGCGGGTTCACCCGCTATCGGCGCACTGAGAGATGTTGCATCACCGGTATCCGGGGTTGATGCGCTCGCAAATAAAGGCCTCAGAAGAGCAGGCAATGGTTCATGGAACTTGATACCGATTCAACAGCCCTCGAAGACACTGTCCTTGTGAACAGCGGGTGGCCGACGAAACTGGCGTGATGGTAGCCGTTGCGCCCGTCACGACCCGATCTGACCCGGGTATTCGTGGGCCAGATGAAGAGGTTTATGGCGTTTTCTCGACTACCTTTTAAAAGGTAGTCGACTACCGCGCCAACTACGTAGCGGTGCTGCGTAATAGTAACAAACGAGCACTTTACATTTTCGTAGTCCCTCGCTGGATATTGCTCGTCCGCTTCAGCGCTTTCCTGCTCCGCCTGCTCAATATTGCCCACGGCTTTGATTGATTTGCCGATCGCATCACAATCAATGCCCAGTGATACGCCACAGGACCGTGTGCTTTGCCATGGTGCAATTTCGGCGGGCGCCCTCATCGACCCTTTTCCGCCACATTGCCTTTCTTCTCTATGCGCACAAAAACAGCAGCTCTGTCGGTGCTTTTCGCCGTAGCGGCCTACGGCCAGAAAACCCCGGACCCTAAGACACCCGATCAGCGTTTCGCGGAATTGACCGCGCTGGCAGCCCCGGCGCCGGTGGCAAAAACCAACAACGGCGACAGCAAGACGCGCGACCAAATGACGGCGGAAATCGCCGCGCAGGCGGCCGCAGCGAAACAAACGGCCCAACTGGCCAAGGATTTCTATACAGAAAACCCCAATCACCCCAAAGCCGTGGAGGCGCAAAAAATCGAAGCACTCAGTTCAGTGCGAAGCGTCCAAGCAGGTGATTCGGTGCGCGAACAAGCCGCTCTCGCCCTCGCGAAAACCTATCGCGAACGCAAAGACGTCCCCGCCAAGGATCGCTTCGAGGTGGCGCTCGCCGCAGAGAGGTTGGCTTTGAGTTCGAAGATCAAAGCGAAGACGGCCGCCGACCAACCGATCGAGTGGCAGCTCGTTGGCGAGCGGCTCAAAGTTGAATTTGGCGATCTGGCGGAGTTGCATGACTACTCCATGGAGGTTGCGCGTCGAGCCGATCTCGCCACTGCGGCCGGCATTGCTAACGCCGTAAGTCAGTCCACCAAGGCCGGGCCGGCGGCCAAAGCCCGAGCGCAGGTGGTGCTCGCGCGGGCCGCGCTCGTTGGACGTCCGCTGGCCCTGCAATTGGCCAAAGTGACCGGAGGGGAATTCGATCTCTTGCAGCAAACGGGGAAGGTCACGGTCGTGCTGGTATGGTCGCCCCTTGATCCGCTGGGCTTGGAGTCAGTGAAACGCTTCGAAAAGATCCTGCCGCAGAATTCTCAAATGGTCTACTTGGCCTACGGAGGTTCGGCACAAGTGACAGCCAAGCTCGCATCCACCGCGCCAGTGGCAGGTCTGCATTGCTTCGCCGCGGCTGGGACCGCGTCTAGGGCGGTGAGCGATGGTTTGCAACTGAGGTATGCGGAATTGCCAGCGCTATACGTGCTCAACCGCTCCGGCACGCTTTCTGGAGTCGGGCGAATCGAAGATGCCGCAAATCTGTTGGCCAATGCGTCCCGTTGAGCCAACCCCCGCTTTGGCACCGACGAACCCTTGTCTTGACCGAGCAGCTTTCGTCTCGAAGCCGCAGGGGCGTGAAGCCTCGCCCGTCCTATGAAAATTCTTTTTCCCGCCGTTTTTACACCGTCCCCGGTGGCCCCGCCGGGTACTCGCCTCGCCCGTTACTTATTGGGTGCGGCACTGGCCCTCGGCTTCGCTTCCGTGTCTCACGCGAGCGCGACCATCACTCTGACGCCCACCTATGGAGTGATCAGCAGTGCGGCGAACCCGCCGAGTTTCAGCATCGCGGTGGCCGGCAACGTCCAATATGACGCCAATGGAATCCCGGAATGGGATCGAATAGACGACGTGAGCGTGACGTTCAACTACAACACTCAGGTCACACATTACACGGTTTGGGGTGCGAGCAATTTTGCGACGACTTTTGTAGATCCTCGCGGCAGTTTAGGGCCCGCAATATATAACCACACCGTTGGGGCGACGGGATCTCATGCAGTCCCTTATGACAACGGCTGGGTGGGAGGATACTGGGAGGATGAACACGACAATCCCGACGACCCCTCGGAAGTCACCGGCACCCGATATGTCGGTGGCACCCATGATGCAGGCTTCACGTGGGTAGGCGGGGTCAATTTTGGAAGCGTGAACCTTGCCCTCACGCTCGTAACTCCGATCGCGCAGTCGATCACGTTTGCCAATCCTGGGATACGAAACCTCAACTCCGCGTTTTTACTCGGGGCCACGACGACGTCAGGCCTGCCGGTTAGTTACACGCTCCTCGCCGGCAGCGGGACCTTGAGCGGACCAAACTTCACGCCCACTGCCGCCGGGGTCACGACCATCCGCGCAAACGCTGCGGGTGGCGTCGTGGGGACGACTCTTTTCGCTGCGGCCAACCCGGTCGATCAGACTTTCATAACCGCTGCGGCTAGCCAGACAATTTCGAGTTTCCCGACGGTTCCTGCCAAAACATTTCTCGATGCGCCGTTCCCAGTGACAGCCACGGCATCATCAGGCCTTCCCATCACCTTTGCGATTGAGTCCGGGCCCGCGACAGTCACAGGGAGCAACGTTACAATCACCGGAGCCGGCACTGTTACCCTTAAGGCGACCCAGCCCGGCAACGCCAATTACGGCCCCGTCAGCGCCAGCCAGACCTTCACGGTCGCCAAGGCCGCGCAGACGATTTCATTCCCGTCGATCTCAACTCGCACGCAGGGCACGCCTTACTATCTGGGCGCAACGTCCAGCGCGGGACTGCCGGTCACCTATACGGTGCTCTCTGGCTCTGCCACTGTCTCGGCGACGCACGTCACGGCCACCGCCCCGGGCACCGTCGTGATCCAAGCCGTGCAGCCGGGCAATCTGAACTACCTGCCCGCTGCCAGCCAGACCCAGACCTTTTCAGCCGTGAGTGCCATCTCCGTTACTCAGGTCGCCACGGGCCCGGCGACGCCACCCACTTTTGCGATCACTTTTTCCCCGGATACTTATACGGTCTGGGCGCATTTGTATGTCTACGATGAGACCCAAGGATTGGACGTTGGAAACTATTTCCTGACCTCGCTCACGACTTGGGGCGGTTATACCGGAAATTTCTTCGCCTTCACGTCCAATACAGCCACCTGGACCGATCCGCGCGGCCTTACTTTTAATGGGGCTCGATCCTATCGTTTCAATATCGTCACCCAGAAGAATGGACAGTATGGTTTCTATGGTCCGGTCACCGCCACCGGCACAATCACCGGTGGGCCGCCAGGATCGATTTCCTTGGTGCCCGACACGGCCAACGCCACCGGCGGAGCCGCAAAGTTCGCGGTCACGATCAACAATGCTGGCTTTGGCTCCGGCGTCACGCTTCTGACTGTCACTGACATCACGAACCCCGCTGCCGCCGTTCAGAGTGGATTTGTGCAGACGGGTGCCATTACCGATTCCTATACGCTCAACTGGACCGACTCCCGAGCCCCTATTCCCACCGGCCTCCGCTTGTTCGAATTCACCGCCTCCGGGATGCTCGGCGCAATTCCCTACAGCTTTAGCTCCCAGGCGACGTATAATGTGCCCCTTCTCCTGCTCCAAGCGATTGCTCCGCCTAGCCTCACGGTTCCGGTCCAACCGAAATTCCACGTGTCCATCAGCAATGCCCCGCAGGGTCTGACCTATGTAAAGGTCGAGACGGCCGGCATGACTTGGTTTTTGACCAATGGCTCGGGCACGACCTCCACCCCAACATCGGTCTATCCCGCGACGACTTTTTCCCAGCCGTTTGCCGATCCACGGGGCGTCCTCGGCTACGGCAGTTCCACTTATACGGTCACCGCCTATACCCGCGGATACCTCAACACGCTCACGTGGATCGAGGGCCATTGGGAGGACGAACACGACGACCCGAACGACCCCGATGCCGTCACCGGCACTCACTGGGTCGATGGCTCCTATGTCTATGTCTCGACTACGTCCGATTGGATAATGCTCGCACAGGAAACCATCACGTCTGCGGTTACCGCACCACTCGACACGACCCCGCCCACTGTACCCACGTCGCTCCTGGCGAGCGCGCTCACTCCCTCCTCTTTCAGTCTGTCGTGGGCGGCCGCCACCGACAACGTCGGAGTGACCGCCTACGAAATTCGCCGCGATGGCTTGCCAGTTGGAACAACGACTACGCTCGCCGCAAATTCCACCGGCCTGCTTTCCGGTGCGACCTATGTGATGGAGGTGCGGGCGCGGGATGCAGCCGGCAACTGGTCGCCGCGGGCCTCGCTCAATGTTACGACGCTCCCCTCAACCGTTAGTATAGGACTAACCGCGCTTTCGGTCGGCCCCTGCGGGACGACTCTCACGTGGAACTCCACCACCGACAGCGCAGCGTTTGCCGGCTATCGAGTGTATCGAAAACAGGGTTCCGCGCCCGAGATCTTCTGCGGCTCCACGCCCGATTTGGCTTTCACCGATCGCGGACTAACGGCCAGCACGGCCTACACCTATTTCCTCCGTCGCGTGAATCACCTCAACGTCGAGTCGGCTGACATCGCGACGATCACGATCACGACCACCCCGGGAAATTCCGACCACGACGATTCCGATGGAATCCCCAACAACGTCGAACAGGCGCTCGGAACCAACCCTACCATGGCGGCCACCCGCGACGACTCTTTGCTCCCCGCGAACATCCACCGCCCAAATCCATGAGGCCCATCTCTCCCTTTTTTCGTTCCTGCTTGCCGATGCAATCGTCGCTCCGTCCCATCCATTCTCTGCGCGGCGTCTGGCTGTCTGCGATGGTGTTCACCGGTTGCGTTTCCCTCTTCGCCCAAGGTAACTCGCCGCAGGCTCCGGGAGTGGATAACTCCGCCGGAAAATCCCCGGCCATCGTGCCACCCGTAGCTGTTAGCGTTCCGTCCGACCCGGTTAAAGTCCGTCTGGATCAAGTCCGGACCACTCCCGAGCTGGTGAGCGAGGCCAAAACTCAGGTGAAAAGTGGCGATACGGTGGGAGCGGCCCGAAAACTCGCCCTCGCCAATCTGTCTCAAGCTGACACCGCCGCGTGGCACTTGGAAACCACCCAGCGTCTCATGCAGGTGGCAGGACAACTCTCGCGCGAGGGAAATGTTCGCGATACCAAGACCGTGGTCACCGAATCCCTGCGCCAGCTCGATCAGGCGGCGAGCCTGGCGAAAACGGGCAAAGATTCCGCCGGTGAAGCGCGCGCCCACCTGGCGGCCGGTGCGATCCATGACCGTTTTCGCGGCGATCCGGTGGCCGCGATCGCGAGTTACGAAGCGGCCCTCCGAGCCAACCCGGCCGATGCCGGGGCGAAAGAAGCCTTGGAGCGATTGAAGAAAAGTTATGCCAACCTCCTCGCGCGCGGAAAGAAGGCCCAAAAATGAAGCCCCCGGTCTCCTCCATGAAACCCTCGATGCGGTGGTCGATTGCTTTGGTCCTGTTGTGCACCGCACTCTTTGCCGGCCAAAGCACATTGCACGCGCAGGGCTCGTCCACCACCGGTGTGCCCATCAAAATTTGGGCGCAAGCTCAGGCGGGAACTTACTATTCGTCGGGCTATGTCTTCGAGGGATGGTGGCCCGTCGAGACGGTGTCATTTCTCTCCGGTGCAACGCGCTACTATCTTTGTCTCAATGACGGAGGTGTGGCTAAACTGCCCAGCGGGCAGGTCGTCGGTCCATATCCGGGACTGACGTCGAATAATCAAACGGTCTATCCCTACTACACTCTTTCCGCCACCAGCCAGCCCTACCTCTGGCTCTATGGCACATTCCACCCATCCTCTCCGACGCTCGCGGGTAGCCCGCCGACAAACTTGGTCTTGGCGTCCTATAGCAATCAGTATCTGAATGCAGCGCTGGGGGTTAACGGTCTCGTCCACGTCGAGCCCGGTCAGACTTATTCGGTTGGAAGCTTTTCAAACAATCTCCTTCCCGGCGCGGCCTTAAATATCTCCGTCCCGCCGCAATATCGCGTCGTGATGAACGGCGTGCCCCGCAATCGCTGCGACCTTGCCGATACCATCACTTTCACCGTGATTCCCCGCAATGAAGGGCCGCCGGGGGCCGCCGGCTTCGCTTCGAGCGTCGCGACCAACCGCGTGGATTGGCGCCTCGCCCTTGGCACCCTCCGCAACGGCGATGATGCCGGTGCGCTCCGCCTGCTCGATTTCTCCCTCGGTGCCTCATGGGAGGCCCTGTTCACCCCTGCCGCGTTGAATTACGAGGCCACCTCCGACGAAATTTTCGTCCGCCGGGTAGACGACATCATTGAGCAAATCATCGGCAATCAGGTCGCCGTCGATATCAATGTCCTAACCGCCACGTCTTACCAGATTAGGTGTTTCCATCCCTCGCAGGTCGTGCCGGCGGTCGGGGCCGCTCGCAGCACTTTCACCGGTCTGCCTTTTGCCGTCTATCTCATCGCCCAAGGTGCGACTCCCACCTCGATCTCGTTTACGAAGTCCACCCGAGACATCACTGACTTGGCAGCCAATCCCACCGTTGAGCCACCGTTTACTCGGGTTGAGAAGATGACATTGGTGCGGACTGGCGATTGGCCCAACCACCTCTGGACCAAGACCGACTGGTTTGACTCCACTCAATCCGCCCTCGTCTCGTCGACTGTGCAGAACTCCGGCACCGTCGATGCCGCGGGTAATGCGATCAGCCGCACCGAAGCCGTGGCCGTGAAATCTCAGACCGGTCTGGCTGACCTCACCCTTGCCCGCTCCTTTGCCGGTAGCACTGCCGGCGAGATCCTCGAGTCTGAGACCCTGGGTAGTGCCACCGGACTCACCACGGCCTTCAGCTACTACACCAATCCCGCTCAATCTTGGAGCTACGGTTACGTGAAATCAGTCACAATCCCCGGCGGCGGTTGGGAAGCTTACGATTACAATCCGCAAAGCGGACGCATCCAGAATCGCTACCGCCCCTATGGCCAGGCACCGGCCACTCCCACCTTTGATCCCACCAAGGGTGAAGTCACCAGTTATACCTATTCGGCGGATCCCTCGGGCTGGCTCTCGCGGCCCGGCACGATCAGTACCCGCATCAATAATAAACTCACGGCCCAAACTGTCTTTACCTACGACGACACCAACGGCGGAGCCAACAATGGGATCGTCGTTTCGACGCGGAAGGATTTTGCCAGCGGTTCCACGTTCCTCACCACCGTAACAAAATCCTACTGGGAGAAAACCACCGATGCCTTCCTCCGGAACAAGCCGGTCTCGATCGTCCAGCCCGGAGCCGTGAAACAATCCTTCGCCTATCAGCGGGGCACGTGGGACACCGGCACCTTTACCGCCGGTGCCGAGCCAAACACCGCCAGCCGCATCGCCGTTATACTCGGCTCCGCCACCCCGAGCGCTGGCAGTTACCAGAACTCCGAAAACGGTTTCGCCCTCGATCCGCTCTACCTCGTCGACGGTAAGTCCACCAAGAACGTTACCTTCCGCGATGGGCGTGCCCTCGTGGTGCGAACCGAATCCCATGTCTGGAAGAACAGCGCTTGGCAGCTTGTCTCGTTCGTTGATTTCACCTATAACAATACAGGCTTACTCATCTCGCGCGTCGCCAGCAACGGCGCGACCTACACCGCCACCTATATCGGCCAGCTCAAAATGAGCGAGACCGACGAATCGGGTGTGACGACCGCCTACGCCTACGACGCCGCCGCCCGAGTCATGCAAAATACTCGCAGCGGCGCGACCGGCGGCACGCCCGCCGTGACCATCCCGCCCGTGATTACCGGCTTTACGTACGACGCCACTGGCAACGTCCTCACTCAGCGCGTCGGACCCCTCAGCGGCGAAAATCTACTCACTACCAGGTCCTACGATTCCGCGGGGCGCCTGCTCACCGAGAAGCCTCCCGGCCTAGACGCTGTTTCCCACTCCTACGACGCCGCTGCCCGCACCCATACTGTCACGACGCCCGACGGGGCCACGACGATTGATACGAAAAATATCGATGGTCGGCCCGCCTCGCGCACCGGCACCGCCGTCGTCGCCCAGTTCATGTCCTACGAAGTCGATCCAGATGGCCGGCAATGGACCCGCGTTAACACCGGCACCGCTACCTCGCCCCGCTGGCAAAAATCCTGGAAAGACTGGCTCGGTCGGGAGACACGCTCCGAACGCCCCTCCTTCACAGGTCAGGCCAACTACGTCGAAACCAAGGTCTACGACCCCGCCACGGGCCGCCTTGCCTCCAGCGCCGCGACCGGCGTGGCCGCTTCGCTCTTCGTCTACGACGCACTCGGGCGCGCCATCCGCACCGGTCTCGATGTCACCGGCAATGGCACCCTCGACCTCGCCTCTGCCGACCGGATCTCCGAATCCGACCAGACCATCGAGTTCCTCGACGACGCCTGGTGGGCTCGCTCCGAAACCCGCCAATACGCTCAAGTTGCGAGCGCCACGCCTACGGTCATGTCCGTCACCCGCCAGCGCTTGACCAACTTCTCGCCCGCTGGCCGCGTCGGCGAGACCCGCTCCACGGATTTCAACGGCAACGTCACCACGGTCACAACCGACGTCGACCGCGCGGCCGGCACCGCAGTCACGACCACTACGACCACGGGCATCACGACTGCCCGGCTTGAGACGAAAGTTGCCGGCCTCACTATTTCGGTCCGCGGACATGACAATCTCACGACCCGCACCGGTTACGATGCCCTCCTGCGCCCTGTTACCCGCCTCGACTCTCGCAACAATACCACGACTACCGCCTACCAAACCGGCTCGTCCCTCGTTGCCTCGATCACTGATGCCACGAACACCATTGTCGCGCAGACCACCTACGACACCATGGGTCGTCCCATCGCCCAAGAGGGTGCACCTGATTTTGCGGTGTCTCCTACGGCTCCTCCCCGCCATACAACCCGCACCAGCTACACTCTCCGCGGCCAGCCGGAGCGCCAGTGGGGCGACGCGGCGCTTCCAGTTTCCTACACCTATGACGCCACCTACGGCGACCGCCTCACGCTGAGCACCTACCGCGCCGGCACTGGCTGGTCGGGCGCCACCTGGCCCACGGCCACCACCGGCACCGCCGATACGACGACGTGGGCCTACGACGCGCCATCAGGGCTACTCGTCTCCAAGACTGATGCGGCCGGTGCTTTGGTCGGCTACACCTACAACGCCCGCAGCCAGCTCACCCGGCGCACTTGGGCTCGCGGCACAACCACCGACTACACCTACGACTTCGCCACCGCTGAGCAGCGCGACATCACCTACAGCGACGGCACCCCCGAACTCCACTACACCTACAACCGCCTCGCTCAAACCACCCAGATCGACGACGCCACCGGCTCGCACCTCCTTACCCACTGCATTTGCGGCAAGCTCGAGAGTGAGCGCTTCGACCTCTTCTTCTATGGCAACCGCCTCCTCACGTATTCGCTCAACGCCAATTCCGCGCTCGGCCCCCTCGGACGCACGACCGGCTTCACCCTGACCACCGCCTCCTCCGCCACCGAGCAGACCGTCGCCTATGGCTACGACCCAACCAATACTCGCGCCCGTCTCACCCAAGTCACGTCCGCCGTCACCGGTGTCGCCGCCGCCAGCCATTCGTTCAACTACGCTTACCTCACCAATTCGGACTTGATCGAGCAACTCTCGGTCGACAGCGGCTCCACCTACCTAGTCACGCGCACCTTCGAAGCCCAACGCGACGTGCTCACCTCCATTGATTCGACCTGGGGCTCGGGTTCCGGGACCTCCCGCGCCCGCTACGATTACGTGACTGACGCCCTCGGCCAACGCACCTCCGTAAAACAGAACGGCTCGGCCTTTGCCGACTACTACGATGTCGGTGCCACCAACAAGGGTATCTTTCAATCCTTCGCCTACGACGCCCGCGGTCAGCTCACCGCCAACCCGGCGTATCTCGAAGACGCCGCCGACGACACCAAGAAGCTCCCACGTCGCCAACACGAGTTTGCTTACGACAACATCGGCAACCGGACCTCCTCCAACCGCACGGGCACCCCGGGCGACGCTGAGACCTATACCGCCAACGCCCTTAACCAATACATCGCGCGCGACCACAAAAAGATCCCCCTCTCCGGCACCGCCAAGGCCGCCGCCAACGTCGTCGTCGCCGGCCCTACGGCGCCGGTGCTGGCTGACCGCCGTGGACGCTATTGGGCCGCCGATTTCACCGCCCCGAACGGCCCGCCCACCACTCCGGGCACCCAACCCTGGCGCGGCCCCCTCGATCTTTATTTCGGTCAAGCGGGCGCCGGCACTTCCGGAGCCGATCTCGTGCGCTTCGACACCCGGATGGCCCAAATCCCGGCCCGCGTTCAGGTCATGACCTACGATGCGGACGGCAACATCAGGAACGACGGCATTTGGAGTTATACCTGGGATGGGGAAAACCGCCTCATCCAACTCACGACTGTTGCTGCCCCGAGCACCGGATACCCGCAGATCACCCTCAAATTCCGCTACGATTACCTCGGCCGCCGCGTGGAGAAACTCGTGATCGACACCGTGAGCAACCGCCTCATCTCTGGCCGCCGCTTCCTATACGACGGGTGGAACTTGATTGCTGAGTATTCGCTCAACGCTCAGCTCTCCACTCTCACCGTGGTCCGCAGCTACACGTGGGGCCTCGACATCGCCCGCACGATGACCGACGCTGGCGGCGTGGGAGCCCTCCTCCAAATCGCCGATCACCCCAGCGGGAAAACGTATTTCCCCGCCTACGACGGCAACGGCAACATCACCGCGCTGGTGAATTCGAGCACAGGTGCCGTCGCTGCCGCTTACGAATACTCCCCCTTCGGCGAACAAATCCGCGCCGACGTACCCGACTCCGTCGTCGCCGACCAGGCATTTCGTTTTTCAACGAAGTATACAGATAGCGAAACCGGTTTGGTTTACTACGGGCGCAGATATTACGACCCAAAGACTGGCCGTTTTCCGAGCCGCGACCCGATTGACGAGAAAGGTGGCACGAACCTCTATGCCATCGTCTGGAACAACCCGATCAACAAATGGGATTACCTCGGCATGTGTGGCGGACCTGGCCAATCGCCCTGCATGATGGCTCCGTTCGTCGTAAACGCCACGCCGCTTCAAACGTTTAGCGGTGGCGCTGGTTATTACGGCGGGTGGGACACTGGCTTTGATTATGGTGGCTGGAACACTAGTTCAGACTCCGGCCAAGAGGCTCCTGTTTCAGTGCCAACACTCGATCCGAAGGGATGTGCTGGTTTGGCAGCTAACTATCGGAGTGCCTTAGCAGCATTGGCGGCATATGTTGACCATTCTGGGGAAACGCCGCCCGGAATGATAAAGGCGTCGTTGGGCGACCTTCCAAGTGCGTTAGCGCCGATAACGAATGGAACTGCGGCAAGCGGAATCTCGGCTAGTGTTTTCCAGGACATCAACACCGGTGCATATATGGTTTCATTCCGAGGTACAGAACCGTCAGATAAACGAGATATCAGATCCGATGCCGTGAACGCATTTGGCGGTCGTGATGCGCAATATCTGGATGCAATCGCATTTGCTCAACAATTCACGACAATCTATGGTTCAAACGTCACCTTCACTGGCCACTCCCTTGGCGGAGGACTTGCTGCCGCGGCTGCACTTACAACCAATCTACCAGCGGTTACGTTCAATGCCGCGGGCGTTGGGTCAGGTCTAAGTCTCCCTATGGCAAATGCTCAGACTCTCATTACCAACTATCATACTGTACTCGATCCGGTGACAGTCGGTCAAAACAATGCTGGAAGCATCGGGAGGGCTTTGTTTGGACCAATTGTCGGTACATTGGTGGGTGGCATTGTGCGCACGGCGCCGGGTCAGCAAGTTACAGTTCCTGCTGCAAAATTGATATCTGAACGCCATTCCATGGATAATATGGTTACGAATTTGAAAGCCATGTATGCGAACCAGGGATGTGGAGACTTATGAGATTCGCTATTGTCCTTCTTTTTTGTTTGGCATATTGTGGATGTGGCGGTCCACGTGATGACTTGGCAGTATCATCGCAAAAGGCTTCCGATTTTTTTGCTTCACCGGTTTCGCTTGCCTTGGCTGAAGCAGCAGCCCGCGGAAACATCGCGGAAATGACGCAATTGCTTAAGGATGGCGGTGAAGTTGATAGCCCGGGGCGGTTTGGCGTGACCGCGGCGTGGTGGGCGGTACGAACGAAAAGCAAGAACGGGTTTTCGTTCCTACTTTCTCGTGGAGCGAATCCAAATCCCGACGTCGATACGATTACAATTCTGGAGATGGCCGCGGGCTACGAAGACTCTGGGTTTTTAGAAACTGCCTTAAGCTACCGCCCCGCCATCAACCGCGTTGGCCGTTCGACTGGGGATGCGCCGATTGACACAGCAATTACGCAAAATAGGACGCGCAATTTGGAACTTCTAATCAAAGCTAGAGCCGATTTAGATATTCAAGCTGGATCAGGAGGGCTGCCCATCCTCCAGGCAATTTACGCTGGGCGATATGACTATGTGCATATGCTACTGTTAGCAGGAGCAAATCCAGACAAGGTCATTGCTGGAGGTAAAGTCTCCCTCGTAAATCAGATTTCTAGGCGCTACGTAGACCCTGACAGCGATGCCTTTGTCTGGCGCGAACGCGTGATTCGCTTCCTTCGGAGCAAAGGTATCGAGGCGCATCCGCCTGCGAACGAAGGCAAGCGCACGAAACCGCTGCCAGCAGATTTACGCTAACCCACTCGATTTGACGATGGCCCTGCACGAAGTCGCGCTCTCTCCCTCATTGTTGAGCTGTATTACGGCGCTGAACTGCTGGGCCGTGCGTGAAACGGACGCAGAGCGGCTGGCAGAGACGCTCCTCGGGAAGGCTGTGGTGCCGTTGCTGCGGCGCGGCACGATGCGCGCGATTGTCGCTGAAAGGAAGTTTGGCGCCGCCGCTCAGCGTCTGCCGCTGGAGTTCGCGCAATTGGCCGAGCAATGCGTGAAGATAACCTCCGGTGCCAAAGCTGACGCGCCGTTGTTCGCCGCAGCGTTTTTTCATTTGCGGTTCGAGAACATCCATCCGCTAACCGACGGCAACGGCCGCGTCGGACGCCTGTTGCTCGCGGAGCAATGCCGCCGGGCCTACGGTGCGCCGCTCGCCGAAACGCTCTCGTCACTCCACGACTACGAGCACGATTACCGAGCGGTATTCGCGGCAACCCAGACGGCGCTGCAATACGAACTCATGGTGAACCTAGTGGCGCGCGTGCTCTTGGTTCCTGTGCCCTCGCCGCTGCCTCTGCCGTTCCCGCTTACACCCGTGTTCCCCGAGCGGGACACGCGACCGGCTTCGACTATGCGCGGATCAAATCCGCCACCGAAACGCCGCGGCGCCTTCTTTTAGCCGCACTCTCGATTGCAGCCTATCAGTACTTCACGCTCCAGCGTTACATCGCAGGCTGTTCGACGCTGAAAGGTGCTCCTCATGGTTCGTCCATGATCTGGTAGTTTGCACAACCGTGCTTTGGTTGGCTTGTGTGGTTCACTTGTGAGTTGCGCGTCGAGGCGAGCACGAGTGAGCGGCAAACACTATCAGTTAATCCCCGCCCTTTTTACCTGGCCTTGGCATTTTGGCTTGGCCGTCATTTGCTCATAACGACGCCGAGCACAATCGAGAATAACGCCGACCAACAATACGAGGAAATGACGCAAGCAACAGCCTTCTTTTTGCTACTTTCCTTCCAAACCGTTCGTGCAGTTAAGGTAAGCGTCCGACGGATGACCTCGTAGGCGAGAGCAGCGTTCTGCGGTAGAGTGCGGGGATGGCGACAATCACAGCGGAGTTGATGAGTGGGGACGAGAAGCGGGACACGCGTGGGCGGCGGATTGCGGCACGAGAACGGCGGGCGCAGATCGTAGCAGCGTTTGCTGCGAGCGGGATGACGCAGCGGGCGTTCGCGCGACGCGAGGGTGTGAACGCGAACACGCTGGCCCGGTGGGTGTGGCTCAGTCGGCGGGCACCGTTGGCGAAGCCCGCTGCGGCCGCAGCGCTGCGGTTTGCGGAGGGGAAGCTCCCGCTCGCAGCGTCGGCGTGGCTCTTTGAGATCGCGCTGCCGAACGGCTGCGTGGTGCGCGCGGCGACGGCGATTGCCGCGGCGGAGTTGCTCAGTCTGACGGGGCGCTAAGGCGATGCTCGCGTTTCCGGCGGGGTTGCGGGTGTGCCTGGCGGTGGAGCCGGTGGACATGCGATATACCGGTGGACATGCGCAAACAGTTTAACGGGCTGTGGGCTCTGGCGGTGGAGCAGTTGCGCGAGGATCCGCGGCAGGGCGCGGTGTTCATCTTCGCGAACCGGCCGCGGGACCGGATCAAGCTGTTGTATTGGGACGGCACCGGGGTGTGGGTGATGGCGAAGCGACTCGAGAAGGGGCGCTTCACCTGGCCCATCGGCAGCAGCACGACCAAGCTGACGCTGGCCCCGGAGGCGTTGACGATGCTGCTCGCCGGCATCGATCTAAAGGATGGCTGCCAAAAAGCGTGGTATGAGCGTTAATCTGCTTGCGCGATAGAGTATCGCTAATCCACATACGATGCCGTGCCCCCGGTCGAACAGCTCTACGCTGAAAACCTTGAACTCAAGGAGCGGAATGCGCAGCTGGAGGCGCAAGTCGCGTGGCTGAGGAAGCAGCTCTTCGGTGGCGGCAAGAGCGAGAAACTGGACCGGGCCCAACTGCTCCTGAAGCTGAACGAACTGGAAAAACTGGCCGCGGCGCCGGCCAAGCCCGCGCAGACGATCACGTATGAACGGGCCACGCCGCGCGAGCGGCCGATCCCGGCGGAGACGTTTGCGAAGCTGCCGGTGAAGGAAGTCGTCGAGGTGGTGCCGGAGGAAGTGAAGGCCGCGCCGGAGAACTACGAGCGAATCGGCGAGGAGCGAACCTTCGAGGTGGAGGTGGTGCCACCGAAGTTTTATAAACGAGAGATCGTGCGCCCGAAATATCGTGCGGTGGCCGATCGCGCGCAGGCGCCGCTGATCGCGCCAGCGCCGCGACGGGCGGCGAATGGCGGCTACGCTTCGGCAGGGCTCTTGGCGTGGACGGCGCTCAGTAAATACGTCGATCATCTTCCGCTGTATCGCCTGGAACAGATTGCTGCGCGGTGGGGCGCGCCGATCAGCCGGCAGTCGATGTGTGACTGGATCGCGCTCACCGCGGAGTGGCTGCAGCCGATCTACCGGCGGATGCACGCCAGGTTGCTCGCCGGCGATTACCTGCAGGCCGATGAGACGCCGATCAAGTGTCACGATCCCGATGAGCAACGCGGCAGCACGAGTCAGGGTTATCTTTGGGTGATCAGTCGCCCGCAGGGTGACGTGGTCTTCGACTGGCGGCTGTCGCGACGTCATGGGGAACTCACCTCGCTGATCGATGGCTTCGGGGGCGTGCTGCAGTCGGATGCTTACGAGGCGGTGCGACGTGAAGTGAAGTCGCTCAAGTAGATGTTCATTATGCGTGATCCACCATAAAATTGAACCTGCGGTTCCACCCGCAGTCGCCTATCGGCACCGGCGAGACTGGCAACGGTCTGGTCGGAAGCTGCCGAGACAAACGCGCTTCCACGAATGTGGTGCAGATCGCCGTGAGGCGAGGTGCAGGACTGCAAGCGTCAATGCGGTTCAAAGCGCCGGTCCGATGACACGTCCAACACAAGTGAACTGCATGCAAGCATCGTTAAGCCGACGGAGCCAAATACGCTGTCAGGCTCCAACCAAAAGGTAACGCAGCCGGTCGACCCCGTAGCTTGGAGTGGGTCGCGTGGACAACAGGGCTGCCGGTGTAATGGCAGGGGCTAAATCATCGAGAAGGCTACGACACGCTGCGTTCGACTTTGCCCTTCGTGCGCGGCCGATACGGCCGGCAGCGCTTCACCTCGAAGCCGTGATGACGGGTGAAGTCGAGGAAGCGCGCGTTGATGCGCTCGGGACCGACGACGACCTGGCGCATATTATCGTAGAGGATCCGGCGGGGCCAGCCGCCGAA
Organism: Opitutus sp. GAS368; assembly: GCA_945874455.1. Classification (GTDB taxonomy): domain Bacteria; phylum Verrucomicrobiota; class Verrucomicrobiia; order Opitutales; family Opitutaceae; genus GAS368. The sequence continues at coordinate 3,156 of CAMCHO010000035.1, read as the reverse complement.
GAAGGCGAAGGCGTTTTGATGGCAGCGGATCAACGTCGCCAAGGTCATCGAGCGCGTGAACTCCACGTAGAGATACCGCGAGAAGCCCAGCACCATGACGAACGCGTAGACGCGGATGCTCGTGCCGTCCGGCTGCGGATAACGCCCGACCTCGGCCCAATCGCATTGCGCCTGCTCGCCGGGCGGCGTCTCGAACCGCACGGTGAGGGCCTGGTCGGTGTGGCGCGTGGCCTTGAGCGTCTGCAGGAAGCGCCGCACGATCTGCGGTGAACCGGCGAAGCCTTGGGCGACGATCTCCGGCAGCAGCCGCACTGCCGACAGGCCATGCGCCTGCCAACGCTCCGTCAGATACGGCTTATAAGGGTCGAGTTTGCTGGCGCGCACCCGCGGGGCAGGCATCGGGGCACGTTTGGCCCGCAGAAGCTTGCGGACTGTGTTGCGGGAATGGCCGGTCAACCGCGCGATCTCGCGCACGGAGTGGCCCTGTTTTTGAAGAAAACGAATGTTCATGAACTGATCCAGATTGAGCATGGGAGCCTTCGGTTGAGCGGGGGACCGCAGGCTATCATGCAAACGCTACGAGACGAACTGACGCGCGGAGGACTCTCTCACGGTGGCCGAGCCCCGAGCCGGGCTGCGCTTCGCTCCGCCCAGCTCGGGGCTCGGCCACCCTCCCTCCTCCGCTTTTACTCCCACAGGGGGTGGGTCAGTTCTAAACGAGCGTTAGTGGGTCAGTTTTACGCGAGCGCTGACACAATGGGCGCCCCTGACCGCGCATCAGCGATACGGCCAGACGCGCCTCGACAACAACCTGGTCGAAAACGCCATCCGGCCTTCGGCCATTGGGAAGAAGAACTGGCTCTTTATCGGTCATCCCGATGCCGGCCAGCGCTCGGCCATCATCTACTCTATCGTCGTGTCCTGTCAGCGGCACGGCAAAGATCCACACGCTTATCTGCGTGATGTCCTCACGCGCCTGCCGACCATAACCAATCGGGACGATCTGGACGCGCTGCTGCCGAAAAACTGGCAGCCTGCTTAGCCCTCGAAATGTCCCTCTGGTTACCATCGTGGCGTGAAGATGGTCACCTGATGTCGCTACATCATGTTACCAGCAATCCGCCATCCTGAGGACATCGGTCGGACGCCTACGATGTAACGCTGGCGCGTGAAGAACTTAGGCTGCAATCGAGAGTGCGGCTAAAAGAAGGCGCTGCGGCGCTTTGGATACGGATTTGTTCCGCGCATACCCACTGCCGGTCGCGTGTCTCGCTCGGGGAACACGGGAGAAAGCGGAAACGGCAGCGGCAGCGGCGAGGGCACAGGAACCAAGAGCACGCGCGCCAGTAGGTTCACCATGAGTTCGTATTGTAACGCCGGCTGCGTTGCAGCGAATACAGCACGGTAATCGTGTTCGTAGTCGTGGAGTGCTGAGAGCGTTTCTACGAGTGGCACACCGTAGGCCCGGCGGCACTGTTCCGCGAGCAACAGGCGTCCGACGCGGCCGTTGCCGTCGGTCAGCGGATGGATGTTCTCGAACCGCAGATGAAAAAATGCTGCGGCGACCAATGGGGTCTCGGCTGCGGTGCTGGATGTTATTGGTTGGGTGAGCATAGCAGTGGAGTGGATGTCCGCTCAACAATCCGCTGCTTCTGCGCGGTCAATGGGATACGTGGCGGGCCAATTGCGCCGATTCGCCGCACCGCCTAGAATGGCTATTCTGGGGTTAACCCACCGTGGCCCGAATGCACCGACCCTTCAATTATAGCACACTGGGAATCGGACACGACCGAGGCCTCAGTGACCGACAAAAGGCCGAGTGAAAATATGTGCGCAAATCTCCCGCTCCAGTCTTCGTTTCAACACGCTCGGGGAGCGGAAATTTACATCCGTGGAGGTAATCCAGAACGCGATAAATCGCCCCAAACTATATTTTTTGATGAAGCGAACAACGCGACCTGGAGAATTCGAATCAAAGCTAAGCGTGGCCCTCGGTGCCTCGGGCGCGAGACTTCGTAAGAGGTCATCTACGCGGATGCACCTATCCGAACGCAGAACGGCGAACCGCACCACCCGGCCCCGGAGTGCCCTTGGTGCGACTCGCAATGGACCGTGCCTGGCACGGCAAAGGACTTCGTGCCGCAATACTCACGGACGTAAATGTCGGCGTGTTGGCCGAAGTGGCGCCAATCCGCGAGAAGGCACCATCAAAACCGCGCCACCCGCCCCAATGAGTCCCGTCAGCTGGAGACGCGTTCGGAGCGGATCTAGGCGAGATTTCACCTCTGAAAATCATCTATTAGCGCCCCTTTGGTTCGCGTTGAAATCCCTCCTCCTCCGCCATTTTTCTCCTCTGAGGAGCAAAAATCGTCATCTAGGTTGCCAGTTGACGTGGCAAATCCTACATGTCGCTGGCTTCTCATTCGACGTTACCCGGTTTGAAAATCGCAACGGCGTCATTTCTTGGCGAGTCTCCGGTTGGCTTCACGGTCTCCGCGTCCGTAAGAATCTCAAATCTCGCGAAGAGGCCGGAGCGGAATTGGCTGCCCTTGAAGCGAAGGCCGCACAGGCCGCCGGCAACGTCCGCGGCACTTCCACATTTCTTGCCGACGACCAGCTCCGCGAGGCCGAGGCTATCACCGATGCTATCACCGAGTGCAGAGGCTTTGAGGACTCGCGTGGCGGGACGTTCTTCGACTCCATCGATGAGGCCAAGGCCGGTGTCCCCCGCGGTGCGGCCACGGCTCCGCAACCGACAGCGACCGGTTGAGCGACTAACGCCTGGTTACGGCTGTGAGGACAAGAACGAGCGGGCGATGCGTCGTGTGGCCACCGCTCGCTCTTTTTTAACCCGAGGCATCGGCGGCGCTGCGCAATTTCTGCGCACACCGACGGTAGCGTGCGCAAACTCTGCGCAAAAAATAGCTTAGAAATCATTATGAGATAGGTGTTTACATGGATAGCGCGTGGCATGCAAGGTGATGGTCTCCCATGAAATCGATCTCACGCTCCGTCTCGTTTGTGCCGGTGGTGCGCTGTTCTAGCCACCGCCTGGTTCGCGCTGTGTCCCTCTTGGCGTCCGTCAGTGCGTTCTCCGTGGGTGTCTTCGCGCAAAACGCCGCCCCTAATGATCAAAATGGCAGTCGTCGTCAGCGT
>CAMCHO010000034.1 GCA_945874455.1 Opitutus sp. GAS368 | reverse complement strand
AGGCCGGCCGAGCCGGTGACGATGAAGGCAGCTTGCCAACTGTGCCACGAAGCGAGGCCGACGATGAGGACGGGCGCGAGGGTGGCGCCGACGGTGGCTCCGAGCGTGTAAATGCCGATGGCGAGGCCGCGCTCCTTGGCGGGGAACCAATCGGAAACCGCTTTGGGCGCGGCCGTCCAGTTGCCCGCCTCGCCGAGGCCCAGGAAGAAGCGGCAAACGCCGAGGGACATGGCGGAGCGCGCGAAGCCGGTGAAGATATTGGCGATGGACCACCAGCCGACGAAAATGGCCAAACTTATACGGACGCCGAAGCGGTCCACGATTTTGCCCGAGAGGATGAGCGCGACAGTGTAGGCGACGAGAAAGGCGTTGAGGACAGAGGCGTAGTCTTCGTTGGAGAGGTTGAGCTCTTTCTGGATAGTGGGCGCGAGGATGGAGAGCGCCTGACGGTCGATGTAGTTGAGGACGGAGGCGAAAAAGATCAGGCCGACGATCCACCAGCGGAGGTGTGGAATTTTTTTCATTGATGGGAGAAGGGGAGGTGGCGGGGGCCCGGGCGACGGACTCGCCCAGGCGTCGAAGGCAATGACGGTTACGGCAGGTTTTTGTGATGGCGAGATTCGCCTCGCCGGCGGAGGTAAACAACCCACGTGGTGGTGAAGTGGTTCACTAAAAGTTTAAGGCGCTGTCTTAACGTTGGAGGGCCGCCGGGCCGGAGGATTGTTTTTCACCGGAGACAGTTACGGCCTGCACTTCGAAATCAAAGGCGGTTGCGCCGACGGGCACGGGGACGGTGAATTCAAACGGGTAGCTCGTGTCGGTGAGCGTCGCTTTGCGATCGCCGATGGCGTAACTGAGCGTGACCTCCTTAAACTTCGAGTCGTCGGCTTGGAGATAGACGAAGGCCGTGGTCGCGGCGGGGCCGAAGTTGAGGATCATCGCCTGCGTGCCGCCAAACGGCAGTTCGACGTGGTCGCGACGCCAAGCATCGCCGGCGCGGGCGGCCACGAGGCGGTCTTGGAATTTTGACGTGACGACGAGGCCCTCGACTTCGACGGCGGTGAGCCCCATCGGCGGTACGGTGACGGTGAGCCGGCCGTCGCGCAGCGACGTAGCGGAGCCGTCGCGGAAGACGCGCGTGCGAAAGGTCTGACCGGCGAGTTGCGGAAGGATCGTGGCGTTGAGCGCGATCTCGGTGGTGACGGGTTCGGTGGATTGGTTGGTGAACGCGAGGTAGAGGCGGTCGCGGCCGCGGGCAACGAGGGTGTTGAGCTCGACGGAACCGCTCTTGATCAAACGGCGGGGCAGCCAGAGCACGGCGTCGTCGCGGTCGAAGAATTTTCCCGGGCGGTCGCCGTAGAATTTACTCTGCAGGTAAGCGTAGCCCTCGATGAAGTGTGCGGGGAAATCGATCTTGCCGCCGGACCGCGCGAAGGTGTCGGTGACGAGGAAGTCGACGAGGATGCTCATTTGCGGCCAGATGTGATTGTAGTGAAATGAATTCACGCTGAGCGCCTTGTGCTCGCGCAGCGGATAATCGGCGCGTTCGTAGATCGTGGTGCGGGCGGTGTTGATGTGGTAGCCGGGGAAATTGCGATAGCGGCCGACGACGGCGGAGCGCGCGACATCGTGGAGCAGTGCGTCGCCGGTGAGTGCGGCGATGCGGAGCATCCACGGCGCGTAGTTAGCCATGAAGATGGCGCGGTGACCCGACATCGTGCCCGACGATTCGGGCGTGAGGCCGATTTCAGAAAGTCGCCACGCGGGCACGGTTTCTTCGGGGGCGGTCATCTGCGTGTGGCCCTTGCTCTTGAGATACCAATAGAACGGGGCCTTGCCGCCGGGGTTGACGGTCACGTCGACTGCGGGGATGCGCGGCACCATCCAAGTGAACATCGTATACTGGCGGGCGCCCTGACGCGCGGCCTCCAGGTAACGCCGGTCGTTGGTCGATTCGTAGAGTTGGAGCAGATCGATCCACTTCGGTGCAAACCCGGTCCAAAAGAAGAGCCCCGGTGCGGTAAATCCGGTGACGGGCGAGGCCACCAGTTCTTGGAGGTAGGCGTCGGCGCCGCGGCGGGCGGCGGTGAGGAAACGGGCTTCACCCGTCCCGCGGTAGAGGGCGAGCTGATTGGGCCAGGTGCCGCCCTCGGCGACGTCGTCGAGGTTGAGCGTGCGAGTTTTTCCGAGCATGCGCTCCGCGAGCTGGCGGAGAACCGGCGACGCGCCGTGGGTGATGCCGTAGAGCGTGGCGAGTTCGCTGACCGGCGCGCAGGGGCCGAGCAAGGCGCGCGAGGGGCTTTGGATTTTTTGTCTCGGGTCGAGCGAGAAGAGGAATTTTTCGCGCGAGAGCATGAACTCGACGATTGGGTAAGCACGCCTTCGAAAGATTTCCTCGTCGTCGGTCACGAGCGCGAGGTTGAGGGGATTGAGCGACGAGACATTTTTTACCGCGCCGGGGACGTCGGTCGAATAGGAGCAGCCCTTCAGTTCTTCAATGAACCAGCTGTAGTTGCTCATTCCGTAGTCGATCATGTTGTCGAGGGTCTCGTTCAGCGTGGCGATGGCGTTGCGGCGGTGGTCGCGGAAACCGTAGAGGCGGCGGGCGAGGGTTTCGTAGGCCACGGTGACGTCGCCCGCGCCGGCGAAGAGACGGACTTTAAAGGAGAAGGCCTGGCCGGGGGTACGTTTCGATTCGGCGCCGCCGAGCGCCGGGGCGAAGATCATCGGCTGCGCTTGGCCCGCGGGGTTGCGCAAGGCGACGCCGAAGCGGCTGTTTTCGAGCAGCGGCAGCGGCGAGAAAGGCAGTTCGTCGGCATCGGCCACCACGCCGAGGGTGACGTTGCCCGTGCGCACAAACGTGGCGGGCAGGGAGCACTGGAAAGCCAGGGTGAGGTAGGAGCGGTCGGGAAACCGCTTTCCCTGCCAGATGAACGGCTGCCAACTTTCGGCGAGTTCGGCGGCGGCAAACGCGGGGGCGCCGGTGTAGCCGACGGAGAAATACGCGGCGCGCTTGGGCGTGAGCGTAAACGCGAGCACGGGCTCGGCGTCGCCCGCCGGCAACGTGAGGGTGGCGCCGAGCGTGAAGTCGGATTGCTCCGCGAACGCGAAGCGGAGCGCGGCGCCGTCGCGCGTGACGCCCGTGGCGCGGACGCGCGTGGTCGGTGCGGCGGCGAAGACATCGGCGGTGCGTTGCTGGGTATCGCCGTCGAGGATTTTATCGTCGAAGCCATCGCCGGCCTGCGTGGCGGATCGCTTCACGGTTTTAAGCTTGGCCCCGGCCGGCGTGGAGGACGTCTGCCAAGTGATGAGATTGTAGGAAACGTGTGGGATGCCGCCCGGGCGCATCAACGGCTTCGGATCGGCTTGCGCCATCAGCACCACAAAATCGCCGCGGAAGGTCCACGATCCTGCATCCTTCGCGGTGAGCTGCACCGCACCGTCGGCCGCGGGCGCGAGGGTGTAGCGCTCGTTGGTGAGTGGCTGCGCGGAGAGCGAGGCCAGGAGCAGGGGCGCGAACAGCCACCGGAGTTGAATAAGCAGATGCGTTTTCATTTTTTGGAAAAGACCGAGAGATCCCATTGATCGCGCCAGCGAATCACGGGGCGGTCGCCCTCAAATTCGATGGGGAGCCAGATGTAGCCGGAGGTGATCGGATTCTGCGGGACGTTGATGTCGAACATGGCAATCCACGCGTCGCGGCGGCCGGCGACGGGGTAAACAAACGTGCTTTGTCCACCGAAGGTTTTTTCGGGGCCGAGATTGTTGTGGGGATTTATGCCGCGGACGGGATTGCCGAGGTCCTGGTAGGGGCCGGTGACCCGGTCCGCCACGAACATGCGGGCGGCATTGGGCGCCCAACCGCTGCTGTCGGAACCGAGGAAGTAGATTTTGTTGCCACGGCGGAACAGCGCGGGTGCTTCGGTTTTGAGGGTGATTCCGGCCAGTTCCACGTAGTCACCCGCCGGCCGCAAGCCGTTGTCGGATAACCGGCCGGCGACGTGAACCTTGTCGGGCTTGCGCACGCCGAGGTGGTAGATCGAGCCGTCGTTGTCGGCAAAGATCGTGAAGTCGCCGGTGCCGAACGGGCTGTTACCGCCCAGAAAACGACCCTGGTAGTGGAACGGTCCCGTCGGCACGGTCGCGGTGGCCACGCCGATGTAGGCGAAGTCGGTGCCGGACTTTCCGCCCTGCGACTTGGGCGGGTAGAGTTTGAAATAGAGGATGAATTTTTTCGTCGCGGCGTGATAGATCACCTTGGGCCGGTCGAGAATGGAGGCGTCGGCCAGCTCGGGATGCGCACCCGGCGCGAAGACATCCAGGACCAGCCCCGCATCTTGCCAGTTGAGCAGATCGTCGCTGACGTAGCAGCGGACGCCGGCCTCGTTTTTCTCGGACTCGGTTTTGCCCGGGATCTTGTGGGAACCATACCAGTAATGGCGGCCACCGAAATCGAGGACGCAGAAACCGTGGGCGTTGAGGTGAGTGCCCTGCGTGTCGGGCCACGGCTGGCCGGGCCGGAAGTGAGTGTTACGCTGGGGCGCGCTCTCAGCGCAAAAACCCATGCTGACGAGTGTGAGGGCCGCCGCGACGGCTCCCACCTCAAGCAGAGACCTGATGAAACGGAGGCCGGCACAGCCGAGGCTAGCGTTGGAAAAAACGGCAGAGGGAGGTCGCATGATTTTTGGCCTCAGCAGGATTAGCGATGGGTTAAAATCAGAAGCGCAGTCCCGCGGTGAGTCGCACCGTGCGCCCCTCGGGATAGTAGGCAGCGGTGGTCATCTTTTTTTCGTCAAGGAGGTTGTTCACGTTCAGCGACAGATCGAGACGCGTGCCGTTTTGCCATTTCTTGAAGGCGTAACCAATCACCGCGCTCCTATGATGTCGGTAGCGACCCGGGTGCCGGAGGTGCTTTCCGTCGCGATGAAGCCGTCGTCCGTGGAGGTATTGACGCGAAACTCGGTCAATACTTGGACCTCTTCGGAGGCGGGTTTTGGCGCAGTCTGGGCGAGCGCGACAATGGCGGGCAGAAGGGCCGCCAGCATGAGGACCTTTCGAGCAGGGATTTCGGCTTTCATCGGGATGTGGGTGTAGTGAAGGAGTACCCGAGCGAGGGTCAAACGGACCAAGGGCATTGCAACCGAGTGTGGATCGTGGGGGGCGCGGACACGATTGTCGTGCCTTTGAAACCCTTCAATTCGGGCGCAAGCCGCCCAGTAACGCGGTGGCGACGAGCCGGCGTTGTGCCTCTAGCCAAAGCGACCGGAGCGGCGCTTAAACGCCCCAGCCGGCGCGGTAGTCGTAGCCGGGACCGGCGAAGACATCGCAATCCGGGCGGTTGGGAAAACGGCCGGAGGCGGCATCCCACTCGAGGCGGGCCTGGGTGCGTTGCGCGGCGACACCCAGCAACACGACTTCGGTGAGGCCGGCGGCGTAGTCGAAATTCGAGCCGCACTTGGGGCCGCCGCGGATGGCCGCCGCCCATTCGGGGAACGGCCCGCCCACGACGCGCGGGATGGATTTCGGCGGCAGCGCACCCGCCATCGCCTGCATGCGCTCCTCGGGCAGAAGGCGGCAGGAGCCGCTGTGCGAGGTGACGCTCATAATGCCTTTCGTCCCATAGAAGAGACTGCCGCCGCTTTCGGAGAGTTTGAATCCGGGGACGGGTAACGGCGGTTTCATCGTGCCGTCGAACCACTTCATCTCCACAGGACCACGCCCCCCGCGCGCGGGGAATTTCCACGTGACGGCGGTCGAGGCCGGGAAGGTTTTGGGATACTGCTTGGTCGTGGCGGCCTCCACACTCGTGGGCGTACCGAGATCGAGCGCGTAAAAAGGTGCATCGAGTTGATGGCACCCCATGTCGCCCAGGGAGCCGGTGCCGTAGTCCGTGAATCCGCGCCAAAAGGACGGCACGAGCTCGGGACGGTAAGGACGCGGCGGCGCCACCCCGAGCCAGAGATCCCAGTCGAGCGTCGCAGGCACGGGCGTCTCCTTGGGATTCGCGTCGGGGTCGAAATCGGCCGGGTAAAACCACGGCGTGCGGGGGCGGTCCGTCCACGTGTGCACGGTGTGGACCTCGCCGATCAGGCCGGCTTGCACCCACTCGCGGGCGAGGCGGATACCCTCGGCCGTGCGGCCCTGATTGCCCATCTGGGTCACGACCCCGGCGGCTTTGGCGGCGGCATGGAGGCGTCGCACCTCGGTGAGGCAACGGCACATCGGCTTCTCGACGTAGACGTGCTTCTTCGCGGCGATCGCGGCCATCGCGATCGGGAAGTGCATGTGGTCCGGAGTCGCGATTGCGACGGCGTCGATCTTGTCCGCCATCTGCTCGAACATCACGCGAAAGTCCTTGAACCATTTGGCGCCTTTGAGCCGATCCGTGTCAGGCCCCGCTTTTTTGCCACTGGCGATTCCCGCGCGACTGCGTTTTTCGTCCACATCGCACAGTGCGACGAATTGCTCGTCCGCCAGTCCGGAGAGCGCCGCGCCGCCGCGGCCGCCCACGCCGACCTGGGCGATGCGCAGGCGTTCGTTGGGCGAACGCGTGCCTTGGCCGCGCAGGCCATGCGGCAAAATTAGGACGGAGCCGAAGGTAGCGGCCGTCGCCAGAAACTGGCGACGCGTCGACGGAGACACCGATGACGATGACGATGATGAGAAGGAGGGCGGGGTTAGGTTTAGGCTCATGAGCAAGGAATGACGTTTTCGGTACGGCTAAAGTGCGGTGCGTCGCGCAAGAATCTCCTGCAGCCAACGGCGGGTCGCCACCGTGGACGGACGGTCTTCAAGATACTCGACGTCGACGTGCACGTGGGCCCCGAGGTTGGCCGGGGCGGAGAACCACGGCCGACCTTGCAGGCGGGCGGCGCGTTCATCCCAACGGAGGCCGACCTTGTTCCAGCCGGCGCCGTCGGCGGGCTTCCACGGGCGGCCAGGATTCGTGCCGACAAACCCGCGCCAAAGCGCAGCGATCCGGTCGTCGCGCAGCGCGAGGTAGTTGGCGGCGTATTCGCCTCGGGAGAAACCGACGAAAAAAACCGCGCCGGCGTCGCCCCCGAATTTCTCGCACACCGCGCGCACCGCCGCGACGCAGTAGTCGGCGGTTTTCTCGATGTCGCCCCAGCCGTCGATCTGCTCGCGCTGTCCGTCGACGCTGATGAATGGCAGATTGAGGGTGATGAATTTTTCGCCGCGCGCCAAACCGTAGGCCATGGTTCCCTGATCGGTGAAGCCGGTCGAGTGGCAGAACTTGTGGTAAAAAATATTGCCGGTGTATTCGACGATGACCGGATATTTCGCGCCCAGTTGCCATTCGCGAGGAAGCGTCAGCACATGGGTGACGCTCGTTTTTTTCCAGTCGGGTAATTGTTGATACACGCGTCGCCCGGGCGCGGGCGGAGCGCGCGAGATGTCGGGCACGAGCACGCGGCGCGAGACATCGGGCTGTTCGGCCGGCGCCTCGCCGGTGGCGCGAAGGCTCCTCACGCGCAGCGACGGCAAAATGCTACTGTCGCCGACGACGAGTTCCAGCCAGCGGATCGAGGCCGGGTTTGTCGCCGGGGTGTAGACATCTTTGCCGGGGTAGCGGGTGTGTAGGTCGATCTTAAACGTGCCGCGTTGCCCGGGGGCGAGCGTCTCGCGTCCGGCCGCGGGTCCGCCGTCAGGTGTGAACGTGCTGACGCCGCCCCAGCCGTGGCCCGACAACGCCCAAAAGGTGAAGCGCAAGGGCTTGTCACCGGTGTTTTCGATGTCGGCTTGAACGAAGCGAAAACGCGAAAGGTCCCGCGATTGCTCCGGCAGCGGAAAGACGACGCCACTGTCGAAGGCTGGCACGGTGCCCGTGATGTCCAAGGCATCGGCCGCCACGGCAATCGACACGCCGCGCGCGGTGAGCTGGGACGCATCAAACGAGCGGCCGAAGGTAAACAGCTCCGCCGCCTGCACAGCGACGGTGGCGACGAGAAGAACTCCGGAACAGACCAGAGCGCGAAGTGATGTAGTTGCTGGGTGCACAGGGAAGAGAACGTGACGAAGGCGGAACTAGGCGAAAAGCGCGGTCACCGGCTGGCCCTTGTCGGCCACGGTGAAGGGCCGGCCCGAGGGCGAATGCTCGATATGGCCGATGTCCATGCCGAGGGCCATTGCCACCGTCGCGTTGAGATCGGGCATGGTGACGGGATTCTCCGCGACGTGTTCGCCGATGGCGTCGGACTGGCCGTGGACATAGCCGCCTTTCACGCCACCGCCGGCCAGCCACCACGTAAACACACCGGGATGATGCCCGCGCCCGGCGGTGACGGTGCTGATCTGTGGCGTGCGGCCGAACTCCGTCGCCATGACCACGAGCGTGCTCGCGAGGAGACCGCGCTGATGGAGATCTGCGAGGAGGGCGGCCATCGTCTGATCCACCGAGGGCGTCATGAGGCGCATGGATTTGATCTGATCGTTGTGCGTGTCCCAGTTCTGATCGTCCTCGACCTCGATGAAGCGCACGCCTGCCTCGACCAGACGGCGGGCCAGCAGGCAGCCCTTGCCGAACGTGTGCGCACCGTAGGCCGCCTGCGTCTTTGCGTCTTCGCGCGTGATGTCGAAGACCTTGAGATCTTCGCTCTTCATGAGAGCGGCGGCCTCCTGATGAACTTTGAGATAGGCGGCGGCGTCGCGGTGCGGCGTCTGCTGCACGAAGTGACTGCCGATGGCGCGCGCGAGCGCGGCGCGGCGGTTGAAATCCGCCTCGCTCACCGCGGCGGGCAGCACGGAGTTTTGCAAGCCCGCGCCCGGATCAACGATCGGCAGCGGGGCGAGGTGAGCGGGGAAGTAACCGCTGCCAGGGTGCTGCGGGCTACCGTTGATGAGGACGTTGCCCGGCAGAAACCGGTTTTGCGATCCGAGCAGTTTCGCGGCCCACGAGCCGAGCGACGGGTGCCGGATCGTCGGGGTCATGAAGTGGCTGGTATGCGCCGAGTAGGTACCGAGCTCGTGGATACCCTGCGTCGAGGTCATGGAGCGCACGAGCGAAACATGGTGCATCTGCCGCGCCATCTGCGGAAACCACTCGGAGACCTGCACGCCGTCCGCAGTGGTCCCGATGGCGTTCACGCCGCCCATCTCGGGGCGGCCGGGCTTCGGATCAAAGGTGTCGATGTGCGAAAGTCCCCCGCGCAGGTAAAGAAAGATAATGCTCTTGGCCGGGGCGCGGGCTGGCGCGCCGGCGCCCCGCAAGGCACTCAGGCCCGGCAGCAGACTCACGCCCAGAAAAGTTTTGACGAAGCGTTCGACAAACGCGCGGCGGGATAGGTCGGTGACGATTGATTTCATGGGGGCTGGGGAAAGGGCGGTTAACGTTGGAAGAGAAACTCGGGCGAGTTCAGCAGCGCCCAAATCATGTCCTCCACCGGCGTGAGGCTCGTCGCCGTGAGGCTCGCGATGGTCGAACGTTCGCCGTCGCTCGGAGAGCGCACGAGGAGGGCGCGATAGATGAGCGCGGTCATTCGGTCCCTGTGTCCATCGGCGGAGGCCAACTGGCGGCGCAGAAGGGAATCCGGTGCGAGGACGCGCGCGGCGAGTTCGCCGTTCATCAACGCCAGGGCGTGCGTGGTATTGGGATCGCGGTTGAACGCGTCGATCTCGCGCCGATCCGACTGGCCGAACTGGCGCAGGAAATGGCCGAGCGGCAACGGCAGCGGAATCTCCGAGGCGCGCAGAAAATTTCGTGGCAGCGATTGCCAGCGCGGATCGGTTTCAGGTGCCGGTTGGGCATCGCCCATTTCCAACGCCTGCAATTCCGGGCTGAAAAAGTTTTCGTTCTCCCGCGCATGGCCGGCCTGCACGCGCTGCACTTCGGCGGCATTCCCGCGGGCCTGGGCGGCGGCGAGTTCTTTCTTCTGTTCTGCGAGCCGGAGCGTGTGTTCCCGCCGGCGGACGCGGTAGGCCATTTCGTCGCGGGACCGCGCGATAATCTCATCGGCGTTCATGGTGGTGAGCCGGCGTAACCGCGCCGGATTCAAAAGTGAGCCTTCGTGGCGCACGGCGGATTTGCGTTCATCAAGATCCGGCACGAGGAGCACGAGGTGCGAGTCCCAGATTTGTTCGGCCGATAGTCGCCGCAGCAGCGGTCCGTGCAACCCGAAGGCCGACCCGGGCTCGGGTCGCTCGCGCACGGCTTCGCTCTGATACAGCCGCGTATTCAGCAGCACGGCGAGGAACGCCCGCTCGTCGAAACGAAAGCCGATCAGCGCGGACGTGAGAAATTCGAGCAGCTCGCGGTGCTCCGGATGCGGCAGCGCCGTGAGGCTGTCCACGGGCTCGATCAGGCCGGCGCCCATGACGCGTTTCCAGAGCCGGTTGGCGGCGTTCTTGGCGAATCGCGGATTGCGCGGCGACGTGATCCACTCCGCAAAGGCCCGGCGGCGGTCGCCGTCGATGACCGGAGCCTCATCGCCAAAGAGCGTGCGCGGAGCCACGGGGTGGCCCTGCACCGATTTGTCGTAGATATACGTCGCCGGAAAGGTGAGCGGTTTTTCCGTATCCTTCGTGAGTCGCTTCAGAGGAGAGATCGCGCGGCTCACGCCATCTTGCAGCGCTTTATCTGCGTCCATTCGCGCCAAGCGGGCTTTGATCTCCGGCCACTGCGTGACGTTGTCATTGGAATAGCCGCCGGGACTGCTGAGGTTGGACACGCCTGCGGTGAAGGCCGCCATCTGGAAAAAATCCTTCTGCGTCACGGGCTCGAGCGGGTGGTCGTGACACTGGGCGCACTCCATGCGCGTGCCGAGGAAGATGCGCGAGAGGTTGGAGGCGTGGTCGAGGGGCATGCCGAGATCGCGCAGGTAGAATCCGGCCGCGCCGTTTTCCCAGAGGTAGCCTTTGGCGGTGATGAGCTGGCGCACCATCCCGTCCTGCGGCAGGCCCTGGCGGATGGTGTCCTTCACCCAGTCGTCGTAGAGCCACGCCGGTTGCCCGCCGGCCAGCGCCCGCGGGTTGAGGCGGAGCTGGTCCGCCTTCCAGTTATACGTGTGGCTCACATAGCCCTCGCCGGCGAGCAGCGCGTCGATCAACCGGGCCCGCCGGTCCTCGCGGGTGTCGGCGAGGAAGCGCGTGCTTTCCTCCAGACTTGGAATGCGGCCGGCGACGTCCAGGTAGACGCGGCGCAGAAACACCTCGTCGCTGGCGGGCGCGTTCAACGTGGTGCCCTTGGCCGTATGGTGGCGATCGATCAAGGCATCCACGTGGCGGGCGACTACCGGCACCGCCGTGCGAGCTACCGGCGCGCCGGGCTCACCGAGTGGTGCCTCGCGATGCTGAAACTTCACCCATCCGTCCAGCTTTGCCCCGTCGGCGATCCACGCGCGGAGCAACGCCCGCTCGGCCTCGGAGAGCGGTTGCGCGCCCCCTTTCAGCGGGGGCATCACATCTTCATCGGTGTGCGGGAGCGACACGCGCTGCAGCAGTTCGCTCTCGTCGGGCTTGCCGGGCGTGATGACCGCGGCGTCAACGAGACTTGCCGCCGAATCGAACCGTAGGCCGCCCTTGGGTTTCGCCTGTTTCTCGCTGTGGCAGCTGAAGCAGTGACGATACAACACCGGAAGTACGTCCGCTTCAAAACGGGGCACCTCGGCGGCACCGAGCGAGGCTGCGAGGCCGATTAACAGTATCGGGGTCGATCTCTTCATGGGTGATTTTGGGGTTGTGAGTGAGCCGTCAGAAACTGCCCTTCACTCCGATTACGATATAGGAAGGGCTGACGTAGCGTTGGGCGGTTTGGGCGAAGGCCGGCGTATCCGGGGCCCGGCGATACACCAAGCGGTCCTTGGCGAACACGTCGTCCCAGTTCATGTAGAGCGCGAATTTCTTGCTCAGGGCGTATTCCGCGCTGATGCCGTAGCGGGTGTAGGCGGCTTGATATTCATAGGTGGACTGCGGGATGAACCCTTCGGCCGAGGTGCCGGGAATCACCACCACTTCCGCCCGCTTCGTTTCGGCCTGATAGGCTGCAGTCAGCCGGACGGAAAAGCGCGGCCGGATGTAGTTCAACCCCGCCGTCAGAGTATCCGGACTGAAACCCACGAAATCCGCCGCATTGGGTCCACCCACCTTCAGATGCGTGTAGTTCACCCAAGCCTGCACCAGTTGCAGCCATGACGGTAAAAACAGCAGATCCTGGCGGTAGCTCAGCTCGACGCCATTCAGGGTGGCGTCACCGACGTTTTCCCAGCGGCGCACGACCCAGTTATCGGCCAACATATAGGCGATGTCGCCCTCCGGGATGCCGTAGGCCTCAAGCGTTGCCGCGGTGGCCGGCCGGCCGCGTTGGGCGAAGAAATTACTGACCCTCTTCTGATAGACTCCGATGGAACCGAATCCGCCCTTAAGATGATAGGAATCGAGGGACAGGTGAAAACTATCCGCGGTCCAAGGCTCCAGGCTGGGATTGCCGACTACGATAATGTCGGCCGTCGTCGCATTGGTGTCGGTGGGAACGGGCACCGTGACTCCCGCCACGACGTATTGCACGTCCGGACGGCCGAGCGTCCGCGCATAGGCGGCCCGCGCCACGAGGTTGTCGGTGATCGCGTAATTGGCGTTGAGGCTGGGATAGAGCCCACCGTAGCCCTGGCTCTCGAAGCTTCCGCGCTCCTGATTGATCAGCCTGAGCCGCTCCTCGGCGTTGTTGGTGATGGGAATCAACGCGCCCGTGCTCGTGAGTAGCAGTTTTCCCGCTGCATCCCGCTGGTAGATGGCGAAGTTGTCGCGCTTCAGGCTCCAGCCTTTGAGATCGGTTTTCTCATATCGGGCACCGCCGGTGAAGTTCAGCCGGCCGGAGAGCAGGCGCAGATCGAACCGGAAATAGCCGGCCAGGATATCCTCGAGCATCCGCTTGGAATTCTGCGCGCGGTTCTGGATATGAGTAGTGTTCAGCGTGAAATACTCCGGATGTTGCACGAAGAGATCATAGGCCTTCACCGGGCTGATCCAGCGCACTGGGTTCCCGTTCACTTTCACGTCGATCGAATCGTCCACGAGGTCATAAAGCGAGACGGCGGTCTGACCGGCGGCCCGGCCGACAAAGGTGTAGTTCTTGACCGGACGGGTGTCGTCCTTGTCGAGACGGTTGAAAGCGCCGCCGATCTTGAGCGTGAGGTTCCGGCCGATCGCGCGGCTCACGTTCAGACGCCCAGCCGTGAGGTCCGTCTGATACAGGGCATACTCCTCATTCGCCGTGCCGAGCGTGTAGTTGTTGGCGTTGAAGGGATCGACCGGCGTGCCGTTGGCGCGGGTGATCGTATAGGTTTCTGGTCCGATGCTCGCACCCTTCCCGATGCCGTCGCCGCGGATGTTGGCGGCGAGGACGCTGGCCAGGACGCCGTTGAAGTAGCCCTTGCCGATGCTGCTGCGCTCACGGTCGGCGGCAGAGTAGGAGGCCTGCGCGTCGATGTTCCACGCCTGGCCGCGATGCTGATACTTCAGCGAACGCATGCTGGTGTCGGTAGTCGCGTCGAAATTTGACGGATTGAGGGTGCCCATTTCGAAGCTACCGGTCGCACCGCGGCTTTGGGTGTAATCCGCATTGCCGATCGCGTCGTAGCCGGCGTTCACGCGAGCGGTCATGAAGCTCTGGGCCTTCTTTTCGAGCACCGAGCGTTCCTGGACCTGCAGGCTGAGGGTGTCGTGGGTGGTCAGCCGCCAATCGAGGCCGAGCTGGAGATTCTCGCTCCGGGAGATCGAGGCCTCCTGCCGCCACTGCGTGATCGCAAGCGCCAAATCCTTCGGCGCGCCGGTTGCCAAATAGGTCTTCTTGAGGTTCCAAAAGGCGACCTCGGAGGGCGTGTCGTCTGTCGGCCGCTGGCGCCATGAGCGCGAGCCCCCCAGGCTGACCGAGAGCGTCTTCCCCACCGGGAAGGCGTAGCTCAGGCTGAACGAGGGCTCCTTGTGGCGCGGCGACGCTCGGTCGTGCGGTTGCTGCGAACCGCCGTTGAAATTCAAGCCGTCCACGTTGTCGAAATTCAGATACACTTGGTAGCGACCGACCGGGCGCTTGAGGCCCACTCCGGTCTTCGCGATCAGGTTCATTGATCCGCCCAAGCCGGCAGCTGGCAGGTCGGGCGTGGGCACCTTGGAGACCTCCACGCGTTCGATGTTCAGGATCGGCACGTCCTGCAGCGCCGCGGTGCGACTGCTGGTCGCGCCAATGCCGGTGGCAGGCACGTCCATGCCGTCGATCTGAATGTTGGACATTTCCGCGGGAAAACCGCCCAGCGCAATCCGACCGGGATTGGTGCCGTCGTCCAGAATGGTGACACCGGGGAGGAAGCGCACATAATCGCCGATGTTTTCCTGGCCGCGGTCACCGAGTTCATCAAACGAGACCACGTTCTTGATATTGGCCGCATGGCGTTGCTCGTTCATCGCGACCGCCTGGCCGCTCATGGTCTGTTCCGCGACCACCTGAAATTGCTCCAGCACAATCGTCTGGCCCTCCGCATCGCGCCGGTCGGTTCCCTGGCGACTGAGCTGGAAATCCTGCGCAACCTGTCCGCCGGGCGGCACCGTCACCCGTGACGTTTGCGACCCGAATCCCAAATAGGAAACTTCCAACTCGATCTCCTTGGCCGGGGCTCCTCGGAGATAAAACCTGCCGTCGTCGTCCGTCAGTGTCTCCTGGGTCGTGCCTCGGATGGTCACTTTAGCGCGGCCGAGCGGGGAACCGCTCACCGCGTTGGACACGGTGCCTTGGACCGCGCCCATGGGCTCGCCAGACGATTGGGCCTGAGCGCCAAGAATAAAAAAGAGCGACGCGAACAGATTCCAAACAACCCGTCGGACGGAAATACGCGGTCCATTGGGCACAGAGGAAGTGAAGGATCGTTGGGGATTCATCGGGTATGGGTATTGAAATTGATTGGACGAAGGTGTGCTGGCCCGAGCTACGGCGCTGGCGCTGTCCAATCGATCTTGACCGGGCCGAGCAGGCCGGCGGGGACGAGCGGAGATTTTGCCTCGTAGTGTTTCCACGTCGTGAAGCTGTGGCGCTGGCGTTCGCCGAGGCGCGTGCGGTCGTAAAGCCAAGCCGGGAGCGCCTCGATTTTTCCGTCGGTGAACTTATTTTTCCCCTCGGGCTGATAACGAAGTTCGGTGCTGAGGGACTCGTCGCCGATGATGCGATTGATCCAGCGATTGGCGACGCGGACCTCGAGTGTGTTGTCGCCGGCGCGCAGGTGGCGCGTGACCTCGGCGCGAAACGGCGGCTGCCAAAGCGTGCCGATGAGCGCGCCGTTGAGCCTGGCTTCGGCGAGATCGGCGACCGTGCCGAGGTCGAGGGTGGCGGCGGCGCCGGCGCGGAGGTTGGTAGATGGAACGGCGAAGGTCGTGCGATAGGTGGCGGTGCCGGAGTAGAACGTGATGCCGGAGTTTTCGTGTTCCGTCCACGATGCGAGGGTCGCAAACGTCGCGTTGGACGGAGCGCCTCGGCCGTCGTGGAACACCACGCGCCACGGTCCGGCGATCGGCAGCGTCGCAGCGACCGCAGTCTTCGGAGCATCAGCCCGCGGGGTTAGAAGCGGGCGACGGAAAATCACAAACCGGGAGCCGTGGGGCTCAAGCTGGAGCGGCACCGTAGTGCTGGTGGCCGTCGCACGATAGCCGGGGGAATCGGCCTGCGCGCCGGTGACGGCGTTCCAAAGTTCGGGCTGCCGGCCGGTCGTGCGAAAGGTGAAGTCGCCGGCGACGTCGCGATCCGAGTGATTGAAAACGAAATAGATTTCGGCGTCGGGCGTGTGGCGGTGAATGAAGCGGAGTTCGCCTCCCGCCGGTGCGGCCGGCAGCATCACGTCGGGCGCGAGACCGATTTCACCGAGCGCAGCGGGCAGGGCCGCGCGCCGGATCAGCGGGCGGGGAGCTTCCCACAACTCGCGCACGAGCGCGGCGAATTCTCTGAGCGCCTCGTAGTCGCGAACTCCTGCGGGCACGACCGGCGCGCGGCCGAAGATGGGGGCACCGGCGCGCGCGAGGTCGCGGAGTTTGCGCAGCGTCGCGAGATCGGCGGACCAGTTCTCCGGGAGCATGAGCACGCGATACGCGGGCCCCGTCGGAAGCGTGAGCGCGCCATCGCGCCACGTCATCGTGACGAGGTGGCGGGGATAAACGATGTCGAAGTCGTAGCCGGCCGGCGTAGTCACCATGTCGCCGGGGTAGGCGTAGCCGTGATCTTCGTTTTGCAAGAAGCAGATGTCGGCAACGGTGCGGCCCTGCTGGAGCAAAAACTGCCCGCGCGCGACGTAGTCGATCCACGCGCCGGCGAGCGGCCACCAGGTGTTGAGGCGGCCGAAGTGCGTGCCGTAGCGGCCGAGGCCGAAGCCGGGGCCGTCGTCGGTGGGTTGGTGCACGTAGTGGTGCAAAATGAAGCGGTTGATGCCGGCCGTCCACGCGTAGTCGCCGGGATCCTTGAGCGTGGCGGGCGTCGCGAGCCAACGGCCGTCTTCGGGCTTGGCGGTAAACGCTTCGGCGGCGACGAGCGGGCGGCCGAGGACATTGGCGACGGACGCGACGAGCTTGATGCGCGGAAAACGCGGTGCGGTGTCGGGCATCCAGAATTCATTCATCGGCACATCGACATACTCATTCGCCGAAACCGGATTCAGCGGTCCACCCTGCGCCTCGGCGTAAACTACCATCCCGCGCTCGTGCGCGCGCCGCTGCATCGTGCCGAAATAGTTTTTCGCGATGAGTTCCTCAACCGCTCCGCGGAAATCACGTAACGCGGCCTCGGTGAACGACGGGCTTTCCACCACGCGCCCCGTCAGCACGGGCAGCAGCGGCACGAAATCGTAGCCCTTCAGCGCGCGGAACTGCGCGGGGAACGTGTCCGTCCAGTTTTGCGGGCCGCCCTCGAAGCTGTCGAAAAGCAGTCCTTTGAGCGTGCGGCCGACGCGCGGGCCGGCCTCGCGCAAAATGCGGCCGAGCGCCTGATCAAAGTAGAACGACACGGCGTCCGCGTCCATTTTGTCGATCTCCAGGCCGTGGCCCTCGGGCACGGCGGGATGGTTCGTCGAACTCGTCGAGGTGAATCCAAAACGTAAGATCGTCCACTCGCCGGCCGGGAGCGTGGCGCGCAACGTGCCAGTGGCGGCATCGAAGTCCGCCGTGAGGTCGATCACTTGGGCGCGGGAGATGCAGCCGGTGGCATCCGGGTCGAGTGGCGCAGCGGTGAGCGACTTCTCCTTGAGCTTGGTCTTGAATTCCCAGTCGGGAGTGCGGCGGGTGGATGCGGCCGGAACGGCCAGCACGACGATATCGCGGAAAAAATTCTCCATCTTTTTCGCGGGCGGGGTGCGGAATTTAAGTGGCTCGATCTTCGGTGGCGGGACGGCGAGCGTGATCGCGCCGCCGCCGGTCGCCGCTGTTTCGCTCCACACCAGTTTCTTCATCGAGCGCTCGGGCGTGACCCACGGGCCGCCGCTGGCGGACCAGCCGGGCGTGTTCATGAGGTGAAATTCCAAGCCTAGTTTGTCCGCCGTGGCGATCGCGTGCTGTACGTGCTCGTGCCACTGATCGGTGCCGTAGCGGACGGGACCAGGCGGCAGGTAGATGCTCGCGTCGAACATCTGCACACCCGCGATCCCGACGCGCTTCATGTCGGCGAGGTCGGCCTCGATGCCATGCTTGGTGATGTTGCCGTTAATCCAATGCCACCACACGAGCGGGCGCGCGTCTGTCGGCGGCGAAGCGAAGCCGACAGCGAGCCGATCGGCGGCCGTCGCCTCGACCGCGGCGCCGGCGGTGAGGAACGCAACCACCAGGGCGGCGGCGAACGTGAGCATATTTCGGCGGGGCGGGCGCGCAGGCGAGGCGAGGACCGCTCGGCCGAAGGTGGTGCCCGCGGACTTCATCCATCGGAAAAAATGGGCCGAGCGATCGTCCCGAATTGCAGCCGTCATCCCGCTGAAGGCGTCAAAGAACACGGGTAGAGGTGAACGAGCGGGCGTGGATTTCATCGGGTTGGGTCGCGGCGTGGCTTCAGTTTCCGAGTTCCGAAAGATAGCGAATCAGATGCGCGAGTTGCTGCTCGGTCAAAGTGGCAGTGAGGCCGTCGGCCATGACCGTACCGCCGGTTTGGATTTTCGCGGTCTCGGTGCGCTGGATGGTTTTCACCTCGCCGCTGGTCATGTCGCGGATGGCGAGGGTGTCGGCGGTTTCGGTCTGCTTGAAGCCGGTGACGACGGTGCCGTCCTTCATCGTGACCGTGGCGGCCTCGTAGCCTTCCTTCACGTTGAGGGCGGGCCAGACGACTTCGGTGACAATCATGTCGATGGGCAGGCCGCGGCTGAGCGCGGAGAGATCGGGGCCGATTTTGCCGCCGGTGCCGCCGACCGCATGGCAGGCGACGCAGCCCGTCTGATCATAGATCTTGCGGCCCTCGGCGGCGTTGCCCTCCGACTTAGCGCGCTGGACGATGAGTGCCACGTATTCCTGCGTGTAGGTGGGCACCGCCGCGTCGATTCCGGCGATGGCCATGAGGAGCGACGAAATTCGCGCGGTGGTGAGGCCGGTGCGGTTGAGAGCCTGGAGCATGAACCGCGCTTGGGCCGGCGAAAGGACGCCTCGCGCCGGCGCCACGACCGCGTTGGCGGCGGCCTGGAGATCCATCAAGGCACGGCCGAGGGCCGTGCCGCCCTCGACGGTGGCGAGGATCGACTTGAGCTGGGTGGAGACATCCTGCGGTTGTTTGGCGACACGAATACTGGCGAGGACCAGCTGCGCCGCCTCGGCCGGACTGGCGCTGACGAGCGCGTCGAACGCCACCCTTTGCACCTCGGCGGACTCGGACCGGTTCGCGACCTCCAGCAACTCCCGCACCGCGGCCGTCCCCGCGAGGTCGCCCATCGCCGCGAGCGCGGCTTTGCGCATCGCCAACGGGGTCGCAGCGTCGACGGCGATGGCGCGGATGCGTCCGGCGAGTGGCGCCACTTTCCATACTCCAGCGAGTCGCACCGCTTGGATACGCACAGCCTCATCGTGACCACGGATGAGCGCTTCGAGCGCGGGGCCCGTGTCTTTCAAACGATGACGGCGCGCGGCGGGTGACTCGGCCAGCGCCTGGAGCACGGTGGCGTTCACGGCGCCACGTTCGAAGACGAAGCGGAGGTCGTTCGCGTTGCCGATGGTGGCGAGTGCCTTCAGCCACGCGCTCTGTCTGGCGGTATCGCTGGTGCGTTCGATGTGTTGGCGCATCAGCTCACTGGCTTGGTCGAGCCCGCCATTTTGCAGCACAAAGAGCAGGTGGTCATCCTGGTCGAAGTGCAGTGTGCCGGCGGCGAGCGCGGCGGACCACTGGGCTCGCGTGGCCGCGAGTGTTTTCGTGAGCGCGTGCTGATGGTAGGGGCCAAAGGAGCGGTCCAGCGTGCGTGCAGCCACAGCGATGGCGCGGACATCGGGGAAGTAGCTGGCGGCGACAATGGCTTCGAGGCGCACGATGGGGTCTTCATCGGTGGCCTGCCGCTCAAGCAACGGCAGCGCCTCCGCCAGTGCGCCGGCCCGTGCCCACGTCGAAAGCGTGCGCGTGGCATAGGCGCGGATCCGTGCATCGGGCGAGCGCAGCAGCGACTGCAGCAGCGCTGGGCGCGGTGTTTCGTGGGCTTCGTAAACGGCGAGGGCTTGGAGGCGGCGGTATTCGTCTTTGGCGGAGCCGGGTTTGAGATCGGCGACCCAGGCGTCGAGGGCCGCAGTTACCTCTTTGGAGGCGCGCTCAAACAGGAGCCGCTTCGCTTGATATTTCGCCCAGCGCTCAGGCGAATCCAGTTGCTCGAACAACGTCTTGAAACTTGCGCCGGCGAGTGGCGCGGGCTGAGCCAGCGGGCGGCCTTTGCGCACCACTCGCCAGATGCGGCCGTGCACGAGATCGCGGTCGGGGTGGCGATAAGAGGCCTGATAGTGGCCGACGATGAGGTTATACCAATCGGCGAAATACACGGCGCCGTCAGGTCCGAGCCGCACGTCGCAGGGGCGGAAGGCTTTGTTCTTGGTCTGGATGATATTGATGTCGTGCCGGCTCCAGTAAGCACCGTCCTTGAGGCCGAATTGATGAAGTTGCAGCGTGTTGTCATACACGCCGCCGATGACGACTGAGCCCTGCAACTCATCGGGGAAGTGGCGGGTGTGAATGAGGTCGAAGCCCACGGTTTTGGATGCGCGCGAAACGAACAAGTTCAGGGCTTTCGCGTTCACCGGCTGTGCCGTGCGCACCAGACCGGGCACGGAGTAGTAGCCGCCATTGCCCGCGGCTTCTTTGTGGAAGACCTGACCGAAGTCATCGGTGAGAACGCCCCAGTTGTTCGCACCCGCGCTGGAGGCGTTGAAGAACGTGTCGAGCTGGCCCGTGCGTGGACGCAGCCGCCACAGCCCGGCCTTGTCGTGGCGCTCGATGCCGTAGGGCGTCTCCACGCGCGAGTAGATCGCGTTGCCCTGCGTGAACCACAGCTCGCCGCCGAATCCCCAACTCAGCGAGTTGATGGTCTGATGCGAATCGCCCGTGCCAAAGCCGCCGAGCACGAGCCGTCGTGCGTTCGCCCGGTCGCCGCCCGTGGTGTCTCTCAAATGCCACAGCCCGGTGCTCGCGGCGAGATATACGCCGCCATCGCCCAGTTTAAAGCCGAGCGGCATTTCCAGTTCATCGGCGAAGATTTGGAACTTGTCCGCGCGTCCGTCGTGATTCGTGTCCTCGCAAATCACGAGCTGGTTCCTGGGGCGCACACCTGGCTTGGCCTGCGGATAATCGGGGATGCACAGCGCCCACAAGCGCCCGCGCTCGTCCCAGCGGATCTGCACGACTTTGCCGACACCGTCGCGCTCCGACGCGAACAAATTCACCGCGTAGTCGGGATGCACTTCGAACGTCGCGAGTTCTTCCTCGGGCGTCTGCGCCTTCACGGACGGCGCCCCGACGGGAAGGCTGCTGGGCGGCACGATGGGTTGGGTTGGCTCGCCTGCGAGTGCTCGTGCGATGTTGGCCTCGGCGGCAGCGAGAATGGGAAGGAATTCCTTCATTTCGTCGGGGAAGATGCGCTGATTGCCATCCTGCCAGCTCCGGCTGAAGGCCACGTTGGTGTGCGCGCCGTGCAGGAAGTCCCAGTTCATCGGCCGCCACGAATCAAACCACAGCCGCTCGAACTCCAATGCCGCGCCGCGCAGGCGTTCACGCGAAGTTACCCGATTCGACGTGAGGCCGAGTTGACGAGCGATTTCATCGGCGACGACTTCATGCCCGCGCTCGTGGAGATGCAGGCCATTGTCTGTGAGCTTTGGCGCATCCTTGGGTCGCGCGGCAAGCGGAGTGAAGAGATCGACGAACGTCAGCCCGCGCTGCGCGGCGACGTTACGCGCGGCGTCGGCATAACGTTTCGCATCGGCGTTGTGCCGCGTGAGGTCGGGCAGCAGCGAGCGTTGCGGATGCTCGAAAGGCAGCGGCGAGACGAGCACGACACGCCGCGATGCGTGCTCGATCTGCGAGAGGAGCTTCTCATAGGCCTGCACGAAGTCCGGCAGTTTCTCCGCGCCGCCAAGCGCTTCCATCTGGCCGAACTGCACGAGCACCACCGTCGCGCCGACCTGCGCCAGCTGCTGCGCGATGCCCGGGAAGTTTACATCGCGCCATTGCTCGAACACCGTGTCGCCTTCCCAGGCAAGATTGCGCACCCGGAGCGACGGCGCTTCCGGAGCGGCGAGCAAATGCGTTTGGAGAAAGGCATTGAACCGCGTGCGCTCGAGGTTCGCGCCGCCGACGAGCACCACGGTGTCGCCGGGCCGCAGCTTGAATTCCGTTTGCCGGGTCACAGCCGGGCGCAGTTCCTCGATCGCGATGTCCTTGTAACGCACGATGGAAGGCGCGCCGCCGTGGATCTGCAGGGCGATGATGCCGGAGGTGTCGATGCCGGCTTCGGTCTCCGTGTAGTCGACGGTCTGGACCCCGTTGAGCCAGATCCGGATGCGCGGCCCTTCGGCGCGAATTCGGGTCTCGTTCCACTGACCGAGCGGTTTCTGCGCTTTGGCCAGCACTTCGGGCGGGGGCGTCGCCAGCATCTTCTTCCGGCGGCTTTCATCATACAGCGAGCCGTCGTAGCGCACCGCGATGTCGGCCTGGTAGCCGGACACCTCGTGGCTGCCGGGGACTCGCTTTGAACGGAACTGCACGCCGGCGTTTGCGGAGCGCTCGGCGCCCTCCAGCTTCCAGTGCAGCGTGAGTTCGAAATCCGCGTAACGCCGCGTGGTGGCGAGAAAGTTGTTTTTCTCCTGCCTCTTTTCCTGGGAGCCTGCCACGAGGGCACCGTCCTCGATGCGCCAAACACTCCCGATGTCGCCCTCCCAACCGGCGAAGGTCTTGCCGTCAAAAAGGGGTGTCGTCGCGGCCGACAACCGGACGGCCGAGACCAGAAGGGCGAGGATGAGCGCGAACCGTGTTTTCATTTCAGGAGCAGACGCCCGAACGGAGATTTTTCCGCCTGCCCGGCGCCTGACTGAGTCTCAAACCAGAACTCCAAGGGAGCGTCGCCCGCAACGGGCAGCGTGAAATCGTAGGGATACGATGCGTCCGTCAAGGTGCGGAACTCACCCTCGCCTTGCCGATAGTGGACCGTGCACTTCGTCACGACGCGCTCCTGATCGGGCAGGTAAACGTAAGCACTCGTGAGTTCACCCGCGCCGAATGAGAGCACGACGCCGCGCGCGCCGCGCCAGCCGAGGTCGACGACACTTTCCGCCGGGAGACGTGCGGCGCGGCCGAGAATCTGGTCCTGAAACTCCACGCGCGGTTTCACGCCACTGATGATCAGTGTGGTGATGCCCTCCGCCGCGACGTCGACGGCGATGCGGCCGTCGGCCGCCAATGGCACCTCGCGGACCCGCCGGTTGTTCTCCCAGACGGTCACTTTCGCGTTGGCCCCTCGGACGTGCGCGATGCGCTCACGCGAGAGCGTCACGTGGGATTTGACCGCGGACTTCGACTGGTTGGTGAGTGCGATGGCTACCTTGTCGGTGCCGCGAGCCATCACGTAATTGAGTTCGCGGTGATCGACGGTGAGCACGCCGCGCGGCATCCACAGATAAAGGCCGCTTTCGTCGTAGACCTTGCCGGGGCGATCGCCAAACACGCGTTGCTGCAGGTAGCCGTAACCCTCGGCGTAGCGCGCGGGAAAATCGATGGCGCCGCGCGACTTCGCAAACGCGTCCGCCACGAGGTAGTCGAGCAGCAACGCGATGTGCGGCCAGATGTGATTGTAGTGAATCGACGTCGCCGAGTTGAGTTCGTCTTTTCCGCGCCGGGCGAAGTCCGGTTTCTCGTAGGCGGTCGTACGCGCGGTGTTGATATGGTAACCGGGAAAACTGGTGTAGCGGCCGATGATGGCGGAACGGGCGATGTCGTGGAGAAACGCATCGTTCGTGAGTGAAGCGATGCGCAGCATCCACGGTGCGTAGCAGGCGAGGAGAATGCCGCGGGCACCTTTGCTGGTCGGGGCCGACTCGCTGGTGAGGCCGATCTCGGAGGTGCGCCAC
Source organism: Opitutus sp. GAS368 (assembly GCA_945874455.1). Classification (GTDB taxonomy): domain Bacteria; phylum Verrucomicrobiota; class Verrucomicrobiia; order Opitutales; family Opitutaceae; genus GAS368. The sequence goes on along the minus strand of CAMCHO010000034.1, from coordinate 7,758 downwards.
GCGGGCGCGGTTTCGGGCTCGGCCTTGATCCGTGGGAAACGCGGTCCGGACCGGTAGGCCGGCGCCAGGCCGTCTTCGTTTACGCGGACGTCGCCGGCGGGAATGCGCGGCGCGAGCCAGACAAACTGCGCGTAGTCGCGGGCGCCGGCATGAGCGGCGGCGAGGAAACGCGGCAGCCGCGTTTCTTCGTAGAGTTCAAACAATTCGATCCACTGCGGGGTGAACGCCGTCCAAAAAAACAACCCGCGGGAATCGGGGTCCGAATAGTCCGCCGCACGCACCCCGACACGGGTTTTGAGATAGGCGTCGGCATCCTTGATGGCGTGGTCGAGCCAGTGTTTTTCCCCCGTCGCACGGTAAAGGCCGAGGGCGTTGGACCAGTTGTCGCCGCGAATATTGCCTTGGAGATTCAGGACGCGGTCCCGGCCGAACAAGCTCTCGGCGGAGGTGCGGAAGAACGGGGTGCGTTTGCCCGACATCGCGTAGAGATTCGCGTATTCGGTGAGTGGCGCGCCCAGCCCGCGCAGATGCGAAGAGGCCGACTGCCCTTTTACCTTGGGATCGGTCGTAAAGAGGAAGCGCTCGCGGGACACGAAATATTCCATCAATGGGCGCGCGAGCCGCGTATAGATCTCCGGGCGGTCGGTGACGAGGGCGAGGCCGAGCGGATGAAGGGCGGAGACGTTCTTCACTGCGCCGGGCACATCGGTGTCGTAGGCGAATCCGCGCAGGTCGGAGTTGAATTTGGCATAGTCGCTCAGGCCGAATTCGAGCATGCGCTCAAACGTGGCGTTGAGCGAACCGAGGGCATTGTGGCGCACGTCGGCGAAGCCGTAGAGTTCACGGGCGATGCGTTCGAAGGTGGTGGAGAGATTCGCCTTGGCGACAACCAGCCGCATGACGAACTCGCGCGTCTCACCGGCCTTCATGCTCGAACCAGCTCCTCCGAGCAGCGGGGCGAAGAGCATCGGTTGCGCGAGGCCGCGGGCGTTGCGCAGGGCGACGCCGAAGCGCGAGTTCGCGAAATTCGGCAGCGGTTGAAATGGATACTCGGCGGGGTCGGCCAGCACGCCGGTCGTCACGCCGCCATGAGTGACCAACGTGGTCGGCAGCGGGCAGCGGTAGGCGGCCTCGAGAAAGGATTCATGCGGAAAACGCCGTTCGTTGTAGATGAGCGGCTGCCAAAGCTCCTCGACTTTGTTGGCCGGAGTCTCGGGTGCGCCCACGTAGCCGAACGAATACCATCCGTCCGCTTTTACGGTCGTCTTCAGCCGCAGGCGCGGCGCGGTGCCGTCCGTCGGCAGATCGAGTTCGAGCCGCACGGTGGCCGTGTCATCGGCGGGGAAGTCCCACGAGATTTTGTTGCCGTCGGAGCGGCTGGCGCTGGCACGCAAGGTCTTCAGTTTGCCCGCAGCGAAGAGATTCGCGGTGCGCCCGGCCCCGTAGCCCCGATCAACCGTCGGGTCGAACCCGTCCTCGACGTGCGCCGTTGAGACTTTCCCGCCGGTGTCTTTCGCACCCCACGTCAGCACGTTGTAGAGCGAGCCCGTATCGTTGAGTCTCAAGGCGGCGTCCGGAAACTTCCCCCAGCGCATATCGACATTCGGATTCGCCCGTGCGGCTAACACGGCCACGACCGGGGCAAACCGGGCGACCGCGCCGTCGACCATCGCGACTTCGAGCTCGCCCGAGGGCGTGACGGTGAGCCGCGCGGCGGGCCCGACCACGGGCGGTTCGGCAGCAAAGGCGCAGAGAGCACCGACAAGACAGAGGAACGTGAACGACCGATACAGGGGCTTCATCGAGAATTTATTCGTGGGAGTTTGACTGGGATAGGAGAGGGCGAGTGCGGCGCGTTTTTCAGCGAGCTGCAGTGATGCGGTAAATCTGGCCGGTGGGGGCGGTGAGCACATGCTCGGGACCGACGGCGCGGCTTTGGTTGGCCGTGGGGACCGATGGGGTAGGGTGCGAGTGCGGCGAGTTGCGTTTTGAGTTCGGTGCGAAAGCGGCCGTGTACCATCGCCCCGATGCGGCCGTTGCCGACGGGCACCGCCTCTTCCCAATACTGCGCCGGACGATCATACCAAAGCAGGAGCCGTGAATCGGCCGGATTGGCGGCGCGGGCACCGGCTAATATTCCGACGGCGGCGAGGACGGTGGAACGAAGTAAGGTTCTCATCGAAAGGGGCGCATAGATGGAGGGATGCTGGCGACGGGGAAGCGAGGCAGGAACGGGCCTGAGGGTTTGGGAGGTTCGCGACGTTTAGTCGGCACCCACGGGGAGGCCATCCTCGTTTCTTTGAAACCCTTCAATTAGCAAGATTGCCTTCGGTGCAACCGGCGAATGACCTCAACAGTGTCATCGTCCCCTCGTCGTGATTACCCTGCAACAAATCGCCCGCGCCGCCGACTGTAGTCTCGCCACGGTTTCCTATGCGCTGCGGGACGACCCGCGAATCCGTCCGGAAACACGGGCGTTGGTGCAAAAAGTCGCCGCTCAATTGGGTTATCGGCCGAACCCGCGTTTCTCGGCGCTGATGTCCCATATCCGCAATTCGCGCCCGGTCGCGGCTGGCGAACGCATCGCGTTTGTTTGGGTGCACACCTCGCGCGCGGAGTCGGCGAGAGATCCGTTTCTTCAACGTGTTTTTCTCGGTGCCAAGGCGCGGGCCGAGGCGTTGGGTTATGGGTTGGAGGAGTTCTGGACGGCCGAGCGCGGCATGACCGAACGGCGTTTGTCGCAAGTGATAAAGTCGCGGGGGATTGTCGGCCTCCTCCTTTCCCCCGTGATACACGAGACGGATGTGACGCTCGATCTGGAGTGGTCGTCGTTTGCACCCGCAGTGATTGGCAGCGCACGGTGGAATCCGGAACTGCACAACGCGGGACACCATCACTATCTCGCCATGCGCATGACGCTCGAAAAGCTCGCCGCAGCGGGTTGCCGCCGCCCGATGGCGATCATCGAAGCCGGCGTAAACGAGCGGGCCCGCCGGGCGTGGGAGGCCGCGTTTGCGGTGTTTCACCCGATTCGCGCCGCGGCGGCGGAGTTGTTGTGGATCGGCCTGCCCGAAAACCGCCGCGCGATCGCGCGACGGATCAAGGAGAGCCAGCCCGATGCGGTCGTCGTCAGCGACCACGCGACGCTCGCACAGTTTCGTGCGATGGGAGGCGATGAGGCGGGGGCGCGACCGATTTATAATCTGCACTGGCTGCCGACCGCGCCGGAGATCGGCGGAGTCGACCAAGCTTACGACATGGTGGCGGCGAACGCCGTCGATCTGGTCGTGAGCCAACTCAACAGCCACGAACTCGGCGTGCCGACCTCGCCGCGGATGCTGCTGTTTCCCGGCCGGTGGGTGGAGCCGGCGGTGGTGAGAGTGCGCTCGCGCTAGTCCAGCGCCAACGCCGCGGTTTGTGAAATCGGACGCCGACACCCCTGCTATCTCCGGCAGGCCCAACGCTATCGTGGCCGTGCTCGGGCAAATCTGCTGCCTCCGTAATCACGTCATCACGGAGACGTTTCAATTCTGAATGCCCCGTACGTTCACGGTGGGCGTCCACCGATGGGATAGGAAACGTCGAACCAGTCAGGAGAGTTTCCTTGTCAGCAGAATCTCGAGTTTCACAGAATCTAATAAGACGCCCGTACCCCATGAAACCCAAGCCCCCCGCTAGGCAGCCACGCGCTGCATTGTTCGCGTTGGCGTTGCTAGGCGTGACGCTCGCCCCGGCGCAGCCGAATCGCGTCACGCCCCCGAAACCCACGCCCGCGTTGCCGGGAAGCGGAAACGTGCCGCAGGGTGTGACGCTCCCCACACTCGATGAGGTCAAGGCGGTCGGTGCGCTGCGCTCGAGTTTCTCGCACCACGCAGTCCGGCCCGTGGGGAGCGAAACCTCGCAGCCCCAGCTTGCGGTGTTCCGCCGGGAGATTGAGCCCATTTTGCGGGAGACCTGTTTCACGTGTCACGGAGCGGAGAAGCAGAAAGCCAATTTCCGGGTCGATACCCTGAATCCCGATCTGCTCCGCGGTCCGGATGTCAGTTGGTGGCTGGAGGTGTCGGGGGTGCTCAGCAAAGGCGAAATGCCGCCCAAGGACGAACCGGAGCTGTCCGGTGAAAATCGCAGCAAAATACTGGAATGGCTTTCGATGGAAATTCAGGTCGCTTCGCAGGTGCGACGTAGTGAGGAAGGGCACTCATCCTTCCGCCGGATGACGCGCTACGAATACAATTACGCTCTACAAGATCTGCTCGGTTTGCCCTACGATTTCGCCGCCGATCTGCCGCCAGAGACTCGCACCAAAGAGGGGTTTGAGAACAGTTCGGACCTGCTACAAATGTCGGTCGTACAGTTCGAGTATTACCGCGAACTTGGTCGCACCGCGCTGCTCAAGGCCACCGTCCGGGGCGAACGTCCGGCGGTCAGCCACTACGGGATTACGATGAATTTGGGCGGGCGCGACACCCCAGCGCTGAGTCCACCTGAGCAGAGAGCGGCCAAACCGGTGATCGCGCCCAAAATCGATCCGCGCGGGACCCATTTTAAAAACTTGGAAACCGGTGCGGGCGCCCGAGCCACTTACAGCTACCAAGGGGGAAAGATGTCCTATCGACCCAGCGCGACCCGGCCGGACGTGCCCGCGGTCTCGCCCCATGTCCTGATTATACCGGCCAACCGACAGCAGGTATTTGATTTGGGCGATACGCTGCCTGACACCGGCACCCTGCACGTTCGAGCCCGCGCGGCCCGGGTGGCTGCGACGGGGAAAAGCTTTCCGAGTCTCCGCCTCGAGTTTGGTTTTCAGCCCAGCAATAATTCCCGTTCGTCCGAGCGTATCGGCAGTCCCGATATCGCGATCCAGGCGCCGCCGGACCAGCCGCAGTTTTACGAGTGGACCGTTCCTTTGGGCGAGCTGCGCCGCAATCCGTTTCGTGGAGTGAAAGCTTTGGGAGGCTTTCCAAATCCGTCGGAATACCTCGTGCTCCAGAGCGTGTATCATGGTTCTCAGCACGGCACCGGCGCCGACATCCAGATCGATTATCTGGAAGTGACGGCCCCCGTTTACGAGCAGTGGCCACCGGCATCGCACCGGCGCGTGTTTGGCGAGACCGCGCACGAGGGAGACGAGACGGCCCGTGCACGAGCGGTCTTGGCGGGCTTCCTGCCGCGGGCTTGGCGGCGCGACGTAACCGCCGCGGAGATCGCTCAAAAAATGGCGTTGTTCGTCCGATTGCGCCCGGGCTGTGATGATTTTCAGGCAGCGATGATCGAGGTTCTCGCCACCGTGCTGTCGTCTCCGAAATTCCTTTATCTCATTCAGGAAGATCCGGAAAGCCGTGGCATCACGCGGCTGTCGGATGACGAACTGGCGACGCGGTTGTCCATGTTCCTCTGGTGTAGTACGCCCGACCAAGCGCTCGCGGGCTTGGCGGCGCAAAGAAAGCTGAACGATCCGGCGGTGCTGGTCGCCCAGACGCAACGAATGCTGGCGGATGTGCGGAGCGAGCGTTTCGCCAAACACTTCGTGCGACAGTGGCTCGGCCTGCAGCTCCTCGATTTTTTGGACGTCGAGAAGACGGTTTATCCGCAATTCGATTCCGAGTTGAAAGAAGCGATGCAGGGTGAGCCGATCGCCTTTTTCCGGGAAGTACTCAGGCAAAATCACAGCGTCTTAGATTTCCTGCATGCTGACTACGCGATGGTTAATGAGCGCCTCGCGCGGCACTACGCACTGCCCGAAATCCACGGGAGTGAATTTCGACGGGTGTCGCTGACCCCGGCGGATCGCCGAGGAGGATTATTGGCGCAGGCAGGTCTGTTGGCCATGAATTCGGACGGGAAAGATTCGCACCCGCTCAAGCGGGGAATTTGGATTCTCGAGCGCATGCTGAATGATCCTCCGCCGCCACCGCCCCCGGCCGTACCCGAGATCGATCTGGCTGATCCGGAGATTGCGAAGATGACGTTGAAAGAGCGGATTGCCAACCATCGCAGTCACGCGGCCTGTATGCCCTGCCACGCGAAAATCGATCCGTGGGGAATTGCCTTGGAGAATTTTGACGCCGTCGGGAGTTGGCGAGACCAGATCAAAGGCGCACCGGTCGATGCCTCCAGTCTCCTGTTCAATAAGCAAAAACTGGAGGGTATCGATGGACTGAAGCGTTTCCTGCTCGCAGACCGCCAGGATCAATTTGCCCACGCGATGGTGCACAAACTGACCACCTATGCCTTGGGACGGCCGCTGACGTTTAGTGACCGGGCGAGCGTCGATGAACTTACGATGAAATTCAGAAACAAAGGGGATCGACTCGGCGAACTCATCACGCTGATCGTAACCAGTGAGTTGTTCAGGACGAATTAGCCGAGGAAACCCCGACTGCCGCACCGCCAAAACCCCACTATGAAAACCGACCTGTCCACCATTGATCGTCGTCGATTCCTGCGCGGAGCGGGCGTCGCGCTGGCCCTGCCTTGGTTTGAATCATTTGCCGCACTCGCCAGCGCCGCCGAGCTGAAGAATCTGGAGAAACGGCGACGCCTCGCGTGTTTTTATATTCCCGATGGAGTGCCCATGCCGCTCGCGGAAGATCCGGCCCACGCGGACTGGAGCTGGTTTCCGCATGGCAGCGGGCAGAACTTCACGCTGACCAAGTGCCTCGAGCCGCTCGAGCCGCTGCGCAATGATATGACGGTGCTGGCCGGATTTTCCCATCCTGCGGTGCGGAATGTTCACGGACACTCGAACGCCGACCAGTTTCTCACCGGAGCGAATACCGGAGGGCGTGGCGACTATCGGAACAGCATCTCGCTCGATCAGGTGTTTGCGGCCCAAGCCGGAGAGCATACCCGCATCTCTTCGCTCGTGATGTCCACGGACGGCGGCACGGGCTCTCCCCGGGGCACGCAGACCATGTCGTACAATCGCAATGGCCGCGCCATCCCGGCCGAGCATAAACCGAAACGCATTTTCGACCTTCTGTTTGCGAAGAGCGATGCCGACGCGGCGCGCAAATTGGCGATGAGCCAAAGTGCGCTGGACGATCTCTTGGAGGACTCGCGCTCCTTGAAAAAACTCCTTTCCGGCCACGACCAGAAAACGCTCGATCAGTATCTCCAGTCGGTGCGCGACACGGAGATCAAAGTCGAAAAGGCCAAGCGCTGGATGAATATCCCGTTTGCGACGGTCGATGTGGATCACCTGCAACTCGACGTGACGCCGGAAGATCCGCGCAACTATCTGCAGACGATGTATGCGTTGCTCTACCTCGCCTTTAAAACCGACACCACGCGAGTCGCGACCTACCAGATTGGACGGGAAAACGGCGTCGGCATCAGCGATTATCTGGCGCGGGCCGTCGGCTTTAAACTCACTCACCAACTGAGCCACGCGACGAAGGATCCGGGCGGTTGGAAAAACTTCGGCATCTATTGTCGCTTCCAGAGCGAAGAGTTCGCCCGCTTTGCCGCCAAGCTGAAGGCGACTCCCGAAGCCGGGGGTACGGGCAACATGCTGGACAACACGCTGCTCCTCTTTGGTTCCGCCTCGAGCGCCTTCCACCTCTCGCGCAACTATCCGCTGATTCTGGCAGGCGGAAAGAACCTCGGCTTCAAGCACGGGCAGTTTCTCAATCATATCAAAGGCACCCCTGCCGGCGGCCCTTGGCTGGGCGGCAAAGAGCCCTACCAGCTCGAGGCGACTTACCAGGACCTCCCGTTGTCGAATCTCTACGTCACCATGCTGCAACGTCTCGGCGT
>CAMCHO010000033.1 GCA_945874455.1 Opitutus sp. GAS368 | reverse complement strand
CTCAGTTCGCCGATCCGCCGGTTGGCCTCATCGAGCCGTAGTTGTGCCGGATCGCCGGCGTCGCGGGTCTGCAACGCCTGCTCCAGACCGTGCAGCCCACGCTCGCGCCATTCCTCCAGTCGCGGCACGGGCACGGCGGTGTGGCGGCTGAGCGCATCGAGCGCTTCGCCAAGCAGCGAGCGCAGGACGACTTCGGCTTTACGTTTCGCGCCCCAGCGCTGCGGGGGATTTTCCAGGCCTGAGCCCCGGAGGCTCCGCCGGGCGCAACGCCCGGCTCCACCTCCGGGGGCTCAGGCCTGGCGGGTTGGGCGGTGCGCTTCGTTTCATTGGGATCAGTCATCGGATTCATTGGCTTTCGGGTTTACTGTCCCGTGTCCAAGGAAATTGGTGGCGATATACATCCCGTCGCGGTCGACGAAGAAGATCTTCACTGTGTCGCGGCGGCGGTTGCAGAACACGAACGCCTCGCCGCCCGTCAGGGCATCGCGACCCAGGCCGTGTTTAATTGCTGAATACAGGCCGTTGAACCCCTTCCTCAAATCGGTTACCCCGGTGGCCAGCTGGACCCCCGTCGCCGGTCCTATCGCGAACACGTGAGCACCTCCCGCAGGCAACGCCGTAGCGTCAGTTCGCCCAGACTGAGCGGCAGCTCCACCTCGATCCCCTCCGGCCAGCGGATCTTCACCGCCGCGCCCTCCGCCTCCACCGGATTCGCCCGCAACTGCACCGCCGCAAATCCGGCTCGGCCTGGCGCACCGCTCTGGCCATTGCCGCGCACCCACCGCCCGATACTCGACAAACTCACGCCGACTTGCTTCGCGTACGCCTCCTGCGTTTGCCCGCTCCCGCGCAATCCCGCCAACACGACCGCAATCTCCTCGCGACTGCGCCGCCGCCATTTCCTTTTCCCTTCATTCAGTTCGTCCATTCCTGCACTCTCGCAATTCCATGCCGGACTGTCTTCACGTCCGAATTGAACGCTTAAAGTCAATCAGCGGGGGCAGCCCCGAACTGCTGGCGCCAGTGGATGTCGCCCTTACCCGCGCACCGCGACGATTTTTTCGCCTCACGCACGCTGGCCACAGCACCACGCCCCTTCCGGCGGATCGATCAGCGAACCCCGTTTTTAAACGTCGGTCACGCAAGCGGCTTGGCCATGCGAACACTCGCGAAACTCGGGCCGCGGGAATCGACCTCCGCTTGCTTCAGGATCTTGAAACCGCGCTTCTGAAAAAAACCTCGGGCCGTGGTGCTGGCGTCCGCGTGAAGTCGCGCCATCCCGAGTCCGCGCGCTTCCTCCTCGATCTGCACCAGCAACGCAGAAGCGATTCCTTTGCGTTGATGGTCGGCGTGGACGTAGACTGCTTCGACCTGCCCGTTGGCCCCAAATTCGGCGAATCCCCGCACCGTTCCCCCGACCTCGAACACCCACGTCGTGCGACCAGCCTGACGAGCACGCCACTTCGCTACGTCGGGGGCCGCGCCAGCCCAAGCCGCGATCTGCTTCACGTCATAATCGCGGGAGTTCACTTTCTTCACCGTCTCGTGAAAAAGCGTGGCAATCGCTGAGGCATCAAAAGAGGTGGCAAGTCGGACCATAGGAAAGGAAATCGATGAAGTGAGACGAGACTGGTAGCTAATCTGGCCGGCCGTGCGCGCGCAACACCCTTAACGAACAAAGCGCATGAGCAAAGCAGCCGGCCTACGCCGAGCGATGCGCGTCCCCTTCGACTGTATTCTGGGCGGAGGCTACTAGCCCCGGGGCACTCAGGCCGCGTCCTGCGTCGGTTCGGCCTTGGCCTCGGTGCGCAGCGTGGGCTTACGACGACCGGCCACGACCCCTGCATCGATGATGACCTCGCTCACATCGTCCCTCTGGGGCAATTCATACATCACCTCGAGCATGAGATTTTCCATGATGGAGCGGAGGGCCCGGGCGCCCGTCTTCAGCTCGATGGCCTTCGCGGCGATCGCCCTCACCGCATCAGGGGTAAATTTCAAGCGCACGCCGTCCATCGCCAACAGCTTCGCATACTGCTTCACGATCGCATTTTTCGTACGCAGGAGAATTTTCTCCAAATCGGCGACCTGCAGTTGATCCAGCACCGAGACGACGGGCAGGCGCCCGATAAACTCCGGGATCATCCCGAAGCGGATCAAGTCTTCAGGGGCGAGCGCCCGCATCAATTGCTCGGGCTTCAGCGTCGTCTCGTGCTGGGCGGCCACCGCCGAAAAACCAAGACTGCGCGAGCCCAGCCGACGTTGCACGATGGCATCGAGTCCGACGAACGCCCCACCACAGATAAACAAAATATTGGAGGTGTTGATCTGGATGTATTCTTGATTCGGATGCTTCCGACCGCCTTGCGGAGGCACATTGCAGGTCGTGCCCTCGAGAATCTTCAAGAGCGCCTGCTGGACGCCTTCACCCGAAACGTCCCGTGTGATGGAAACGTTCTCCGTTTTGCGTCCAATCTTGTCGATCTCGTCGATGTAGATAATGCCACTCTCGGCCTTCTTCACATCGTAGTTCGCCGCCTGCAGGAGACGGAGGACGACGTTTTCGACGTCCTCGCCGACGTAGCCCGCTTCCGTGAGCGTGGTCGCATCGGAAATAGCAAACGGCACGTCGAGTATCCTCGCGAGGGTGCGCGCGAGGAGCGTCTTGCCCGAGCCGGTGGGACCGAGGAGCATGATATTGCTCTTCTCGACCTCGACGTCGTTAAACTCAGGAGACAGTGCGGCGGAGTCTTTCCCAGACTGGCCGGAAACAAACATGAGCCGCTTGTAGTGGTTGTAGACGGCAACCGAGAGCACCTTCTTGGCGTGATCCTGCCCAATCACGTGGTCATCGAGCGTCTTCTTGATATCGGCCGGCTTGATCAGGCGCAGCGTGGGCTTGATCTCCACCGCCGGCGCTTTGACTTCACGATCAATGATCGTTTTGCAGACATTGACGCATGAGTCGCAAATGTAGACTCCCGGTCCGGCGATGATTTTTTTGACCTCGGCCTGCGACTTGCCGCAGAACGAGCAGAGGGTCATGCGCGCGGATTTTGCCATGGCCTTGACGTTGTGCTGAGGCGCTGGTGAGTCGAGGGCGGAGTTCGCTTAGGAATCAAACCGCCGCACTCAGGCGGCGGGCGCTACGGCAATCTTCTGCACGTCACGGGTTGACTCCACCACGTGGTCAACAATGCCATAGGCCTTGGCCTCGTGAGCGCTCAAGTAGTAATCACGATCAGAATCCTTTTCGACCTGCTCTGCGGTCTTACCCGTGTGTTTCGAAATCGTTTCGTTGAGGACTTTGCGCCAACGCAGAATTTCCTTCGCGGCGATGGCGATATCGGAGGCCTGCCCACCGGCTCCACCGCTGGGTTGGTGGATCATCACGCGGCTGTTGGGGAGCGCGAAACGCTTACCCTTGGTACCGGCAGCGAGAAGCACGGTGCTCATACTGGCTGCCATGCCGAGGCAATAGGTCACGATATCGCACTGCAAGAAATTCATCGTGTCGTAGATGGCCATGCCACCAGTCACGACGCCACCGGGCGAATTGATGTAAAGATGGATATCCTTCTTCGAGTCCTCCATCTGCAGATAGAGCATCTGCGCGATCACTAAGTTTGCGACATTGTCGTCAATCGGCGTCCCAATGAACAGGATACGATCCTTCAGGAGGCGCGAATACACGCTCATGGCCCGCGTCTCGCGTCCGTTGGTGTCGAAAATAGTTAGGTCGTAGCTCACAAGGTAGTAGGGTTATCGGCTGGTTAAGCCGCTGGCAAAACCGTCTTCACCGTAGCCTTGGACACGAGGAAATCAACCGCCTTGTCGAATATGATATTCTGCTGCACCGCACGGAGCTGTTCGCGATCGGTCGTGAGGGTCTTCACGAGCTTCTCGGGCTTCTGCTGCGTGCGGGCGGATTCCCGATAGATAAACTCATCGATGTCGCTGCTTTCGACCGTGAGCTTCTCGGCCTCGGCGATCTTCGCGAGGACGAGCTGCATCTTGACGCGGTTCGTGGCGGCTTTTTTCGCACCTTCAAAGAGCTCTTTTTTATCTTTCTCGAACTGCTCCTGCGGCACCCCGCGGCGCATATTTTCTTCGATAAATTGCCGCAGAACGCCTTGGGTCTCGGACTCGACGAGGGAATCCGGCACCGGGAAATCAACCTTGGCCGCGAGCGCCTCGGTGACTTGGCGACGCTGAGCCGCGCGGTTCTGATAGTCTTTCTGTCCTTTGAGATTCGCCCGCACCTGCGCCTGCAGACCAGCGAGATCGTCGACTTGCTGGGATTTGAAAAACTCGGCATCGAGCGCCGGCAGCACACGCTCCCGGATCTCCTGCACCTCGACCTTGTAGACGGCGGATTTACCCGCCAGCGCCGGCACCGCCGGGAATTCTGCGGGGAACGTGATCGCGACGTCTTGCTTGTCCCCGGGCTTGAGGCCGGCGAGCTGTTTGCCGAGACCGGGGATGACGCCTTCGTTGGTCCCCTCGACTTCTTCCCACGTCTGCGGGACTTTGCCGTAAAGTTGTTTATCTGGCGCTAGGTCAGCGATGGGCTGGCCGTCGATCGTGCCCTCGTAGGCGAGCTTCACGTAGTCGCTCTTCTGCGCGGGACGGTCCGCGGCCTTGAAATCGGCGCGTTCGCCGCGCAGCCCCTCGATCACGCTGTCCACTTCGGCATCCGTGGCATCGGTCGACGTGATTTCCGTCGGCAAATTCGTGTAGTCCGGCAGCGTAAACTCAGGGCGAATATCCACTGTGATCGTGATGATCGCGGGCGTGCCCGTTGCGATCGTGCCCTCTTCGACGTTGACGACATTCAGCACGTCAAGTTTGGACTCCTCGAGGCCGCTGCGGTAGGCCTTGCCCACGATTTTTTGTTTAAACTCCTCGGCGATTTCCTTGGCAAAACGGCGCACAATCATCGCGGCGGGAGCCTTACCGGGACGGAAGCCAGGGATGCGCGCCTGCTTGGAAAATTCGCTGACGACCGCCTGGTGTTCCGCAGCGACTTCGCTCTGGTCAAGAGTAACGACGAGCGTGGTGCGTGTGGCGGAGAGACTGTTCTGTTGGACGTTCACGGGAGTGTGGGCGGACGGGTTTTGGTTGAGAGAATTGGTCACGCTACGTCCCGAGATGCGTCGGTCAATGCCGGATTCTGCGCGCTTCTGCGGGCTTGCGCGGGCTCGTCGCGGGACGTTTCGTAAGCCAAAGATGCCGAGTCTCCGCCAAATTATTGCCGCCCACGCTCCCTTGCTGGTCATCGATGCGGCAGCCACGCGCGTACAAGTCGGCTGGCTGACTGATGGCGAGGTCGGGACAGCGCGCTGGAGCACTTCGGACGAAGAGACAGGGGTGGGGCTTTTCACGAGTTTGGCCGCGCTCGGGGTCGCAATCGACGCGGCGAACGCGTTGGTTTTTTGCGATGGACCCGGTTCCGTGCTGGGTATCCGCACGTGTGCCATGGCGCTCCGCACGTGGAACGTACTCAAGCCGCGCCCGATGTTCTCCTACTGCAGCCTCGCGGTCGTCGCCCAAGCGCTCGGCCGACCCGACATCGGTGTGATCGCGGATGCCCGGCGCGAACTATGGCACCACTTCACCTTGGGCGGCTCGCTGCGGCGCGTGCCGGTCGCTGAGCTCAGGGGCGAACTCGTGATGCCGGAAAACTTCCGCCATTGGTCACAACCACCGCCCGGTTTGACGTCCATCCCCTACTCGCTCGCCGAACTGCTGCCACGCGTGATCGACGCCGACCTGTGCCGTCCGACTGACGCGCCCGATGCGTTCCTCCACGAGGAACCCAGTTATGTGACGTGGACGGCGAAAATTCACCGCGCACCGTCCGCCACCTGAGCGCTCGTTCAACGCGGCGCAGTGCCTCGCGGTTCACGGAAACCCGCGACGCAGCGGATTATTTCACTTCCGTGGTCAGAAACTTCAGCAACTCGACGGCCTCGCGCTCAGGGAGTGCTTCGAGCAAGCCGGGCGGCATCAGCGATTGCGGCGTGACCTCTCGGGCTTTGATCTCCGTCTTCGGAATCGTAACGGTCTCGGTCATGGTGCGGACGACCAAGGCGGTCGCCGTTTCTTTGTCCAACATCCCTGAGATCACAGTGCCATCGCGCTTGGTGATCAGATTAAGCTGATAATCCGCACCGACGACGGCGTTGGGGTCCACGATATTTTCCAGAAAATAATCTAGGCCGTTGCGCCAGGTGCCGCTGAGGTTCGGACCGAGCTTGCCAACGGTGGCACCTTCGGTCGCGTGGCAGGCGACACAGGAGCGCTCGAAGACTTTCTTCCCCGCAGCGACATCGTAGGACCAGACCGGCGCTTCGTTGTAGGTCCGGCGCAACCGAGCCACGGTGGCCTTCATGTCCGCCGAAGACTCGGACGTCTTTCCCCACACGCGATCGAGGAGCGTGGTGACTTCAGGGTTCTTCAAGTTGCGGAGCTGGCGGGCGTGCAGCGCCGTGAGGGCCTGTTTTTCAAATCCACCGGCAGCGACCGCGCGAAGCAGCGGCAGCGCCAGCACCGGGCGACTCGTGAGGGCGGCGAGCACGGCGGTACGATCGGCGGAATTGAACGAGGGAAAATGCGCGATGAGCCCCTCGGCCGCGACCGCGGAATCCGCCGCCGTTCCGAGGAGCGGGATGACCGCCGCGCGGAGGTCCTTGTCGGCCAAGAGTCGCACGAGCAGCGCGGTCGACTCGGTGTCACCGGCGCGTTTGAGGAGGTCAAGCGCGCGGCGGCGTTCAGCGAGCGGTGTCGCGGTATCGGCGAGGCGGGAGCGGATAGCGACGAGCACAGTTTTGTCGCCGAAGAGCGCAGCGAGTTGCTCATAGGCGCCACGCACCGCCGGATCAGCCGCCGTGGAAAAACGGGTCGCCACCTGCGGCCAACCCGCCGGCATTTTTAACCCCGCTTCACTCTCGAGCGCGAACGACAGCACCCGCAGCGCGCGCGCCGCCGCGGCTGCAGGCAGCGCGGCGATGCGCGCGGCGAGTTGATCGCGCCCCTCCGGCGTGCGCGCGACGAACCAACGGATCGAGTCGGCGAGCGTCGGCAGCGCGGTGCTCGCCGCAAGATCAAGCGCGCGGGGAAGATCGCTCGCGACGGCGGGCGCGGCAGCGAACCACACCATTTTGGGGAGGTAACGGTCGGTGGCACCGTCGCCATGTTTCGCGAGCGCGGCGACCACCGGCCAACGGTCGGCAAGCGGCAGCGCTGGGACGACCGCAGCGATCGCGAGCCGCACGACTGCCGAAGCATCGTTGGTGGCGAGGCGCGTGAGCTCGGCGGCGGAAATGGCCAGCGCGGTCCGGTCGTCAGTGGCGAGTTGAATCGCCCAAGCGCGCACCGTTTCCGAAGAATGCGCGAGCGCGGCGCCGCGTTGCGCAGGTGCCAAGCTGCCGGTGACGTGCAGCGTCCACAACGCGCGGAGCTGGGCGACATCACCACCCGAGTTGTCACCGGCCTGCGCGCGCAGGTCAGCGAGCGCGGCGCCAGCGAGCGGCCGGCCAGCGGCGCGCTCTTGGAGCAGGCGACGTGCGGTGCGGACATACCATTCGCTCTGGTGCGTGTGCAGCGCGGCGAGTTGCCCGTCGGTCATTGCAGCGAGATCCACTTTGATCGGCCGGTAGGTGGCGGCCCAAGCCACGCGATAGAGACGGCCGTTGGTGCGGTCCCAGAGTTCGTCGCGCGGGTTGTGACAATGCTGCGTGTCGACCCAATCAATCACGTAGGCGGCGCCATCGGGACCGTATTGGATGTCGACGGCCATGTAGGTGGGGTCGGGCGCGAAGAGCAGATCGTTGCCAGCGTGAAACGTTTCGTAAGCGGAGCCCGTGCGGACATTGACCTGATGGTTGAGTTGGTGGCCGTGAAGATTGTGAGTGAAGAGATGATCGCGATAGAGGTCGGGCCAGTTATCGCCGAGGTAGATCATGGTGCCGACATGCGAATGGCCGCCGTAGACGGCGGTCGTACCGGGTTTGCCGGCACCGCCTTCGCCGCTGTCGTAGCGCGCGGAAGCCAGCAGATAGTTTTTTAACTCGGGTGCGAAGTCGGGTCCGCGATTCGAAATGAACGGCGCGAAACTATTGTTCGCTTGGTTCCAGTAGTGGCCGTTGCGCACGACGTAGCTCGTGCCGCCACCACCGTAAAAACTCCGGCAATGCGTCATGAAGAGGTGGCCCACACTGTTGAAATCCAGTCCCCACTGGTTGCTGCCGCCCGCCGCGAACACTTCGAACGCATGGCGCGTCGGATGGTAGCGCCACACCGCCGCACGCACGGGGGTGCGCTCGGCCGCCGGCGTGCCGGGCTTGCCGACGAGCGCGTGGCTGAACACTCCGTGGCAACCGTAAAGCCAGCCATCGGGGCCCCACGTAAAACTGTTGAGCGTCTCGTGCGTATCCTGAAAACCCCAACCGTCGAGGAGCACCTGCGGCGGTCCATCAGGCACGTCGTCATGATTCCCATCGGGAATAAAGAGTAGATGCGGGGCGGCGCCGACCCAGACGCCACCAAAACCGAGTTCGAGGCCGCTCACGAGGTTCAGTTTCTCAGCGAACACTTTTTTCGTTTCAAACACTCCATCCCCATTTTTGTCCTCGAAGATAATGATCCGGTCCTTCCCCTGCCCTTCGGGCTGGCGGTTCGGATATCCATAGGCCTCGGCGACCCAGAGGCGCCCCCGTTCATCGATGGCCATGGCGACGGGTTGGTGTAAATCCGGCTCGGCCGCGATGAGTTCCGCTTGGAAGCCCGGCACGAGCTTCATGCCAGCCACCACTTTTTGCGCGGCTGGATTCGCGACCGCAGTAGGCTTGGCGGGGTTGTCGCGCAGAGGCCACAGCACGGGACTGGAGGTGAGGCGCGTGAGGTCATCGACACCGCTGACGCGCTTCAACGGCGGATCACCATTGCGGCGATAGGCACCGATGTCGGCGTTGGCGGATGCCGCGACGGCGGACGCAGCCGCCGGCGCGGACGCCGGTTTCACGGCGACCGCAGGGAGTGCGGTGCGGCCACGTTGCGTGAGCAGCAGATTGCGAAACTGAATCTTCATCGGGCCGTCGCCGCTGTGCAGCTGGAGCGCGAGCAAACCGGCGTGGCGCGCGACCCCGGTCTGGTGATCATCGAGCACGGAGACCCGCGTGCCATTCAGCCACACTTCGATGTGCGAGGCTTGGGCGACGATCCGGTAGCTGTTCCACGCAGGCGCGGAGCGAAGAAGGGTTTTGTAATCGTCGACCTCACCAAATTTTTCCGTCCAACGCCGCCCGTCGGGCGCGACCGCCAGACGCGTGCCGCGAGGCGCGAGCACACTGCGGCCGCGTTCCTCATGGATGTTTCCAAAGCTCCGCGCACCGAGATCGATGTCGGCTTGGTAACCTTTCGCGCTGCCGTCGGGCAGCCGCTCCGAACGGAACTGGATGCCGGAGTTGGCCGCCGCCGGACCCGTCAGGCGAAACTCCGCCGTGAGTTCGAAATCGGCAACCTCACCCTGCCAGTAGAGGAATTCGTTCTTCGCGAGCTTGGTGCCCGCGACGATTTCGCCGGTGATGGCACCGTCCTCGACGCGCCACTCGGTGGTGCCACCCGACCAACCAGCGAGCGTTTTTCCATCGAAGATCGGCTGCGGCGCGGGTGGCGCCGCGAACGCGCAGGTCGCGCGAGCAAACAGGGCCAGGATGCAAAACGCAGTCAGTGGGAGGCGGGTCATGGAGCGGAGGGGTTGTGGGAGGAGCAGCGCAGTCGTCAGGCTGCGGTCGGTAAATAAAAACTACTTCTTCTGCGACAACAGTACCGCCGTGCCGCGCTTGTTGCCCACGACGAAATCAGGGCGGCCGTCGCCATTTACATCGGCTGCGATGAGCTGGGTGCCGACGCCGGTCGTGTCTTCCAGCAGACGCGGCTCGTAGGAGACGGAGTGGTTCGGACCACGGCGCAGGAGAAACGCGTAGAGCACGGGCGTACCCGAGGGATCGGCATCACCACTCGGGCCATGCGCCCACCACCGTTTGCCCGTCACGATGTCGGACAAACCGTCCCCATCGACATCGCTCAGCACAAGCGCATGGAGCTGGGAAAACTGCGCGCCGGCGATTTTCTCTGCGGGTTTTTCGGAGAGAATCACGTGTTCCTTAAAACGACTCTCACCACCGTCGGTCGCCCGCACTTGCTCAAACCACGAGAGCCCGTAGCCGTGCGCGGCCTTGCTGGTGATCACATCGGGGACGCCGTCGCCGTTCACATCCATCACATACATTTGCGCGCCACCCTTGGCAGCGAAGGAAAACGGGTGACGCTTCCACACCGGATCGCCCGCGAGCGACGCCGGTTGCTCCCACCAACCATCTTTTTCCAAGATATCATTGAGCCCGTCGCCGTTCACGTCACCGAAGCCGAGACCGTGGGTGAAGCGCTGCCAACCGGCCATGACTGGCGAGACCGCATGAAACGTCCACGGGCGCGCCGGGTCTTTCGGCTCCAACGTAAAGTAACCAATCCGACCCGCGCTCATACACACGATCGACGGCGGGCCCTTCGCCAGCAGCTGGCCAAAGGTGGGGGATTCGTTGTCCACGGGCAGCGCCGCCACATACCGGCGCCACGGGCCGCCCTTGACTCCAGGATTCTGATACCACGACGCGTCGACGCCCGGGAACCCCAGCACCAACACATCGGGCCAACCGTCGGCATTGAAGTCGTGAGTGAATGCAAAAAAATTATCGGAGTATTTCAGCGGATCGAACACGAACGGCGTAAACAGCTCGTGCCGCTTCGTGAAATCCGGCCCCTCATACCAATACGGTCCAGAAACGACATCGATTTGGCCATCTTTGTTGAAGTCGGCAAACGCCGCGCCCTCTGAGTAAAACTCCTTCGAGAGCGTGAGTTTTTTATAGGCGGAGGTGGCAGCCGCGTTCGCCGTAGCGACCTCCGCGATGGGCGCGAGTGCGAGTGCGAGCAAGAGGACGCGCGTGAGCGCAACGACGAACGAGCGGGTAGACTTCATGGGATGGCTCAGGGGGGTGAAACGAACCGGTGCGGTCCGTAGATCACGCAGCAGAAACGTGGGGACGCCGCACGCCAACCAAGAAAATTTCCTGCACGCAGGTCTCCGCCAGCCGTCGGCTCACGCGACGGTGATGTCTCCGGCTCACCGCGATGGCAACCGAGCGCGTTTCTGCAGAAAATGTTCACCGCGCCCCTCGGCCACGGCGGAACCGTCCATTGCTCTCTTGAGGCCGAGGCCGAGCACGCCCCGCCACCGGTCGAGCGACCTCACTCGCTTCGGCGGGGAGGTTCGTGAGTCGATCGTGAGCGCGTTCGCCGGCTCCACGGGCATTAATCCCTTGCTCGGGACAGCGCGGACCCACACCAGTCCACGCTCAACTGCCGCGACCCTTCTCATGACGAATCCTCCCTGCCCTGCCTGCACCCTCGAAGATGTCCTCAGCCACGCTGATCATTGGGAATGCTCCACCTGCGGGCACGAATGGCCCAAGGACGCCGCGCCCGCAGCGATGCGGATCGTGAAGGATGCGCACGGGAATGTGCTGACCGCAGGCGACACGATCGCCCTCATCAAAGATCTGAAAGTGGGCGGCGGATCACAGATCCTGAAACAAGGTTCCAAGGCGAAAAATATCCGCTTGGTCGACGGTGATCACGAGATCGACTGCCGGATCGACGGCGTGAGCCTCGCCCTCAAAGCCTGCTTCGTGAAAAAGGCCTGAGCCGCAGCCACGCGCGTGGCCAAAAAAACGCTGGCGCGAAGCCAGCGCGAAAATACGGGGCCGTGACGTGACGCTTACGGCCATGGGCGCACCCAGATATTGCGCATCCGCACGGGCGGCTCGTTCTTGTGATCTTGAAACCGGAACGGCGCCTTGTCGGGAAACGTGCCACTGTAGCTGGTAACCTGCTTGTGCTTCGTGGGCCCCATGATCGGGGTGTTGTTTTGCACGCAGACCCCATTCACGAACGTCGTGATGCGGGCGGGCTCGACGACCTTGCCGGCGACCAGCTTCGGGGCCGTGAAGATGATATCGTAGACCTGCCACTCGCCAGCCTTGCGCCCGGCATTCACCAGTGGCGGCGTCTGCCCATACGCACTGCCGGTCATGCCATCGGCATAAGGTCGGGTTATTGTCGCAATCGAGCATCTGGCTCGCGTAGCGATCCATGAAAAACACGCCGGCGTTTCCCTTCTTTTGGGAGTTACCTTTCTGGATCTTCGCATCACTCCGCCACTCGACGTGTAGCTGGCAACTCGCGAACTCGAGTTTCGTCCAGCAGTCGCCGCCATTGACGATCAATTCCCCGTTCTCGATCACCCACGGCGAGGGCTGCGGATTGGGGTTATCTTTCTTGCGACTGAAAAATTGCGAGGTGTCCTTGCCGTTGAAAATGATGATCTCATCGGCTGGCGCACCGCCAAGTTTAGCACCGGGAGCCACCACCGGAGATGCCGGGCGGGCGATATCGTGGACTTTCCATTTTGAACCCGGGATGAGCGGCGTACCGGGTGGGCTTTTGGGGTCCGGCCACCGTGATCAATCGGCGGTTATTTTTTACCCTTCTTCGCGCCCGAGGCGTCCGGCGTTTTTTTAAATTTGTGCAACGGCTTCTGCTTTTGTTTGAAGCGTTGGCTGGCCTTGAGGTCTTTGATCGTCGGTAGATATTTGGCACCCATGCCCGCTAAGCCGCCAATATCCGGCGATCCGAGCAATCAGAATCGCGATCTACCCGGCGTAGAAACCCAGGCCGCCAAAGACGTCGCCACGAATCTCCCGTCCCGAGCGCCCACCCTCTGGCGCAGTTCGTCGTGGTGGCGCACCTACAGCGGGTGCGCCCTCAGGCGCGACTCCGGCGGGCGCGCCGCCAGCCACCCCCGCCGCCACCGCGCCACGTCACACGACTCCCTGACTACGCCTTCCTGCCGGCTCAGCGGGACGTTTCTGTCGTTCGCTGAAGGTTACGGAGTGAGCGCGCGCCGTCGTCGACCAGCCCCGTGCGCATACGAGCATTTGTCTTTTTGTCGGAGCCCCGCGAAGCTGAGCTCCCATGGCCCGCCGCAATCCCACCGCTGAAGACCTCGCCCTCGACCGCCTGCCGAAGGCCCCGCTCAATCGCGAAAGTGTGGGGCAAGCCCTCGCGCTCGCCCGCTACGTCCGGCCCTACCGCGCCCGTTTTCTGGCCGGACTCTTCACGGTGTTTATCAGCGCCGCGCTCGGCTTGGCCTTTCCGCTGCTCGCCGGCTCACTGATCGACTGCGCGCTGCACCCCAACGTCGCCACGCTGCCTGGGTTCGGAGCGCTCACGCTCAATCAAGTCGCGCTGCTTCTAGCGGTATCAGTCACCCTGCAGGCGCTCGCCTCCTATAACAGCGCCCTCGCGTTCAATCGCGTCGGCCAGAGCGCTCTCGCCGATTTACGACGCGATTGCTACAGTCGGCTCATCTCGCTGCCAATGGCGTTTTTCGCCCAACGCCGAGTCGGTGAACTCACCAGCCGCGTCTCCACCGACGTCGCCCAAATCGAAGGCGCGTTGATCGACGCGCTCCCGCAGCTGTGTCGGCAAAGCGTCTTTTTGCTCGGCGGCATCACCATGATCGCCCTCACCTCGGGCCGATTGACCGCCGTCATGCTGGGAACATTACCGCTGCTGATCGCGGCCGCCGTGTTCTTCGGCCGCCGGCTGCGGCGGTTTTCCCGCGAGACCCAGGACCACCTCGCGGCCACGAACACGATCGTGGAGGAAACGCTCCAGGCCATCGCCAGCGTGAAGGCGTTTGCCAACGAGGCCTTCGAGCTCGGCCGCTACGACGGCGCTAACCGTCGCGTGTTGGCCGCCGCCCTCAGCGCCGCGCGCTGGCGGGCCGTCTTTGTGGGGTTCTTCATCGTCGCGCTGTTCGGGGGCATCGTGATCGTCCTGTGGTTCGGCGCGGGCCTCCTCCAGACCGGCCGCCTCACCCCGGGCGAGCTCACACGCTTTGTGCTCTACACCACTTTCATCGCCGGCGTGATGGGGCAATCCGCCGAATTATTCAGCCAGATCCAGAAAACCGTCGGCGCTACCCAACGCGTGCGCGAACTCCTCCGCGAGACGACTGAAATAACCTCCGCTGCGGTCGCTCCGCCCACCAGTCCTGCGCTGGCTCGGTTGCGCGGCGAGGTGTCCTTCGAAGGCGTGAGTTTTCGTTACCCGTCGCGGCCCGACGCCCCCGTCCTCCACGATATCACGCTCACGGCGAAAGCCGGCGAACGCATCGCTCTGGTGGGGCCCAGCGGTGCCGGTAAATCTACGCTGACCGCACTCCTGTTGCGTTTCTACGAGCCCGGCGGCGGCCGCCTGGTCGTCGACGGCCGCGATGCCCGCGAATATCCGCTACACTGGTTTCGCGGCCAACTGGCGATCGTGCCCCAGGACGTGCTGCTCTTCGGCGGCACCATCGCCGAGAACATTGTTTACGGCCGGCCGGGTGCCGATGCCGCCGCCATCCGCGAAGCCGCGCGGCAGGCCAATGCCGACGTCTTCATTTCCACCCTGCCTGACGGCTACGAGACGCTGGTCGGTGATCGCGGCATCCAGCTTTCCGGCGGCCAGCGTCAACGCATCGCCATCGCCCGCGCGATTCTGAAAGATCCGGCGATTCTGATCCTCGATGAAGCCACCAGTTCCCTCGACAGCGAGAGCGAGCGTCTGGTGCAGGTGGCCCTGGAACGGCTGATGAAGGGCCGTACGACGTTCATCGTCGCGCATCGCCTCTCCACGATCCGCACCGCCGATCGCATCGCCGTGCTCGCCGCCGGCCGAGTCGTGGAGCTGGGCAATCACACCGAACTCTCCGCCCAACCCGACGGCCTGTATCGCCGACTCAGCTCACTGCAATTTGGGCCCAGCGATCAATCCCAACCCAACGTCATCGCCTGAGGACGCCTACGTTTCGACCGGGCGCATTCGTTGCCTGCATCCTTCGGCCCTTCGCTCCTGCCGCCGATAATACCAACGTCCTTTAAACCCTGGACTTTTCGGTAGCCGCGAGCGTGAGCGAGTGGACCAATCGCAGTCCGAATCTTTGGGGCGATTTGAATTATTTGAGTGTTTGACCGCTGGTAGCTACGAGCGTGAGCGAGGCGAGTTTCCGCTAGGGTCGGCTACCTCGTTTCCTCTGCGTCGGATTCTCCTGTCTCTGCGGTGCCCTCTCCGTTTATTCGCTCCACGCTATTCGCTCCACGCCGATCCGTTTACACCGCAGACGACACCGGAACGCAGAGAAACCCCTGCTGCGTCGCTCGTTTGATTCACCGATCAGGTGAGTCTTCCGAGATCGGAAAATGAACGAAAATCAGCGGTTCAACTCCTCATCCCGTTTGCTAGCCGGAATATAAATGAGAGATCGGCGTAGACAATGGAGTTTGGCCTTACGGCACTTCGTACAACTCGATCAACGCGACGCCGGTGCTGGTCCCGTCGGCGCCGCTGACTTGGGCCGTGTAGGCCCCCGGCGGCAAGGTCAGAATCAGCGCCGCGTCTTTGCTGCCGTTCGCCAGCGCGAAGGCGCCGGTGTCGCGGGCGGCTTGCGCAGTCGCGGTGGTGTCGGCGCTGATCGCACTCCAGTTGTCGTTTTCAGCGATGCGCGTGGCACCGTTGAAAATTCCTAGGCGTGGGTCGGCGAGCGCACCCGCGACCCCACAGGCCGTGAGGCTCGGTCCAATCGCGCGGACGAGGATTTTTTCCGGTGCATTGCCGGTGATGATAAAGCCCCCGATCAAAATATTCTCACCCGTGGCGACGTCGCCGCGGGTCGAGATATTGATCAGCCGCTGATATTCGGCGTTCGGGTTGCCGCTCGCATCGTAGATCTCGGCGAGCGCCACGCCGCCGGCTCCGTCGGTCAAAATGTGGGCGGTGTAGGCCCCGGGCGCGAGAGTCACGAGGAACGCGGCGTCTTTGCTGCCGGGCGCGATCGCGAAGGCGCCGAGCCGCTGAAAGGCAGCAGCCAACGTCGCGGAATCGGCACCAGCCGACCAGTCGTCGTTTTGGGCGATGACCTCGCTGCCGCGATAGAGGCGGAGCTGCGGATTGGCCAGCGTGCCTTGGACGCCCAGGCCCGCGAGCGCGGGGCCGCTCCCGCGAATGAGGATTTGCTTGGCCTCGGTGCCGCCGATCACGAAGCCCGCGATGAGCACGTTGCCGCCGGCGCCGATGCGCAGGCGGGAGGAGAGGTTGATCAGGCGCTCGTCGGCCGTGGTCAGGGTGACTGTGGCGGTGGCTGGCAGGGTGTTGCCATCGCCGGCCTGCGTGGCCGTGACCGTGCCGGCAGCGCTAACCCGAATTTTTCACAATAAAGGAAATATCCGTGATAAATATATCTTAAATAGTTGAATACAAACAGTATATGATACTGTATTCTGGTCGCATGACTTCGACACACTGTTCGCAGGACTCGTTTCAGTTTCCCGACCTCGGGGCCCGCAAAGTTGTGGTGGATTTTTCCGGCGGCACGCTCTCCAGCGACGGTGGGGCTCCGCTGTTGCGCCAGGTGGATGCCAGCTTGAGTTTGACGCGCAGCCTCGCCGCGTGCTTCCGCGACGGCCGCAATCAACGCTTCATCGAGCATGCGCTACCGGAATTGTTGGCGCAGCGTATCCACGGCTTGGCGCTGGGCTATGAAGATATCAACGACCACAACCAACTGCGGCGCGACCCGGTGTTCGCCACGGCGTGCGGCAAGCTCGACCCGCTGGGCCAAGACCGCAGCGATCCGGCCAATCGCGGTTGCCCGCTGTCGTCGGCGGCGACCCTGAACCGGCTGGAGTTGTCCAACAACAAGACGACGCGCGCACACAAGCTGCGGCACGATCCCGCCAAAGTGGCGGCCTGCCTGTTGACTATCGGCGTGCGTTGTCTGCCCAAGCACACGAAAGAGGTCGTGCTCGACTTGGACAGCATGGGCCATCTGCTGCACGGCTCGCAGGAAGGCCGGCACTATAATGATTACGACGGCGAGTATTGCTACCTGCCCTTGTATCTGGTTGTCGGTGACGTAGTGCTCTGGGCGCAACTGCGGCTCGCCGAGAAATTTGTAAATCAGCGGGATGACCTTGGCCGGCGCCTGGGCAAGCAAATCGTAATCGACGACGAGGATATTGCGCGCCTCGGGACTATAAAACGCCTCTTTCAGCGCGCAGTAGGGAAAACCCACAAAACGATCACGGCCGGCGAGCGTCTCGACGCGGTGATAGACGGTGTCGCTCTCGGTCGCGTTGTTGAAGAGGCGAGACGGCTTGAGGGCGTTTTTGCGGACTAGCCGCTCCACGCTATCGTAATCCAAGCGACGTTGCGGACCGTGCAGATGACTTTGGAGTCCGGGAACAACTGAAACAGCAACGGCAACCGCGCGCACCACAGTCGGTTGGTATCGATGATGATGTCTTGGGTGTGATCCTTTTAATACAGCTCAAACAACCCACGGAGCATCCGAGCGCGCTGTTTTTCGTCGATGAAATCGGAGTACTCGTTGCTTTGCCTCATCGTGTGGTGCAGCGCCGAAAACAACGAGCCGACGGGACTAGTCATCGCCGCATGAATGCGGGGATTCTGGCGCAGAATAGCTGCGAGCAACGTGGAGCCGCTGCGAGGCAGCCCGGATATAAAATGATAACTAATAACTATTATTAGATACGTGATATTTTTTCACAAATGGTTACAATGCCGTCAGGGATAAGATATCTCTTCTAATGAACCACATAAACTATGATAATTTAGTAATGGGTCAGGCCGGAGCCAAAGGGAGGAGAGCGTGCGCCTGCAGCCACAGCTGAGGCGACGCCCAACGGGATCAGCCCCTAGCGAGCAACCTTTGGGGTCGAGGGCGACCCCGTCCCGGCGCCCGCTGAGCCGCGCATCAAAGTAGGGACGCGGGCTGCTCTTCCGGAATCTTTCTACCCCCATGTTCTGACACCATCGGGGCAACCGATGCGAAGGGGGAACGATTACGAGCACGACGTACGAGCACGACGTACGAGCACGACGTACGAGCACGATTACGAGAACGAGGTACGAGAGTAGCGCCGACCACTGCCCGCGAAGGGGCGGCGCAGATCCCAGCCCATCCTACTATATCCTCATAATTTTTTTAATTCACGAACCAGTTCATCACCTATCATCTTAGAATAATAATCACTATTTTTATGCTTCACCTCAAAATTGAACCCCCTCGGGGATTCGAAAAATTTATTCGTATCTTCGTATATTGATTCGTTAATCGTATTTACGAAAACAACATAATCAGCATTGAATTCCCTCCTGGTCTTTTCAAAGGGACAAACAAAGTCACAAATAACCACATCGCTACATTGACCATGCAACTCCGCGAGATCTTTCATTCGTTTCGCCTGACGATCCCTCCCTGACTCGCTAAAGTCCCAATCATTAAATTGTTTCCTTACAACATCAGCGTTTAACCAATAAGACTTATAATCCCTACTCAATATACATTGCAAATCAGCAGCCAACGTGGTCTTGCCAGACCCCGGCAAACCCATAATCAAAACCTTTAAAAATCTGCCGCATGGCATATTATATAGTATGGTTTAAAAGATACTTCGCAGATGTTGTTACCAACAGCAATCCCAACTCTTTTGCAAAATGCAGTGGCGTACAATCCCGATTTTCAGGCCACGCCACCTAGCGCACCGCCGCCAACAGGCCCAGCCCCTCATCTTAGTTGTGGTTGAGGGCGCGCGGACCCGTCTCGGTGCCTGCTGAGAACCGGATCAAGGCAGAGATGATCTCGGCGAAAACGACGAGGCCCGCAGGAGCGATCGCCTCGCCGACGCCCGAACGGCAGGCATTTCCCAACGTCCGCTGCCTCCGCTCGCTTGGGCGCCTCGGTCTCCGTATCCACCGCGCCCCAGTCAAACGTTCCTCCATTTTTTCAAAACCCACCGTTGCCTTGCGCGGTTTCGCTCGTCTTGTCTTTTCTCCAATGCGTTCCCACCCCGCTTCCACCCGGTTCCTTACGGTTGTCTCGATCGCGCTCCTCGCCCTCACCGGCTTCGCGCTGTCGGCCCAGCCCACTCAAAAATCCTCCGCCGCCAACTCCGCTCCCAAGGCGGAAGCGCCGCCGACCAAGAAACAGGGCGCGCCCGCCTTGCCCATCGACCCGCCCGCACCCTACATCCCCTTGGATATGTTGGCCGTGCCCGACGGCTTCGAAGTCACCCTCTGGTCGAAGACCCCCGACTTCCGCAACCCGTCCAATATGGACATCGATTCCCACGGCCGCATCTGGGTAACCGAGGCGTACAACTACCGCCGCCACAAAGGCAAAGACCCCGCCGGCGATCGCATTATGATCCTCGAGGACACCGATGGCGACGGCAAGGCCGACAAGAGCCACGTCTTCGTGCAGGAGGAAGCCCTCCTCGCCCCGCTCGGCATCGCCGTCATCGACAATAAAATTTACGTCTCCTGCGCTCCTGCACTCATCGTTTACACCGACGTTGACCGAAATCTGAAATTCGATCCCGCCATCGACAAACGCGAGGTGCTCCTCACCGGCTTCGATGGTATTAATCACGATCACTCCCTCCACGCCGTCACCTTCGGTCCCGACGGCAAACTCTACTTCAACCACGGCAACGCCGGCGCCTTGTTCACCGACAAATCCGGCCGCACTTTCCGCGACGGCAGCCACTACGATCCCGCGAGGAGCGGTGGCGGCATCCCCGCCAGTGAACGCCGCCCGCCCGACTACGCCGGCGAAAAAAGCGACGACGGCCACGTCTACGTCGGCGGCACCGCCTTCCGCATGAATCCCGACGGCACGCAGGTCGAGCCCATCGGTTTCAATTTCCGCAACAGCTACGAGCAGACCGTGACTTCCTTCGGCGACGTTTTCCAGAACGATAACGACGATCCGCCCGCCGCCCGCACGTCCTACCTCCAAGAATACGGCAACCTCGGCTTCAACTCCCGCGACGGCAAACGCAGCTGGGGTGCAGACCGCCGGCCCGGCCAAACCACGCAGGTCGCCGAGTGGCGCCAAGATGACCCTGGCATCGTCCCCGCCGGCGATGTCTACGGCAACGGCGCGCCCACCGGCATCGTCTTCTACGAGGGCGATGCCTTCGGCGACAAGTGGCGCGGCCTGCTCCTCAGCTGCGAAACCTCGCGCAACGTCGTCTTCGGCTACCTCCCGCAAGCCGACGGTGCCGGTTACAAGCTCGACCGTATGCAGTTTCTGACGACAAACAAAGCGCAGGACCTTGCCGGTATCGACGGCATGGCGGGCAAACTCCGCGGCTCCGATTTGAAGACGTGGTTCCGCCCGTCCGATGTCGCCGTCGGACCCGATGGCGCGATCTACGTCGCCGACTGGTTCGATCCCCGCACCGGCGGCCACGCCGCCCTCGACAGCAGCTTCGCCGGCGCGATCTACCGTATCACGCCCAAGGGCAAGAAACTCACCACGCCGAAAATCGACGTGAGCACCACCGCCGGCCAGATCGCCGCGCTGAAGAGCCCCGCCGTCAACGTCCGCGCCCTCGGCTTCATGAAGCTCCGCGAGGCCGGCGCCGCCTCCATCGCGCCTGTTTCCGCGCTCCTCAATGACAGCAACCCCTACATCCGCGGTCGCGCCGTGTTCCTCCTCGCCCACCTCGGCCCCGCCGGTCTCGCAAAGACGGAAGAGCAGTTGAAGAACGCGAATCCGCTCGTGCGCGTCGCAGCCTTCCGCGCCCTCCGCCGCGCCAACCACCGCGTCGTCGAACACGCCAAGGCCCTCGCCAACGATCCGTCGCCCGCCGTGCGCCGCGACGTCGCCCTCGCTCTCCGCGACCTCCCACTCGCAGCGTCGTGCGACATCCTCCTTACCCTCGCCAAAGGCTACGATGGCAAGGACCGCGCCTACCTCGAAGCGTGGGGCACCGGCTGCACCGGCAAGGAAGCCCCCATGTACGCCGCCCTCGCGGCGCAGGCTCCGGGCACCGACGCCGCCAAGTGGCCCTCCAGCTACGCCAACTTGATCTGGCGCCTCACGCCCGTCGGCGCCGAGAGTGCTTTCGCCGCTCGCGCCAACGCCGCCGCGCTCCCCGAGAAGGACCGCCTCGCCGCCGTCACCGCGCTCGGTTTTATTCCGACCAAAGCCTCGGCGTCCGCGCTGCTCGACATCGCGCAAAAAGCCTCCGGCCTCACCAAAGCCCACGCATTCTGGTGGCTGATGAATTATAAAAACTCACGCTGGCCCGACGCCGGTATCGACGCCGCCCTCAAAGAGCGCGGCCTCTTCGATCCCGCGACGGTCAGCATCACCCCGAGCGTCGTGCCTGAGCCGCCGGTCGAGTCTACGTTCCCCGCAGTCGCCGAGATCGCCAAACTCAAGGGCGACGCCGCCAAGGGAGCAAACTCCGTCCAAGCCTGCTTCCTCTGTCACAACCTCAACGGCAAGGGCCAGGACTATGGCCCGGCGTTGGGCGGATTCGCCAAAGCCCAGACGACCGAGGTCGTGATCAACGCCATCGTGAATCCCTCTGCTGAAATCGCGCACGGCTTCGACGGCACGCAGGTCAACCTCCGCGACGGCGGCCAGATCCACGGCATCGTGCTGAGCTCCGGTGATCCTTTGATCGTCCAATCCAACGGTGGCCTGACGCAGTTGGTGCCCGCCGCCAAAGTCCGCAACCGCCAGCCACTCGGCCGTTCACTCATGCTGAGCGCAGAGCAACTCGGCCTCAAGCCGCAGGACGTCGCAGACATCGTCGCCTATCTCAAGACACAGTAACGCGTCCCCACCAGACTTCCGTAGCGCCGGCGCTCGTCGCCGCCGGGCATCATGGGGCGGACTTCACGGTCCGCCCCTTTTTTTGGGCGATAAAACATCGCCCCGCCCGCGTTACCCGCGCGCCCGAACCCCTGACCGTTTCCATCCATGAAAACGACCACCCCGTCCTCCATGCCCTCTCGGTGCTCGTGCGGCGTACCAAAAAAAAACACGATGCCGTATCTTCACACCCTCCCTGCCGTTGTCTGCCGATGTAGCCCTGCTCGTAAGAGCGGGGATCGGTGGAGGGTAGCCCTGCTCGTGAGAGCGGGGACCGCCGAGAGATTAAACGGCGCGCCGTCCCGCCTCTCACAAGGCGAGCTACAGCAAGCCTTCGCATATCACCTTTTCGCTGTGTCGCCGCGCGGGTGCTGACCACGCTCGCCGCCGACAGGTTGCGCACCCTCGCGCCCGAAATCTCGCGCATCCTTCTCGCCCTCTTCCCCGTCTCCTCGCTCTCATGCCTGCAACCCGCTGCCCCTGGCCAACCAAACCGCTCGACATTGCCTACCACGACACCGAGTGGGGCGTCCCTCACCACGACGACCGCGCCCTCTTCGAACTCATCACGCTCGAAGGTGCCCAAGCCGGCCTCAGCTGGTCCACCGTCCTCGCCAAACGGGAACACTACCGCCGCGCGTTCGACCATTTCGACGTAGAAAAAATCGCCCGCTACGACGCCGCGAAAGTCACCGCACTCCTCGCCGACTCCGGCATCGCCCGCAACCGCCTGAAAATCGCGGCGACCATCGGTAACGCGAAAGCCTTCCTTGCCGTGCAAAAAGAATTCGGTTCGTTCAACCACTACCTCTGGCGCTTCGCCCCCGACCGTCACGCCATCGTGAACCGCCGAAGCACCATCACAGACGTCCCCACGCGTACCGCCGAGAGCGACGCCCTCTCGAAAGACCTCCTTGCCCGCGGCTTCAAATTCGTCGGTACCACGATCATCTACGCGTTCATGCAGGCCACCGGTATGGTCAACGACCACCTCAGCACCTGCGCCTGCCACGCCCGCTGCGCGCAGCTGAAATAGGAAACCACGTCGTCCGCACGTACGTCCTCGCGGCAAACAGACCTCGCGGCAAATATCCGCCCACCTTCCCGCCCACCGGAGTGGACGTTTGACCCGTGCTGGGCTCCGAAACGTCCGCTCTTAAACGCGCTGGCTTGCTCCGAGCAGCGTGGGAATGCGCGGATAAAAGTCCTCGCGACGCCCGCCACGCTGAACGGAGCGGCAGACGACCGGGTGCCGCGTATGGCGGGCCCGGTAATCGTCGGCGGAGACGCGGCGGCGCTCGGCTAGTTTCTGCGCGAGCACCCGCCTGAGCAGGAGTTCGCCGCCGGCCCCAGCGGGCACCGCGAGGTTTCCCAACCGCCCGTTTTTCGAAATCACCGGTGGGCAACCGCCGCTCCCGTCACTACTCACGACGATACCCGCGCGCGCCAACGCCGCCCCAAATTTCCCGAAAATGGTCATTAGGCTTGAGCGCCGCTGCCACGCCTGACGCACTCCCTCACACCCCATGCCACCAACGATGCCCGCCGCTCCCCGCGAAGCCACTCGACTCAGCGAACTCACGCCGCAACAAAAGAAATCCGGCCTTGCCGCGTGGCTGGGTTGGACCTTCGACGGCCTCGAACTGCACCTCTACACGCTCGTCGCCGGTCCGCTCGTAATGCAGCTCTTGCACACGACCGACTCGGCCAATCCCGCGATCAACGAGAAGAAAGCTTATATCCAGGCCGCCTTTCTCATCGGCTGGGCGCTCGGTGGCGCGTTCTTCGGCCGCCTCGGCGACCTCCTCGGTCGCAGCCGCGCGCTCACGCTCACCATCATCACTTACGCGGTCTGCACCGGGCTCTGCTCTTTCGCCCAAACCTGGGAGCAGCTTATGGTTTTCCGTTTCATCGCCGCACTCGGCATCGGTGGCGAGTGGGCCGTCGGGGCCTCGCTCCTCGTCGAGACGTGGCCGAAGGCGTGGCGCCCGTGGATGGCCGCAGTCCTCCAGACCGGCGTCAACGTCGGCGTCCTCTTCGGTGCGATTTTCGTCGGCCTCTTGGTCACCTACATGCCCCCGGGCAACGAACGCTGGGTGTTTCTAATCGGCGTATTGCCCGCGTTGCTCGTCTTCTGGATTCGCAAGCACGTCCCCGAGCCCGACACGTGGCAGCATGCCGGGCACTCCGTGGAAAAGAAACCTGATGCCATCGCACTCTTTCAAGGCGAGGTCCTCTCCACTACCCTCCGCACCACGCTCGTGTGCGCCCTCGGCCTCTCGGCGTGGTGGCTGTTTCTCTTCTGGCAGACGCAGCACCTGCGCAAAATTCTCGTCGACGCACAGACGCCGGCCGCCGAGATCACCGGCCTCGTGTCCGCAGCCTTCTTCGCGTTTAACGCCGCCTCGGTCGTAGGCAACTTCGGCGCCGCGTGGATCGCTCAACACTTCGGCAATCGCCGGGCCATCGTCGTGATGTTCATTGGCCTGGGCTCCGCCATCTTCGCCTCGTACGTCGTGCCGCGTGGCTTCGGGGCGCTCGCGTGGTTCTGGCTGCCCATCGGAGGATTCTTCGGCGGCGTCTTCGGCTTGTTCACGATGTATCTGCCGCCCTTGTTCCCCACGCTCCTGCGCACAACGGGTGCGGGTTTCTGTTACAACATCGGCCGCATCGCCGCCGCGGTTGCCTCCGTCGTCTTCGGCCTTTACGCACCGATCGACGATTTCCGCAATGCACTCCTGTGGGTCAGCCTCATCGCCGCCGCCGCCGCGCTCGCCTCCTGCTGGTTGCCCGAACGCACGCACGAAAACGAGGCGACGTAACGGAGCCGTCGGCCCGTCGCGTTAGAAACGCGCGTGCTTCACCAAGAAATCCACGATCCGCGCCGGGTCTTTCAAACTGTGCGGATGGTGATCCCCGCCGTCCTTCACGATCACTTCGATCAGGCCACCGAGCTCGCGATAACGTGTCTCCAGGACCGCCGTATTTTCGGCGAGCGGCACCGTCTTATCCGCGCCACCGCAGACGGACAAGATCGGCACGCGCGCCTTTGCCACGACCGCGACATTGTCCAGCGGACCACCGGTGAAGCCCGCCACCGTTTCCTCCGTGAGTCCGTAAACCGCCAAGCAGTCGCGCCACTCTTTTGACTGCGGCTTTTTCCCGGGCCAGCTGCGAATATCGAGCACCGGCGCGTCGAGATACAACGCCGCCACCTGCTGCGGATGGGCTACCGCATAATTAAACGCATACAGCCCGCCACGGCTGAATCCCTCCAGCACCACGCGTTTCGCCAATCGCCGCTCTTTCGTCATGTGCGTGTAGAATTGTCCCATCAACGCAATCGCCTTCGGCGCGCCATACATATTCTTGGCATCCAGATAGGCCACGTGCCACCCGCGCGACAGCAGCTCAAGATCCGCCTGAGGCTCGTGGCCGAAGAATTCCGTGCGCCAAATCCATGGCCGCCCCGGGGCCGCGACCTTGGGCACCACCACCCAGCACGATCGGCCCGCCACCTCGAAATCAACTCGAGCAAATCCGTTCCACGCAGACCGCTTATCGCCGGGCCGGGGCTGCTCCACCGGAGCGACGCATCCTGCCACCAACACCCACCACCCCAGCAGTAGTCGCGCAAAAATCTTCATCCCCCACGCTCCGCCACCGCCCACCGCCAAAGCAAGCGCGAACCCCGCGCTCGATTTTTTCCCGCCACCACTCCATTTCTCCCTCCCTCTCCCCCTCTCTCTCCATCCCCCGCACGCTCCCCGCATGGCCAAACTCTATTTCTACTACTCGGCAATGAACGCCGGGAAAAGCACCGTGCTCCTGCAGTCGAGCCACAATTATCGCGAGCGTGGTATGCGCAC
The DNA here is from genome assembly GCA_945874455.1 of Opitutus sp. GAS368. Lineage (GTDB taxonomy): Bacteria > Verrucomicrobiota > Verrucomicrobiia > Opitutales > Opitutaceae > GAS368. The sequence continues at coordinate 6,249 of CAMCHO010000033.1, read as the reverse complement.
CCTCCTCTTCGCCCCGTCCGTCGACTACCGTGCCGGCGTCGGCCGCATTGAATCACGCATCGGCCTGAGTTCGGACGCGACCGCCCTCACCCGCACCGCCGACCTCCTCAATTGCGTCCGCACCGAGCACGCCACCAGTCCCCTCGCCTGCGTACTCATCGACGAGGCCCAATTCCTGACGCCGGACCAAGTCTGGCAGGCCGCCGACGTTGCCGACACCCTCACTATCCCCGTCCTCTGCTACGGGCTGCGCACCGACTTTCAGGGCAACCTTTTTCCCGGCAGCGCTGCGCTCCTCGCCATCGCCGACGATCTCATCGAGCTAAAAACCATCTGCCATTGCGGGCGCAAAGCCACGATGAATCTCCGCATCGATGCCACCGGCCAAGCCGTCCGCGATGGTGCCCAAGTCGAAATCGGCGGCAACGACCGCTACGTCGCGATGTGCCGTCGCCACTTCACATCAGCTCTCGCCCCCACGACCCGCCCTCCGGCCACCCTCGCCTAATTTCCGCCCATGTCCGCCACCACCCCTTCGTCGCATCTGATCTTCCTCGGCACTTACACGAAAAAGGGTAGCCGCGGAATCTACGCCGTCCGCCTCGACGCGGCGAGCGGCGCACTCTCCGCGCCGACCCTCGTCGCCGAGACCCCCGACCCGGCGTGGCTCACCCTTTCACCAGATAAAAAATTCCTCTACGCGCTCGCCCCCTCCCCGTCGCAGGCGATTGGATACTCTGTCACCGTCACTCCCGAGCGCACGAGCCTCACGCCCCTCGCCATCCCCGCTTCGGCGCACGTCCCGACGGCTCCCGCTCCCGCCGCGCAACCGCCGTCGCACCTTGCCGTCGATGCCACCGGCCGCACCCTCTTGGCCGCCAACTATCGCGATGGCTTCGTCGCTGCTATTCCCCTCGGGCCCGACGGGACGCTCAGCCCACCGACACTCACGTGGCACTCTGGCCAGGGCACCGATCCACAACGCCAGGCCGCCCCGCACCCCCACTCCGTCACCGTCTCACCGGATAACCGCTTCGTGATCGTCTGCGATCTCGGTCTCGACCGGATTTTCTCCTACGCCCTGACCTCGCCGAACCCCGGCGCAGGAGGCCTCCACTCACCCGCCGCCACGCTCACGCCCGGTCTCACCCCCAGCGTGGCCACCGCACCCGGCTCCGGCCCACGCCATTTCAAATTCTCCGCCGACGGTCGTCATGCCTATGCGAATACCGAAATGGGGGGAACGATCGAAGCCTTCACCTACCATGCCGCGACCGGCGCGCTGACTCCGCTCCAGTCGATCTCCAGCCTCCCCGCCGATTTCACCGCCCTCAAGTCGGGCGCCGAAATCCGCATCCATCCCAACGGCCGGTTCCTCTACAGTTCCAACCGCAACCACGACAGCCTCGCCGTCTTCGCTCTCGCCACTGGCACCGGCCTCCTCACGTCCGTTGAAATCGTCTCGTGCGGTGGAAAAACCCCGCGTAATTTCGCCCTCTCCCCCGATGGGAGCTGGCTCGTCTGCGCCCACCAAGACTCGCCGGACCTCACGGTCTTCCGCGTCGACGCATCTACTGGCCGCCTCGCTCCGACCGAGCATCGGGCACCGGTGTCCATGTGCGTTTGCGTGCTGTTCTACGACTGACGAGCCCGGTGCCACCGTCGGCGCGCCTCGTGCCTCCGTCGGCGCACATCCCCGTCCAGCGCCACCTGCACCGCAGGTTCCGCGCATAACCCGTCCTTCTGCCCCGTTCGTGCTTCGAGCATGATAGCTACTTCGCGCACCCCGGGTAGCGCGCCCCCGTTGACTCCCGGCGCGCCCCAACCAGCATCCGCTTGTTCTTTCGGTTTTTAGTTTCACCCCCCAAAACCTATGGTCAGCCCAAATACTCCCGAAACGCCGGGTGGCGCCGCAGCCCCTTCTGCCGCTCCCCGTTCCATTCACGACGTCGTCATCCGACTCGCCGGTAATTCGCAGGACGGGATTCAGTCCGTCGGCGGCTTCCTCGCCCGCCTCGCGGGCCGCAGCGATCAGGACGTCATGACCTATATGACGATCCCCTCCACCATCTCCGGTGGACCGTCTATCTTCCAAGTCCGCATGGGCACCGGCGACATTTTGTCCTCCGGGGACCGCGCCGACATGCTCGTCGCATTCTACCAACACAGCTACGACGCCCACATCAGTTCCCTCCGCCCCGGCGGCGTGCTCCTCTACGATTCCGACCACGTCACACCCGTCGAGGGCGACAACCGCTTCACCCAAATCGCCGTTCCCATCACCAGCGGCACCGTCGAAGCCGTCGGCGGCGCCGGCAAGGACAAGGGCAAGAACATCTACATTCTCGGCCTCATCGCGCGCGTCTTCGACCTCGACGTTCAGAAGCTGGCCGCCCTCATTAAAGAGCGCTTCGGCGGTAAGAACGAAGACATTGTCCGCAACGCCATGCTGGCCTTCGACGCCGGTTACGCGTGGCCCCAGAACAATCTCCACGACTTATTCTATCGCTTCGAAGCCATCGATCTCGCCACGCGGGCCAGCGGCCGCCCGCAGGTCACCATGGATGGCAACCAAGCGCTCGCCTACGGCCTCCTCGCCGCCGGCGTGCGTCACGGCGCCGGTTACCCGATCACCCCGTGGTCCTCCATTATGGAGACCCTCCGCACCGAACTCCCGAAATACGGCGGGCTCTTCGTACAGTGCGAAGACGAGATCGCCGCTATCTCCACCGCCATCGGTTTTTCCTACACGGGCCACCTCGCCATCACCGGCAGCGCCGGCCCCGGCCTCTCATTGAAAATGGAAGCGCTCGGCTGGGCCACCATGGCAGAAATGCCCCTGATCGTCGTCAACGTCCAGCGCGGCGGCCCCTCCACCGGCATGCCCACCAACGTTGAACAGAGCGACTTGCTGCAGGCCATTTACGGCAGCCACGGCGACACCCCGCGCGTCGTCCTCTCGCCGAAAAACGTCGAGGACTGCTTCTACATCGCGATGGATGCCTGCCGCATCGCGCGCACTTACTCAACGCCCGTCATCATCTTGAGCGACATGGCCCTCGCCAGTCGCATCGAGGCCTTCGACGAACCCGATTTCCCGAAACTCATGGTGGACCCCAAGGCCGACCTCTCCGACCGCGGCGCCGATTTCAAACCCTACCCGCTCGACGCCATCACGCGCCACGCGCCTCCGGGCTCCAAGATTGGCTCAGGAAAATATCCCACGGTCACCGGTCTCGAACACGACGAACTCGGCCATCCCACAGGTAGCTCCAAGCTGCACACCCAGATGACCGCCAAACGCCGCGAAAAAATCAAAAAACTCGGCGCCTCGCTCCCGTCTCCCGAACTCAACGGCGATTCCTCCGGCGAAGTTCTCCTCGTGACGTGGGGCTCAACGTGGGGCCCCGCACTTGAAGCGCTCAAACGGATCAACACCGCTGGCGTCACAGGCGGCCACCTCCACCTCCGCCACATCCATCCGCTGCCCGACGGGCTCGACGATATTTTCAATCGCTACCGCAAAATCGTAGTCGCCGAAATCAACGACGAGGGCCTCTACGGCTTCGGCCAACTCGCCATGATGCTGCGCGCCCGCTACGCCAACCCCGCAATCGTGAGCGTCACCAAGACCGACGGACTCACCTTCAAGATCAGCGAAATCGTCGCCGGCGTCGCCCGCCACATCGAGAGCGCCCAGCTCGACGCCTCCCTCGGCGTCGCCCAACCCAGCGCCCTCGCTAAAAACTAAACCCCGCCCCTCCGCCCTTATTCATTAGTCATTGGTCATTTCACCTCCATGTCCTCCCCCACTCTCGTCAGCCCGCCCACCCCCGCGATCACCACGGCGGTTCCATTAACGAAAAAAATCCTCACCGCCGACCATCCTACGTGGTGCCCCGGCTGCGGCGATTTCGCCGTGCTTGCCTCTTTCTACCGCGTCCTCGAAAAGCTCCAGTACCCGCACGAAAAAATCGTCACCTTCGCCGGCATCGGCTGCTCCTCACGCTTCCCGTATTTCGTCAACACCCACGGCGGCCATTACATTCACGGCCGCGCCCTGCCCTTCGCCGCCGGCATCAGCCTCGGCAACGATGACCTCCACGTCTTTGTCTTCGGCGGCGACGGCGACGGCTTCTCCATTGGCGGCAACCACCTCGTCCACACCGCCCGCAAGAACGTCAACCTCACCTACGTCATCATGGACAACTCCGTCTATGGTCTCACCAAGAAGCAGACGTCCCCCACCTCCCCCATCGGTTTCAAAACCAAGACAGATCCCACCGGCGCGATCGACCAACCGATCAACCCGATGCGCACCCTCCTCAACACCGGTGCCACCTTCGTCGCCCGCAGCCACGCCACCCAAGTCAACCACATGGTCGAGATGATGACGCGCGCCGCCAAGCACCCCGGCTTCTCCGTCGTCGAGATCCTTTCCGAATGCGTCGAGTTTTACGCCGGCGCCTTTGACTCCTCGATTCCGCGCAAAGGTGGCACGTGGTCACTCATTCAGGAAAAGAAAAATGACGGCACGCCGGAAGACGCCGATCGCCATGACGTCACCGACGAAGTCGCCGCCTTTAAACTCGCCGGCCAAGCGTGGCCCGGCTCCTTCGGAGTCTTCTACGAAAACAACGTGCGCAAAACCAAAAACGTCCTCGAAGCCGAGCTCGTCACGAAAGCCCGCGAGCGCACGAAAAACGCAACCGACCTCCAACTCCTCCAAGCCACCTTCGCGAAAATGCGCTGATTCAGGTGCAGGGTCGTCGCCCTCCAAACGGAGCGGCGATCTCCCAACCGCCGACATAAAAAGGGCCGGTCTCTGACCGGCCCTTTTTCATTTTTCCGTCTCAGCCGCGAGCGCCAGCAAGTGGGCCCGCGCGCGCCTCACTTCCCGGCAAACAATCCCTTAAAACTCTCCGCCGTCTGCTTCGGGTCGTCTTTGATCTTCACCCACCAACGCCCGTCTTTCTTCACCAGCGTTTCCGCATCGGTGTCGCCCTGACCGCGCACCATGACTTGAAAGTGAATCTCCGCCTCGTCCGCGGTCACGGTGCGCACGAAGATGATCGAGACCGTCGCATCCTTCAATACCTCGAACAAATCCGGACTGCCCGCCGCGACCACGCGATTGAGCCCCGCGAACACCTCCGCGGCGGACATCGTATCGCGCGCCTTGCCCACCGTTTTGCCGAAAAACGCCGCGAGCACTTCGGGCCCATCCTTGGCCTTGCTGTTTTGGTTGGCGAGGAACACCGGCAGCACCGCCGCCTTCGTCGCCTCGAGGTCACTCGGTAACACTTCGGCCGCCGCTTTCGCAAAATCCTTTTTGGCGTAAACGCTCCAGTAGCGTTGGAATGTCGTTTCGACGGGCTTGGTATCGGCAGCCTGCGCCGCAACAGCGAGGGCCGCGAGGGCCAAGAATGAGATCAGTTTTTTCATGGGATTTTAGGTAAAAAGCGAAACTTGAGCCACAGACCGCCGCCCAAGGCGATGACGTTTTTTCGCCCCCTTGCAGGCCCTCCATTTTCCGGATACCGCAGGCGCTCGCAATGTCTAGGCAGGTGATTTCGGTCAGTGATTTCGGTCAGCCAGCGCTGCTGGGGCCGGTGGGCGATAGAATTTGGCCCGCTCAGTTGAGCATGGCGGCTATCGCGGGTCCGAGAATGCCGAGCGCGTTTCTTGCGACCGACCAGGCCAACCGAGCCCCAGAGCCGACCACACCGCTGTTCACTCGTACGCGTGCCTTCGGCGTTGACCCTCCGCGAGCGCACCCGTTTCCACTTCGTGGGGTGAACTGCGGGCGAGCACGGTGCAGCGATGGCGTCACGTCGGCGCGCGCGTTAGAAACCGTGAACGTCCACAAAAGATCAGCGAGACCGTGGCACCTGCGGTGCATTAAACCCCTTTCGATGGCATCGCGTTACCGCACCCGCCGCTTCGGGCGAGCAGGCCTTCGCGGCCTTCGTTTGTCCCGCTTCCGTTCCGTATTTCGCATTTACCTCTGAAGATGGTGCCCCCACGGGGAATCGAACCCCGCTTTTAGGATTGAGAATCCCATGTCCTAACCGATAGACGATGAGGGCGAAAATCGGACCGGCAGACAGTCATAGTTTTGACAAACTCGTCAAGCGCGATTCCCAACCTTACGAATTCCTTGTGCCTCACCCGCTCAGGATTGGGGGTGGCCGACCCGTTTCTGACCCGTTTCTGCAAACTGGTTTCCCGCTGCACTGGCGGCTTGCC
>CAMCHO010000032.1 GCA_945874455.1 Opitutus sp. GAS368 | reverse complement strand
TCGTCGGGGTCGAGGGAGGGGCTCTCGGTGTTGCGGCCGGCGAGAATCGCGAAGACGGGTGGGAGAATGAAGAGCGTGGCGAGGGTGCCGAGGGCGAGGCCGCCGAGGACGGCGCGGCCGAGTGGGGCGACTTGATCGCCGCCCTCGCCGAGGCCGAGGGCGAGGGGGAGCATACCGGCAGCCATCGCGCAGCTCGTCATGAGAATGGGGCGGAGGCGCGAAGTCGCCGAGGAGAGGGCGGAGGCGGCGGGATCGGCGGTGCGGCGGCGGTCGCGGTCGGCGAAGGTGACGAGGAGGATGGCGTTGGCGATGGCGACGCCGACGGCCATGATCGCGCCGATCGCGGACTGGAGATTGAGGGTGGTGCCAGTGAACTTCAGCGCGAGGACGACGCCGGCGAGTACGCCGGGGACGGCGGCGATCACGACGAAGGCGAGGCGGAGGGATTGGAAGTTCGCGGTGAGGAGCAAAAAGATGACGGCGATGGCTATGAGGAGGCCGGAGCTAAAACCCTCGGTGAGTTCAGTGAGCGGACCGACTTGGCCGCGGTAGTCGACGCGGCCTTTGGCGGGCGGTTCGCCGAGTTCGGCGACGGCGGCGGCGATTTGGCGGGAGGCGGTGCCGAGGTCGATGTTGTGGAGATTGGCGGTGACGCTGACGACACGGACGAGATTGTAGCGTTCGTATTGGCCGGGGGCGGTGCCGGGTGTGAGGCTGGCGACATTACGCAAGAGGACGGGCTTGCCGCCGGGTGCGGACGACGAGATCGGGATGTTGCGGAGGTCTTCGAGGGAGTTGGTTTGCGACTGGGGAATCTGGACCTGGAGGCTCATGCTGATACCGCTGCCGGGGTCGGCCCAGTAGTTGGCGGTTGTGAAACGGCTGGAGGTTGTCGCGGCGACGAGGGAACGCGTGACATCGCTCGTGCGGACACCGAGGAGGCCGGCGCGTTCGCGGTCGACCTGGACGTCGACGGTGGGGAAATCGAGCGATTGGGCGATGTGGACGTCGCGGAGATTCGGAAGTGTGCGGAGTTTGGCGGCGATTTTTTCGGCAAACTCGCGGCTCGCGGGGAACGACGGCCCGCTGACGGCGACCTCGATGGGGGTGGGAGAGCCGAAGCTCATGACGCGCGAGACGAGATCACTCGGCTCGAAGGAGACGCGGATAGCGGGGAGCTCGGCGGCGAAGGCGGCGCGGAGTTTTTCTTTGAGGGTTTCGATCTTCACGCCCGAGCCGGGCTTGAGCTGCACGGCGAGCCAGCCCTCCTCGGGGCCGGTGTTGAAAAGGTAGATGAGATTGACGGGATAATTGGAGGCGTGAACGCCGACGAGGCCGATGGTGATGGCGACGTTGGCGGCGCCGGCTTCGCGGTTGATGGTGTCGAGGATTTGTTTCGCGACGGCTTCGGTTTTTTCGACCTTGGTGCCGGCGGCACCGCGGAAACGGATGGCGAGCTGGCCGGAATCGACGGCGGGGAAAATCTCGAGCCCGAGCTGCGGGCCGAAAACGGAGATGAGGCCGAAGGCGGCGGCGAGGTAGAGCGGGAGGACGAGCCAGCGGGCGGCGATGAACGGACGGACGAGTGACGCGTAAAAACGCGCCAGTGGAAGTTGGGGACTTGAAGTCGAAGAAATTGGCGCGGGGTGGCGGCGGAGGAACCACACGCTGAGGACGGGGACGAGCGTGCTGGAGAGGAAAAACGACGCGATCATCGAAAATCCGACAGCGAGGGCGAGCGGGGTGAAGAGGGCTTTCGCGGCGCCGACCATGAAGAACGCGGGGATAAAAACGGCGACGATGCACAGCATCGCGAGGAGGCGCGGGAGGGCGGTTTCGCGGGTGGCTTCGAGGGCGGCGCGGGCGAGGGGAGTGCCGCGGGCGAGGTGGGCGTGGATGTTTTCCACGGCGACCGTCGCTTCGTCGACGAGAATACCCACGGCGAGCGCGAGGCCGGAGAGCGTCATGAGGTTGAGGCTCTGGCCGGTAATCCAGAGGGCGAACGTCGCGGCGAGGAGGGCGATGGGGATATTGACGACGACGATCAGCGCGCTGCGCCAATCGCGCAGGAAGAGGAGCACCATGAGGCCGGTGAGCAAGGCGCCGAGCGCGCCTTCCTTGGTCAGTGTGGCGATCGACTGGTTGACGACGGGTGATTGATCGAACTCGTAGCTGACTTTCACGGTATCGGGGACGGCGGCCTGGAATTTCGCGAGGTTGGACTTCACGAGGTTCACGACGGAGAGCGTGGAGGCATCGGCGCGTTTGGTGACGGGGACGTAGACGGTGCGGCGGCCATTCGCGAGGGCGTAGGAGGTGACGAGGTCGGCGCTATCCTCGACGGTGGCGACGTCGCGGAGGAAGACGGCGCCCTGCGGGGTGACGCGGAGCGGGACGGCGGCGAGGTCCTGGATGTTTTTGGGGACGGCGTTGACGGGGACGATCGGGTATTTGTCGCCGAGGTTCATGTTGCCCGACGGGCTGAGGATATTGGCGGCGGTCATGGCCTGGACGAGGTCGTCCGGGGAAAGTCCATACGCGCGGAGGCGGTCGGGTTTGGCGTTGATGACGATGGTGCGCGCGCTGCCGCCGAAAGGAGGCGGGGCGGAGACGCCGGGGAGAGTGGCGAAGAGCGGGCGCACGCGGTTGAGGGCGGCGTCCTGCATCTGGCCGACGGTGACGGTGGGGTCGTCGGTGGAGAAGACGAGGTAGCCGACGGGGACGCTGCCGGCGTCGAAGCGGGTGACGAAGGCGCCGGGGGTACCGGCGGGCATGAACGATCGGGAGCGGTTCACATAGGCGACGACCTCGGACATGGCGGCGGCCATGTCGGTGCCGGGGTGAAACTGGAGTTTCATCAAGGACGCGCCCTGGATGGATTTCGACTCTACGTGCTCGATGCCGGTGATGTAGAGGAAGTGATATTCGTAGTAGTAGGTGATGTAGCCCTCCATCTGGGCGGGGTCCATGCCGCCGAAGGGTTGGGCAACGTAGATGGTGGGGACGCCGAGTGGGGGGAACGCATCGCGCGCCATGCGTTGGAGGGCGAGGGTGGCGCCGAGGCAGACCGCGACAACGAGAACGAGGACGGACCACGGGGAGCGCAAGGCGAGGCGGACGAGATTCATTTTTCGGAGGGCGGAGAGCGGAGAGAGCAGGAAAAAGCGGTGCGAGGGCGGAGTGACGCCGCGCTGCGGGCGGGTTCGCGTGGAGCCGAGGCGAGGGGAAGACGAGGTCGCCGGGGACGTGGGCTGTCAACGATTCGTTCGGGAGAGGTCTCGGGAAAGGTGCAGCGCTGGCTTGAGTGCGGGGGGTGGAGCGCTTTGCTGCGCGAGTGCTGATTCTGAATACACTTGCGCCCGTTTTCTTGCTCGTGGCCCTTGGGGCGTTGCTCCAGCGCACGGCGTTTGTGTCGGTGAATTTTTTGAAAGAGGGGAACCGGCTGACGTATTACCTCGGACTGCCGGCGTTATTGTTTTCGCAGTTGGCGGGGGCCTTTCACGAGGCGGCGGGGGCGCGGCCGATGTTGGGCGCGATGTGGGGCGCGACGCTGGCGGGGATCGTGGTCGCGTATGGGGTCGCGTGGGTGATGCGCGTGCCGGAGGCGGCGACGGGGACGTTTGTGCAAGGGGCGTTTCGCGGGAATCTGGCGTTTGTGGGGCTGCCGATTATCTATGCGCTGCCCGAAGTGGCGTTGGGCGCTGGGCTCACGACGCGGACGGCGGCGGTGATCGTCGTCGCGCCGATGATGGTGTTCTATAATGTAGCGGCAGTGGTGGTGCTGTTGTTGAGCCAGCATCCCTTGAGCTGGAAGATGGCGCGGCCGTTTTTGAAACAGCTCGCGACGACTCCACCGCTGGTGGCGACGGTCGCGGGGGTGAGTTGTGCGCTGCTCGGCTGGACGCTGCCGGCGAGCGTGGACAAGACCTTTGCTGCGCTGGGCGAGATGGCACTGCCGCTGGGGTTGTTGGGAGTGGGTGGATCGATCGTGACGTCGAAGCTGGGTGGGGCGTGGCGTTGGCCGCTGGCGTCGGCGCTGGTAAAAACAGTGGCGGCACCGTTGCTGGGCTGGGGGGTGGGGTGTTGGCTCGGGCTCGGTGCGGCGGAGCTGAAAATCGTGATGATTTTGATGGCGTGTCCGGTGGCGGTGGTGAGCTATACGATGGCGCTAGAAATGAAGGGAGACGAAGGCCTCGCTTCGGGGGCGGTTGTGCTGAGTGTGCTGACGTCGTTGGTGACGTTGGCGGTGATCATCGGGGTATTTTGAGAGGAAGGACCAGGCTGCGGTTTTAACCCAGAGGCACGGTGACGCGGAGGTGGCGGGCGGCGGGCAAGAGGCCTTTGATGGGGTCCGCACTGGGCGCAAAAAGAGCGGCCCTGCGCTGAAACCTTGCGCCGACCGCGGTGTCGCACACGCTGCCTATCTTCATGAAAACGTCCTTTTCACTCTGTCTCGCCCTGCTGGCTGCCGCTCCCGGTTCGGCGCAGGTCTTTCGTCCGGCGACGGTCAATGGTGCGGTCGTCGGAGGAATTGCCGGGGCGGTCATCGGTCACAATAGCGGCAGTTTGAACCACAACGCGTGGAAGGGTGCTGCGATCGGCGCCGGGGTGGGCGCGGTGGTGGGTTCCGTGGTGGGAGCTGATCGCGACGGACGGCGTGACGCGCCGGTCAGGGCGGCTCACTACCACTCGCCTTATGTTTACCGGGCTGTGCCCCGTGTCGCTTATTATGGCGCTGGCTCGGGCGGTTTTTATCGCGGCGGCTATGATGGCGTTGGGGGCTACTACCGCGGAAGCGCAGCAGCGGACGGTTTTTTCCTGGGTGGGCTTGCGGGCGGCATGATCGGGCACTCGAGCGGAAGTTTTCGCCACAACGGCTGGCACGGTGCCGCGTGGGGCGCGGGTGCGGGCTGGCTGGTAGGCTCCCTCGCCGACGCCAATCGGCGCGTGGTGATTTGGGAACGCGCCCCCGTCTATGTCGAGCGGGCTCAGCCGGTCGTCGTCCAGGCACCGGCGCAACCGGCGCAACCCGCCGCGCAGCCGCAGCCAATCACGATTATTAATAATTATTACGGTAACGCCGCTCCTATGAGCCAAGCGAACGGACTGTTTGGCCGCTGAGGCATTTGTTTCTCGGCCCGCTCCGACGCAGCTTTTTCTGACACTATCCATGAACACCACCTCCCGTTTCTTCGTCCTCGCGAGCCTTGCCGCGACTCCGGTGCTTTTTACCGGCTGCGAAACTACGCAGGGCGTAAAAAATCCCTCGGGCGTCGCGGTCACTGAGCTGCGCCCCGACGAAAAAGGTTTCGTCCAGGGCACCGGCGTCGAGTCGCAGGATCTCGTGGCGGTGACCGACAAGATGTCCCGGAGCATTCTCGGCATTCCTGAGATCGTGCGCGCGCAGACCAAGCCGCGTATCGTCCTAGAGCCGGTGGTCAACAACACGCGGTTTCCGATCAATAAAGATATTTTCCTCACGCGCATCCGCACGCAGCTCAACTCGAAGGCGGCGGGTCGCGTGAGCTTCCTCGACCGTGAGATGATGAAGACGCTCGAGCGTGAACGCGCGCTCAAGCAATCGGGCCAAGTCACGGCGAGCAGCGATCCCAACGTCGTCGAGTTCCGCGGCGCCGATTATTTTCTCACGGGCAAACTTGAGGGCATGAGCACGCGCACCTCGCAAGGCACGAGCGACTATGTGCTCTATAGCTTCCGCCTCACCGACGCCCGCACGAGCGAGATCGTCTGGGAGGATTCGGCTGAGGTGAAAAAACAGGGGCTGGAAGACGCCGCGTATCGGTAATCTGGTGATGCGATTGCGGCGCTCGCCAGCGTGCCGCTAGCCTCATGACTGACTCCCGACCCGTACCGCCGAGCCGCGAGCGCCGCCCTTCTGTCGTCGCGCTCTTCGCCATATCCGCTGCCTTGCTGCTGACGCTCGCCGGTTGTGCCACCCTGCCCGAGCCGCCCGCGCGCCGCCCGGTGGCGCGCACCGGCGATCCGTTGATTGATGGCAATGCTGATCTGGCCAATAGCCCTGACAAGGACCGCGTGCTGCTCGAATATCGTCTCGGGGTCATGGCGTTGCGGATGGGTAATTTCAATCTGGCCAAGGCGAAGTTTGACAACGCGATTACGCGGATCGGGGGTTTGATCTCGGGACCCGACGATGCCGCGAAGCGCTCGCGTGGACTCTTCACGGCCGAGCGTGAAAAAACCTTCATCGGCGAGCCCTATGAGCGGGTAATGGCGTTTTATTACCGCGGGCTGCTATATTGGCGCGATGGGGAGCCTGACAATGCGCGCGCGTGTTTCCGTTCGGGCCAGCTCCTCGATACCGACGCTGAGGCCGACACCTACAAGAGCGATTACGTGTTGCTCGATTATCTCGACGGACTCGCCTCGGCGAAGCTCGCGGCTGACGGCTCCGATGCCCTCGCGCGAGCGCAGAAACTGACGAAGAACACGCTGCCGTCCTACGATGTGCAAGGGAACGTACTGCTCTTCGTCGAGTTTGGCCGCGGCCCGCGCAAATACGCCGGCGGGGAAAACGGCGAGTTGCTCCGCTTCCGCACTGAGCCGTCGCGCATTCGTTCCGCGTCGCTTTCAGTGCTTGATCAGAGTGTGCATTTTCTGCCGTGGGATAATTTGAATTATCAAGCGGTGACGCGCGGTGGACGCGTGATGGATCACGTCCTCGGTAACAAAGCCGTGTTCAAGCAGACCACCGATACCATCGGTGATATTGCCCTCGTCGGTGCGGTGATCGCGGCCGACAATATTCGTCAGGAAAGGCGCCGCGTCGTCACGGATGAAAAGGGCCGCAGGCGCGTGGTGACCGAATCCGACAAGAGCGATGGAGCCGAGGTGGCGGCGATCGCGCTCGGTGTCATCGGGATTTTCAGCAAGATTGCCGCTGCTGCCACGAAGACCCGCGCCGACGTCCGGATGTGGGACAACCTCCCCCAGTACCTCAGCTTTGGCTCGTTGCGGCTTCCGGCGGGTGACCACGCCAGTCTGTTGCAGTTTTACGATGCCAACGGCCAGGCGGTGCCCGATCTCGCCCGCCGCCTCACCATTTCGGTGGCGGATCCCGCCAAAGATACCGTCGTAATTTTGAGCGAACTTAAACGCTGAACCGCAGTCACACGTGATCACACCCGCGCCTTTTCGACTATGAATACCACATCCCTCTTGATCCTTGCCGCCACTGCGGCGCTCACGCTCTTCGCGGGCTGCGTGACGGCACCCGGTCCCTTCCAACCGCTCGACACCACGAAGTACACCCTCGAGAACACCGATAAATTTGTGCTGCTCGACAAGCCTGCGCAGTTCTCTGTCACCTGCACGGGTCTGCAGGAACGGATCCTCGCTGACGGCCGACTTGAAGTCGTGGCCAACGTGAAGAATCGGGAAAGCCGTCGGCTCGAGGTCCAAATCAACTGCGTGTTTAAGGACGAGTTGAATGCTTCGACTGGGGACGAGACGCCCTTTCAGACGCTCATTCTCACCGAGAATTCGACCGAAGCCGTGCGCTTTACCGCCATGAATAGCGCGGCGAAAAAATATACCATCCGCGTCCGTCAGGCGCGGTGACCACCCGATCGTCGCTGCGTTGCCTCCATTCTCCCGCTCCCGTTCCGTTTTGATCCCGAGAAAAACCAAGCGAAACCAGAAAAAGAAAGATCACGAAACCCATCCGTCATGAATTCCCGCTCATTTTTCTTCGGTCCTCTTTTCGTTTTGCTGATGCCCGCGCTCCTTGCGCAGGCCGACCGCCAGCCGCCGACGCCTCCGCCGGTGGTGCAAGCGATTCTGGCCCCGCTCCCGCCTGTCGCGCAGGCCGGTCCGCAGCGGGTTTACGCTCCGTCGGGGGATACGCTGATCGCGCGGCAGTCTGCCGAAGGCATCCTCGAAGGCTTCCGCAGAGTGAACAAAACCGACGGCGCCCCGCGGATCGTGATCTACGTCAATCGCGCGCTCGTCGATACGGTGACCGGACTCAAGCTCACCGCGCACAGCGAAAAATATTACAAGGAGAACGGCACGGTGAAAACCAGCGGTGAGAACACCTACGCGCTGAAGGAGGCGACGTCACCGACGCTCGCCGACCAGCAGACGGTGCGCGAGATCGAGCGGCTCTTTGGCCGCGCCTTCCGCAACGCGGGTGCGACGCTTGCCGACCAAAAATCTGCGGTGGCGCTGCTCGAGGAGCGCCCCGGGCACCGTCTGGTCGGCGATCAGGCGGCGAAGGATCGCGAGGCCTTGGGCAAGATTGCCGACGTGGCGATTGAGGTGCTTATCTCCAGTCGGAGCCTGACGGTGCCCGAAGTTTCAGGGGATAAGACTTATGCGGTGCCAGACATCCAGGCGACGGCGATACGCTTGAAGGACTCGGTCATCATCGGTCAAGCGGCGGCGAGTGACATCCTCGGGCGGGACGCGCAGGCAGGGGGATCATGCGGCAATTCGGTGTGCGTGACATTACGGAAGCGACCGCGCTGGCGCTGATGGAAGACATGGTGACCGGGAAGAAGTGAAGTGATCGCGGCTCGTGCACGAAACGTCCCGAAGCCGTAGTGGGTGGGGCGTGCTTCACTCAACCTCGGTCGAGGAAGAAACGGTAGACGGAAATCCGCCCTTTTTCTTTGATGCGGATGGGTGGTAATGCCGGCGCCGAGACGTGCCCGCCCACCGCGGAGCAGAGCGGTTACTTTTTTTCGATGGGCGCAATCTTCACGTGGGCATCGAGCCAGGTTTCCATTTCCCAGAGCATGTGCAGCAGACTTTCGCGGGCGCGGTAGCTGTGCGATTCGTGGGGGAGTGATGTGAAGCGCGCCGTCGCGCCCTGGCCCTTGAGCGCGGCGTAGAAGCGCTCGCTTTGGATGGGAAACGTGCCGGAATTATTGTCGGCTTCGCCGTGGATGAGGAGAATCGGATCTTTGATTTTGTCGGCGAAATTGAACGGCGACATGGCGGCGTAGACTTGGGGGGCCTGCCAAAACGTGCGGGTCTCGGACTGGAAACCATTGGGCGTGAGTGAGCGATTGTAGGCGCCGCTGCGGGCGATGCCGGCGCGGAACAATCGCGAGTGAGCGAGGAGATTGGCCGTCATGAATGCACCGTAACTGTGGCCGCCGACCGCGACGCGCTGCGGATCGGTGACGCCGCGGCGGGTAAGTTCGTCGATGGCAGCCTGCGCGTTGGCGACGAGTTGTTCGACGTAGGTGTCGTTGCCGGGTTTTCCCTTCTGGTTGACGATCGGCATCGTGGGATCGTTGAACACCGCGTAGCCGGCGAGGAGAAAGGGGAGCGGACCTTGGACGCTCAGGCGCACGAATTTTTCCGGCGTCCCGCTGGCGGTGATTTGTCCGGCGGTGTCGGCGGCGAGGAACTCGCGGGGGTAGGCCCACAACAGCGTGGCGAGGGGGCCTTGGTCGGGCGTGTAACCGGGTGGAAGATACAGCGTGCCGGAAAGGGCGACGCCGTCGGCACGCTGGTAGCGGATGAGCTCTTTTTTTACGTTGGAGAATTGGGGATAGGGATTGGGAAATTTTGTCAGCGCAGTCAGCGCGCCGCTGGTGAGATCGCGCACAAAGTAGTTTTCCGGCTCGCTGGCGGATTGGCGCGCGGTGAGGGCGCGCGTCAGCGTAGCGTCAGTGAAGGCGATGAATTCTTCATAATGCGGTGGCGCGGAGTGCCACAGGCGGCGGGTCTGTTTGGTCGCGAGGTCAAACTCGTCGAGGAACGGGCGGTCGCCGTTGGGCGAGGCGCCGAGGCCGTTGAGGAAAAGTTTTGTGCCGTCGGCACTGCGCTGGAGGACGAGACGGCCGGCGGCGTTGCGCTCGTTGACCGGACGACCGGGGTCAGCGTAGCGGTCTTGAGAGGAGCGCTCGGAGAACAGTTCGCGTTTACCCGACGGTTTGCCGGGGGCGACGCGCCAGGTGCGGACGACGCGGGTCGTTTGCCAACTCTCGGTGACGAGGGCGAGGGAGTCGTCGCCCCACGCGATGGACGTGACCCGATATTCGAAACGTTGTTGTTCGATCGGCGCGCTATTGAAGGGGGCCGCCAAGGTGAACCACGCGTCGCGCTCGCGGACGGGGGCGGATTTTTTTCCGGTCTTGGAGGTGGGCGCGGCGGCGGTGCGGCGATCGATGGATTGGACCCAACTCAGCGTCGCGGGTTGGTCGGCGCGCCACGCTACTTGCCTCGGACCAGCGCGCACGGCGCCGGCGGTGGCGTCGCTCGCATCATCGAGTCCGGTGTCGGCCACGCGATAGTCGCGGCCGCCCGTGCGGTTGATGATGTCGGTGTGCGTGGGGAAACGCGACGCCGGGACCTGATAGGAGAAGGGGCGATGGAGCGTCTCCACGATGAGGTGCTGGCCGTCAGGCGAGGGTGCGAGTCGCGAGATGAGGCCCCGAAGGTTGAGCGGGGAAAGTTTTCCGGCGATGGAGACGAGGGCGAGATCGGCGGTGCCGTAGTGATCGAAAAGGGCTTCGTCGTGGGCGTTGGTGAGGAGGCCGTCGTAAGTGCGGGCGGGGGCTTTTTTGCCTCGATTCTCTTGAGTCACCGGACCCGTGGGGCTGCGCGGAGCAAGGGGCGCGGGGCCGCGGCCGGTCGGGACGTGAAGGACGGCAAGGGTGGTAGCGTCGAGCCACACCAACGGTGTTTCGAGGACGGCGTTGAGGTGTAGGTTCGGGGCGAGTGGACGAGCGATGGCGGACGTGGTGTCGGCGAGCCAGAGTTCGAGGCTGCTCTCGCGGAGGAGGGTCACGGCGATGTGGCGGGAGTCGGGCGACCACGCGTAGTGAGCGATGCGCCCGCCCGGGGGCAGACCGGTGACACGCCGCTCCGCTGCGCCGGAAACGGGTTGCAGCGCGAGGCCCGTATTGGTGAGCGCACGGCTCGGGGAATTGTTGGCGGGATCAAGGCGGATGCCGGCGAGTCGGAGTTCGGGTTGGGCGAGTTCGGCGATGGAAGGAGCCTCGGTGCGAGCGAGCAGGAGGAGGTGCGTACGGTCAGGGCTGATACTGACGGCGGGCGCTGCGGGGGCGTCGACCAGCGCGGCAAGTGAGGGGGACGGCTGGCGGTAGGCCGAATCCGTTTGCGCGCGGAGACAAGGTGCGAATACGAAAATAAAGAGGAGCGCGAGACGGGGGGCGACGGGGGAGGACATGGTCGGAACGTTGGCGGGTGCGGTGGGGAAGGGCACGGATAAAGCAGTCGGAAGCGCGGAGGGCTAGGCGGAGAGAAAGGGAGCGGCGGTTTGTCGCCGCCGGTTGGGGCGCTGTGCGGGGGCGGTGCGATTCGGCGTGCGCTGAACGGGCGCGGGAGCATCGTCACGTACCTCATTCCGTGCACGCTGTCCTCCGCGAAATCCGCCCGACCCTCACCCTCGCCGTGCCGATCATCGTCGGTCAGGTGAGCCAAACGCTCATGGGCGTCACGGACAGCGCGATGATTGGTCGCGCCGGCACGGTGCCGCTCGCCGCGTCGGCGTTTGGCGGGAACGTGTTTAACGTGTTTTTTGTCGTGGGTATCGGACTTATGATACCCGTCTCGATTTTGGTGTCGCGGGCGCGAGGCGGGGCGAAGCCGGAGGAGGCGAGTGAATATTTGCGCCACGGGATGACGCTTGCGCTGATCTTTGGGGTGGTGGAAACGCTGATGATGGTGGTGCTCGGCACGCAGCTCGCGCGCTTCGGGCAACCGCCGGAGGTGTTGGCGGTGGTGATGCCGTTTTATCTGATGATGGCAGCGTCGCTCACCTCGGTGTTTGTCTATCTTGTGCTGCGGCAGTTTGCGGAAGCGATGGGGCACCCGTGGGTGCCGATGGTGATTATGCTGCTGGGGGTGGGGCTGAACGCGGCGCTCAACTGGGTGTTTATTTATGGAAATCTCGGGGTGCCTGCGCTTGGGCTGACGGGTGCGGGGATCTCGACGCTCGTCTCGCGGGCGCTCGGGGCGCTGGTGATTTTTGTGTGGTTGCGGCGCGATTCGGCGGTGCGGGCGTCGTGGCCGCAGCGGTGGTTCGGGAATTATTCGACTGCGCGGTTTCGCGAGATGTTGAAGATCGGCTTGCCGGCGTCGGGGATGTTGTTGTTCGAAACGACGGCGTTTGGCTTTTCGGGTGTGATGATCGGCTGGCTGGGTGCGGCACCGCTCGCGGCGCACCAGATTGCGATCACGTGTGCGTCGTTGGCGTTTATGTTTCCGCTGGGGCTCTCGATGGCGGCGGGTATGCGCGTGAGTCGCGCGGTGGGCGCGGGTGAATTGGCGTTGCGGCGGCCCATCGCGTGGGGCGCGATCGGACTCGGGTTGGTGATCACGGGCGCGTTCGGCGTCGTGTTTTGGTTGGGTGGCGGCGTGATTGCGGCGTGGTTCGTGACGGATGCGGCGGTGATCGCGTTGGCGGCGCAGTTGCTCGTGGTGGGAGCGCTTTTTCAAGGAGTCGACGGCGTGCAGGTGATCGGCGCGGCGTGTCTGCGCGGCATCGGGGATTTAAAAGTGCCGACGATGCTGACCTTCGCGGCGTATTGGGTGGTGGCGCTGCCGCTGGGCTACGCGCTGGGCATCCGCGGCGGCATGGGCGCGGTCGGCATGTGGGTGGGCATCGCGTCGGGTTTGGCGCTCGCGGCGGTGTTACTGCCGTGGCGGTTTGCGCGGTTGACGCGCCCGCTCTGAAGCTACCGTGTGCTGGCCTCGCTAGCACAGGGGTGGGGCGTGGGGACGAGAGCGGTGAAGACTGATTTCCTCCTCGGCGGTGCGGAGGCACTCAGCTGAGGTTGGGAGTGCGCTCGGGTAAACTCGGTGCTTTGGGGTCTCCGTGGTGAAGCGGCCTGCGGTCTTGGACTACACGTCGAGTTTGGTTTTCACTTCAGCGAGGGTGAGGCCGGTGATGCGGAGGATTTTTTGGCGGGAGAGATCACCGCGGAGCACGGTGACGGCGCGACGCGGTAGGCCGAGTTCGTCAGCGAGAAATTCGCAGAGCGCGGCGGTGGCGCGGCCCTCGACGGGCGGGGCGTGGACCTTGACCTTCAGGGCGTCACCGAGCCAGCCGCACACTACGCTGCGCGGGGCGTTGGGGATGGCTTTGATCGCGAGGGTGCAGGAGG
This sequence comes from Opitutus sp. GAS368, assembly GCA_945874455.1. Taxonomy (GTDB): domain Bacteria; phylum Verrucomicrobiota; class Verrucomicrobiia; order Opitutales; family Opitutaceae; genus GAS368. The sequence continues at coordinate 19,412 of CAMCHO010000032.1, read as the reverse complement.
TGGGGGCAGATGCGGAAGGCACGGAATTTTGAACCACGGATGGGCACGGCTAAACACGGATGGACACGGATAAACACGGATGCGAGCTCGCCGAGCCGAGGATGCCATCACAACGCTCTTCGGTGCACGGCCAGGAGCACGGCAACGAAATCAGTCAGCGAGGCGGATCGCTAGGTCGCCGTCGCTCGGGATCGCTACGACCAGCGAGAGAGGGAACGAGCCGCTACGACGGCGGTTGCAGAAAGGCGCGCAGTTCCTCGGCCAGTTTTCCCCCGAAGCCCGGGACCTCGGAGATTTCGGCAGTGGTCGCGGAGCGGAGTTTTTCGATGCTGCCGAAATGTGCGAGGAGGGCGGTGCGGCGTTTTTCGCCGAGGCCGGAAAAATCATCGAGCACGCTCTCGCGGATTTTTTTCGAGCGAAGATCCGCATTGTAAGTGTTGGCAAAGCGGTGCGCTTCGTCGCGGAGACGTTGGAGGATGTTCAGGCCGGCATGGTTCAGCGGCAGATTGAGCGGCGGACGCTCGTCGGGAAAAATGATCGTCTCGTGTTGCTTCGCGAGTCCGATGATCGCGGGCGGCATCGCGTCAAGGGCGACAAAAGCCTTGAGCGCCGCGCCGATCTGGCCGCGGCCGCCGTCGATCACGACGAGGTCAGGGAAAAGCTTTCCCTCTGCGATCAGCCGGCGGTAACGGCGGCCGACGACTTCCTCCATGGCGCGGTAGTCGTCGTTGCCGATGAAGCTCTTGATCTGGAAGCGGCGGTAGTTGTCCTTGTCGGGGCGGCCGTCAGTGAAGCGAACCATCGAGGCGACGACAAAGGTGCCGGAGATGTGGGAAATGTCGAAGCACTCCATCGTGACCGGCGGAGACGAGAGATGGAGGGCCAACTGGAGCGAGGCTAGCGCCTCGTCGTCCCGGACGGGGCGCGTGGGGTCGGTGCGCTCAAAATTGCGCGTCTTCGCGAGCGTTTTTTCGAGAGCAAAAACGATATCGCGGAGCTCGGCGGCCTTCTCGAATTCCTGGCGGCCAGCGGCGGAGACCATTTCGTTGCGCAGGCTTTCGAGCCATTCCTGGGACTTGCCTTCGAGAAACGTGCACGCGGCCTCGGCGCGACGAAGGTAGGCTTCGGCGGTCACGATGGTGTCGGCGCCGTAGAGCTCGGTGCGCACATCGTCGTAGAGGCGCCACGTGCCGTCGGGGAGTTTTTCGGGCGTGCCGTCGGCCAGCAAAATACCGAACTGGCGGCGCATCTGCGTGAGGGTTTTGCGGAGGAGGCCGCTGTGGGCGAAGGGGCCGAAATAGCGCGAGCGGTCCTCTTTTTTCAGGCGCGTGAGTCGGAAGCGGGGAAGTTCTTCGCCGAGGTCGACGCGGACGAGGAGGAAGCGTTTGTCGTCGGTGAAATCGGTGTTGTAGCGCGGGCGCCACTGCTTGATGAGTTTGCCCTCGAGGAGCAGGGCCTCGGGCTCGGACTTGACCTCGATCGTGTCGAGGTCGGCGATCATCTCGATGAGGGCGCGGATTTTCGGCTGCGACACGGTGCGGGCGCGCCCGCGTTGAAAATAGGACGAGACGCGCTTCTTGAGGGATTTCGCTTTGCCGACATAAATAATGCGACCGAGCCGGTCTTTCATGAGGTAAACACCGGGCTTGTCAGGCAGGTGACGCACTTTTTCTTTGAGATTAACCGGTTCGGGCGCTGGCATTTTGGAATAGTTTGTCTAATTTCCACGCTCGCAAGCATGGTCTCCTCCCCCAACCAAGACACTCAGGGCTCCGCCGCGCGCAAGCCGGTTGGTCAGATTCGTTATGAGCTCCTCACGCTCGGTGACGAATTACTGCTCGGGCTCACGGCCAACAGCCACCTCACGTTCATCGGCGCGCAGCTCGGGCGTCGGGGCGTGATGTTGGGGCGCAATGTCACCATCACCGACGAGGCGGAGGTGATCGTCGCTCAATTTCGCGAGAGCTGGGCGCGGGCTGACGTGGTCATCACCACCGGCGGGCTCGGGCCGACCTGCGACGACCGCACGCGCGAGGCCATCGCTGCGGTGCTCGGACAGAAACTCGTGCGCGATGAAGGCATTGTGCAGTCGATCGCGGACCGCTTCAGCCGCCTTGGTCGGAAGATGACGGATAACAACCTCAAGCAGGCTGACCGGTTCGAACGCGGCGAGGTCATGATGAACGGTAACGGCACCGCACCCGGTCTCTGGGTCGAGCAAGACGGCAAAGTGCTCGTGATGCTCCCGGGTCCGCCGAATGAGTTGCACCCGATGTTTCTCGAGCAAGTCGTGCCGCGCCTCGTCGAGCGCGGATTGCTGCTCGATCGCGAGGCGTATGTGCAGCTCCGGACGGTGGGGGTCGGCGAATCGATGCTCGAGACGCGCCTGCAACCAATCTTCGATCACTATGGTGACGCCCTGAGTGTCGCGTTTTGCGCGCACCAAGGTACGGTTGACTGCCGCGTCAGTTCCCCCAGCGGTCGCCTCAACTACGAGGAGCTCGAAGCCATCGCTCGTGAATGCGGTGCCCTGCTCGGCGAAGACGTGATGTGCTACGGGCACGACTCGTTGGCCAAAGTCGTCAGTGATCTTCTTCGGGCGCAGGAAAAGAGACTGGCCCTCGCCGAGACGGCGACGGGTGGAATGTTGGCCAACGCGTTTACGGGAGTGCATGGCGCGTGCAAATTTTTTGCCGGCGGCGTCGTGTGCTATTCCAACGATGCGAAGATGCAGCTCCTCGATGTGCCGGAATGTATTCTTAAGCAGCACAGCGCGGTGAGTGACGAGTGCGCCGTCGCACTCGCGACCGGCGCGGCCGAAACCCTGGGCGCCGACTACGCCGTGGCCGTGACGGGATTTGCGGGCCCCTGCACGGGAACGATGCAACATCCGGTGGGCACCATTTTTATCGCGCTCTATGCGCCGCACGGTGTGTGGTCGAAGAAGCTCAACTATCCGGGGCCGCGCGAGACGGTGAAAGTGCGCACCGTGAACGCCGCGCTCGACTGGTTGCGTCGCGAACTTCTCCGGGCCGCGAGCGGTGCGGTGGTGCCGCTGCGGCGCACCGGTGTGATGCAGTGAGCAGCCTGAGGGGCAGCTGGGGGAATCTCTAGGCTGCGGTGCGAGGCGGGGAGCCGCGACCACGCCGGCGGTGGGATGGGACTGTCCGGTCGCGCCTCACTCGGGGGTGGGTTCGACTTCGCGTCTATGGCAATGATCCCAGCCCCCACGGAGATTACTTTATGAAACCACTTCGCTTTTTCATTTCCGTCGCGTTGCTCACGGCGACTGCCGCGACGGCCTTCGCCGCCGAAAAACTCGACCGCGCGATGGTTGCGCTGCGCTCGGGCGAAACTTCTGTCTATCTCGGCTGGCGGCTCTTCGAGAGCGATCCGGCAGGGCGCGTGTTCAACGTCTACCGCTCCACTGCGGGCGGCGAGGCCGTGAAACTTAACGACGTGCCGATGGCCGCCGGCACCAACTACGTCGACGCCACCGCGAAACTCGACTTGCCCAATGCGTGGTGGATCACTCCGGTCGCGCTCCCGCGCGGCGGTCAGCCGGTCGAGGGTGCCATTATGGCGCGCGTCGAACTGCCCGCGAAATCGCCGGTGCAGCCGTTTCTCTCGATCAAGCTCAAGGACGAGAATACCACGTTCCAAAAAATAGCCTTCGCCGATCTCAACGGCGACGGGCAGCTCGACTACATCATCAAGCAGCCGAGCGCCGGCCTCGATCCGGGTACGGCGAACTTCAGCCCCGACACGTACAAGTTCGAGGCCTACTTGCACGACGGCACCTTCCTTTGGCGGCACGACCTCGGCTGGAACATGAACATGGGGATCTGGTGGACGCCTTTCATCGTGTGGGATTTCGATGGCGATGGCAGAGCCGAGATCGCTTTCAAGAGCGCGCCCCACGCCGCCACGCGCGAGGAGTCGCTGTCCGAAAAAGAAGGCCGCGCGCGCGGCTTCGTCGTCACCGGCCCAGAGTATTGCACTATCTTGGACGGCTTGACCGGGAAGGAAATAGCCCGCGCCGATTGGGTGGAGCGCGGCGACCCGCGCGATTGGGGTGATGAGTCAGGCAATCGCGTCAATCGAAACCAAATCGGCCTCGCTTATCTCGACGGGAAAAACGCGAGTCTCCTCGTGTGCCGCGGCACCTACACACGTATGGTCGTCGACGCCTACAATCTTAAGAACGGCAAACTCGAAAAACTCTGGCGCTGGGATGGCGATAAGGAGACACCGCAAATCCGCGCTCAAGGCAGCCACACGCTGCTCGCCGCCGATGTAAATGGCGACGGTCGCGATGAAATCATTCTGGGTTCCGTCGCGTTGAAGCCCGATGGGAAAGTGCTCTGGAACCTCGGCTTCGGCCACCCCGACATCATGTATATGACCGACGTGATTCCTACGCGTCCCGGCCTCGAAATCGCATTTGGCTACGAAGTCGCGATGAACAAAAACGGCCTGTGCCTCGTCGACGCGCGCACCGGCGAGATCATCTGGGGCCATCCCTACAAAACTACGCACATTCACGATCAGGGGATGTTCGGCGACTTCATCGAGTCGGTGCCTGGTATCGAATACTATGGGGCCGAGCAGGACGGCACGGGTAAATGGGTTTACTCGGCCACGACCGGCGAACTCATCACCGAGGAAAATCTCGGCGGCCTCAGTCCCCGCGCGATCTGGTGGGGTGACACTTCAACCAAAGCCTACATCCCGGGCCGCAGCACCGGCGGCGCGTGGGGCGGCGGAGGCGAAGGTGGAGTTGGGCGTCGCGGGGGCGGACTCGGCTTTGGCGGTCCGAGCGCGATTATGAAATACGGTGCCGGAAAAATCGGCGAATTCGAAGGTCGCTTGATCGCGATCGCCGACATCATGGGCGACTGGCGCGAAGAAATCATCGTGAGCCTGCCCGGCGAAATCCGTATCTACACGACTACGATTCCGACAGCGCGCCGCCGCGTCACTCTCCTGCAAGACCCGCTCTACCGCAAAGACGTCGCCCTCCAAACGATGGGCTACTTCTACCCGCCGCAGTTGAGTTATCACTTCCGGTTAGGCGTACCCCCGACCCTCAAAAAGTGTGAGATAACCGGGCGAGGAACGGTCACTGATTTTTCCCGTCGATTCAGGGTTCGGTAGATTGAAAGGTCGCTGCTCAGCGCTCTGGGGAGTGCCGCGTCAACGTTTCCACGCGGCCACACGCAGTCACCTTACTCGCTCGGGTTCCGGATCGGTCGCCGCGGGCTGACCGCTTGAGCTGTTTCCGACGGAGCCCGGGGGGGGCTGCATCGAATCACTCGGGCACAAAAAAACCGGAGTAATGATACTCCGGTCCTAGAAGAACGGCTGCAGTTTCTGATTTACTGAGCCAAGAGCATGTTGCGCGAATGCTTGATGGTCTTCGTAACGGCGCGCTGATGCTTGGCTGAAAGGTGGGTGTATTTGCGCGGCAAAATTTTGCCGGTGTCGGTTACGTAGTGGCTCATCACCTGCGGAGTGGTGAACGGAATTTCCGCGGGCGTGGGTGTCTGTTGCTTCTGTTCGGTGGTGCTCATAGCTTGGAAGGAAGGGTGAAGGTGAGGTGACGCTCTCGGTTGTCAACCTGTGATTTTGAAGCGAAAAACGTCCGTGTTTATTGGAGACGTGCGCGGGGAGCGTGCTTCGGTGGAGGCGGGGTCCCCGTAGCTCAACGAGATCGAGCCAGGGTCTGCTCCTTCGCGTTTATGGATGTGTTCGAGGTTGATGATGACCAACGGGATTTTTTCTGAACCTCCGCGGACAAGGGGGCAGGGGAAGACGTCTCGGGAGATTTATCCTGGCTTTTTCGACCACTATCGGAGGCCTCAGAGCTAACGCGGAAAGCGCAATTCCGTCGGCTCGTTATAAAAAAACTTCGCAGCCCGACAGGCTGACGAGGGCGCTTGATTTTCCTGTTCGGCATTTCGGCGCGTCTCGCCAGAGTTTCCGTCATGCACCGTATCGCCGCTCTCCTTTTGCTGATCGCAACCGTCGCAACCGTCGCTGGCGAGCCACCCATCCCCCAGGCTGAAAGAACGCCGATGCTTGCGGCTTTCTCGTCTCAGATCGCCGTGCTGGACCAAGCCTTGGCCGCCGCACCGCGCGATGTTGCGCTTCACTCCCGTCGCGGCGACCGCCATCTCTTCCTCGGTCACTTCGCGCCCGCAGTGGCTGATTTCGAGCGCATGATTTTGCTGGATCCCGCACAGGACGCGCCCCACTGGCGGCTGGGCATCGCTTACTATTTTGCCGGGCAATTCGATAAATCAGCTAAGCAGTTTGAAAAATATCACGCCTATGATGGCGTTGATCGGGAGAACGGAATCTGGAAGTTTCTCGCCGACTGCAAGGTGCTCGGGCTCAAGCCTGCGCGGGCGGCGATGCTGGAATATCGGCGCTTCGACCGTGAACCGTTCCCCGACCTCTACGCCATGTTTGCGGGCACGAAATCCACGGAAGCTTTCTTCACGGGCATCCAAACCCGCAAGGTGACGGACAGCCAGCAGGTCATGTTTTTCGCGAACTACTACGCCGGACTGAACGAGGAAATCCTGGGCAACCGGGCGCGAGCGCTCTCGCTCCTTCGCGAGGCCGTCGCGAGTCCGTGGGGGCGCACGGCCGAGGGCGGCCCCGCCTACATGTGGCAGGCCGCGCGTCTCCATTATGAACAGCTCGCCGCTCTTCCCGTGAGCCCAGCGACGGTCCCACAGTAAGCTGCGAATTGGCTCGGCACGGCGCAGAGGGTTTGAAGGCTTGGACGGATGGAAACCCCACGCCGCGTCGCCCTCGTTACTGGAGCCGGATCTGGCATTGGGCGCGCCTGCGCTCTCGGTCTGTTGCGGGCCGGATATGCGGTTGTCCTCGCCGGACGGAGACCGGAAGCCCTCCAAGCCACCGCGCATGAATCCGGCGCTCCCGCGGCGCTTTGGCTCGTCGTGCCGACCGACGTCACGGATGAGTCCTCTGTTCGGGCGCTCTTTGCGCGCATCAGCGACGTGTTCGGCCGGTTGGACGTTTTGTTCAACAACGCCGGGGTCAATGTGCCGGGCGTTCCGTTCGAGGAACTCTCGCTGGTGCAATGGCGCAGCGTCATCGATACGAATCTGACCGGCGCATTTTTGTGTGCGCAGGGCGCTGTTCGTCTGATGAAGACCCAACAACCGCGTGGAGGTCGCATCATCAACAACGGGTCCATTTCGGCCCACACCCCGCGTCCCAATGCCGCTCCCTATGGCGCGGCAAAACATGCGATCACCGGCCTCACCAAGTCGCTGTCGCTCGATGGTCGCCATTTCGACATCGCCTGCGGCCAAATTGACATCGGCAACGCGGACAGCCCGATGGCCGGAAAAATGAAACACGGCGTCCCGCAAGCCGACGGCACGATCGCGATCGAGCCCACGATCGATGTGCGGCACATCGTCGACGCCGTGCTTTACATGGCTGGCCTGCCGCTCGAAGCGAATGTGCCGACGATCACGGTCATGGCCACGAAGATGCCGTTCGTCGGCCGCGGATAGTTTTCGCGCTGAGGGATTGGCTGCGGGGCGTCCCGCGTCCTGCCAGTGCGGCTATGGTTTTTTCGCCGGCGCGGCGGCGGGCCGTGGTGCCGCCGGTTTTTTTTCGTCCAGATTTTGCAGCGCTTCGGTGTCGCTGACCGCTGCGGAGTCGATGCCGCCGGCTGGCACGTCCAGTTTCGCGAGCCAAACGAGCGCGTTGAGGATGAGGCGGCGTTGGTCGTCATTCTGCCAATTGAGGTGGAAGTGGCCGCCCGTGAAACCGAAACCACGGCCACCATCGGGGCGTTCGACCGCCCACATCATCGTTTCCGGTTTTCCCTTCGCCGCCTGGATATGTGGATACGGTCCTTTGGGGTGAACGTAAGGGCCGTCGCGCACGGCATCTGAAGGCGTGGCGACAAGAATATCCTTCACGCCGGTCTTCCCTTCGCGGAAGCGCATATTGAAATACCATTCATCTTTCGCCTTGAAGGGCTTCACACCGCGCGTGATCGGATGCACCGGAAAGCTCTGGTAGTCTGCGTCCCAAATCGGATTGCACGAAAAACTGTTTTCGTAGTGTCCGCCGATCCAGTCCTTCCACTCCGGGCCGCCCTTGTTGGGCAACACCTCGACCGCGTAATGCGCCATGCCAATACCCACGCCTTTTTTCACCAACGCACCCAACACCCCGAGTCGGTCTGGCTGCACGCCGGGATGATTGCCCCCGCCGTCGGAATAAATAAAGACCGCAGCAGCCCCCTCGAAGACTGAATTATCATCTACTTTTTTCCCATCGACCAGCTTGGTCGGCCATCCATTCGTCACGAGGACCGTCTTCAATCCGGCCACGCCCTCAAGGCGCTTTTGCAGGAGTAGCGAACCTGCTTTGAATTCATGCATCAGCGGTGGATGACTCACCGGACCGGCGATCATGACTAACTTGCGGTCGGCAGCGTGGAGGGTAGCCGTGCCCAGGGAAAGCAGGGCAGCGAGACAGAGGCGGATTTTCATAGGGGAAAACGTGGGGAGAAGTTCGAGTGATCCAGCAATTGACCGCAGGTTCAAAGCAAACAGATCGATCGCTGGCAAGGTGCGCGGTGCCGAAGCCACCGCCGCGCCACTGATCGGCTCACAGCACCATAAACGAAAACGCGACGATGAGCGTCGGCACGAGTGCACCGAGAAAAAGTCCCCATGGAGAAACGCCGTCGGGGAAAAATCGCTGCAAAATCGACTGCCCCGCCGGATTCGGAGCATTCGCAATGACCGTGAGGCCACCGCCAGTGACCGCGCCCGATACGACTGCGAACTTCAACTCTTCACTGAAGCTCGGCACCAGCGTCGCCAGATAGGTGATCAGCGCGTTGTCGTTGAACGCGGTCAGAATCGTCGCGCCCACAAAGAGCGGCACTTCGCCGAGCCGCCCCAGCACCGGCTGAAGCCACCACCCTTGCAGGCCGCCGTGAATCACGAGGCCGGCCAAGAAAAACCCGACCAACATCGGCGTCTTCAGTTCAATCTTGTTTTGGTGGTGCGCAGTCGCCTGGGCAAATGCGAGGTAGAACAAGAACCCGCCGATGAAGAGCGCCGGGTAGTGCGCCATCCACACGGTAAAGGCCAGAAATCCGAGGTGCGTACCCGTCACCCAGAGCGGCACCGGCTCTTCAGTCCGCGCACCGGGATCCACTGCCACCGGTTTGAGCGACTGGAGTTCTTTCCAAAACACGGCCAAGTAAACGACGTTCGACAGCACGATGCCACAGATCGCGTGCCAGCCAAAGTGGGTGAACATGTACTTGAGATCCCACCCCCACGCCGCCGCGACCATCAGGACCGGCGGGGCTGCAAAATGCGTCAGCGTGCCGCCAATGGAGATATTTACGAAGAGCAGTCCGAGCGTCGCATATTTCAGCCGCAGGCTTGGATTCAACGCGTAGAATTGTTTCGCGAGCAAGAGCGCGCCAATCGTCATCGCCGCCGGTTCCGTGATCAGTGAACCGAGCAGCGGCGCCACCGTCAGAATCGAAAGCCACCACGCAGCGGGCCGACCGCCGCCGAGCGATGCGACCGCCCGCATGGCTTGCTCCGCGAGTCGCAACACGGGACGCGTCGAGGCGAGCGCCATGATCACTACGACAAACATCGGTTCGGTGTAGTTGACCGTATCCGCGACGTAGTGGATCGCCGTGTCGAGGCCCTTGAACCACACCACCGCTGCACCGAGCACGACGGCCCAGATGCCGAAAATCGCCTCCACTTCGCCGAAGAAATGCAGGATTTGCCCGCCAAAGCTGACCTCATCCGGCACGCCATCGCCGTTGCGATCCTCCGCCGGCGCGCTGAGCTTGAGTCGCGCGCGGTGGCGCTCCTCCACAACGTGCGCCCAATGCCGAATCTGCGCGCTCAAGAAGGTGTGCAGGACCGCCAGCAAGAAGATTGCGGAGGCCACCACGTTGAACGGCTCGGCTGTAGCTCGCCCGACCAAGGTCGCCCAGAGGCTGGGCCCCTCGGCCGTCGCATAGTCGTTCAGCGGTCGGGGAAAAGGCATGTCCCCGTCCGCTGCTGCCGCTGCTGCTGCCGCTGAAAAAACGAGCAGGAAAAAACGTCCGGCTAGGGCGCGGAATGCTACAGAGGGGAGACGAAGCATGGCGTTACCAAACGATCTCCCTCCCGCTGCGCAAGTCTCAGCGTACTGAAAATTGCACCGGCGAGATTCGATCAGAACGTGTGAATGAACAATCCTGAGCGCAGCTTCGGCTCAAACCACGTGCTCTTCGGTGGCATGATCTGGCCGGCATCCGAAATATCCATCAGTTGGCCCAGGGTCACGGGGAACATCGAAAACGCGACGCCGCCCTCGGCATCGATGCGTTTCACTAATTCTGCCGTGCCGCGGATACCGCCCACAAAATCGATCCGCTTGCTCGTCCGGACATCTGCGATCCCGAGGACCGGCGCGAGTAATCTGTCTTGGAGGACGCTCACGTCGAGCCGTCCGACCGGATCCGCCTGGGGATCGAGCGGACAGCGCAGCCCGTACCATTTTCCCGCGAGATACATGCTCACTTGGCCGATCGCGGTGGGGGTCGGCGCGGCGTTCTCCGTGAGCCCGCCAAAAATAGTCTGCACCTTTGCCAGCAGCTCGCTCGGCTGCAGACCGTTCAAGTCTACGACGATGCGGTTATAGGGCAGAATCTTCAGCTCGCTCGCGGGGAAGAGCACGCACAGGAACCAATTGTAATCCTCGCTGCCGGTATGCTGCGGATTGCGCTCGCGCCGTGCGCGGGCCACGAGCGCCGCACTCGCCGCCCGGTGATGACCGTCCGCGATGTAGGTCACCGGCACGCAGCCAAAGGCCTGCACCCACTCGGCGCCGCCCGCCACCCGCCAGACGGTGTGCTGGATGCCGTCCGGTGCCGTGAAATCGTGGAGCGGGGTCTCCTTCACCTTGGCGTTAACGAGGGCCGTGACCCCCGCTTCGTCTCGATAAGTGAGAAACACCGGGCCCGTATTCGCACTGAGCGTGTCGATCAGTGTGGTGCGATCGTCCTCTTTGTCCTTCCGCGTCTTCTCGTGCTTCTTAATGAGTTCCGCGTCGTAGTCCTCGACGTGACAGACCGCGACCAACCCGCGTTGGCGGTGCGTGCCCATCCGCTGCTCATAGACATAGATGCACGGGCCGGTCTCGCGACCGAGCGAGCCGTTGTGTTGCAAGGCGACGAGGTTCTCGTGCGCCTTCGCGTACACGCTGGCGCTGTAGGGATTGGTGTCGGCCGGAAGATCAATCTCCGCGCGGTCGACGTGCAAAAGGCTGCGCGGTTTGCCGCTGGCGAGGGCCGCGGCCTCGGTGGCGTTGACGACATCATAGGGCACGCAGGCCACTTCTGACGTGTGTACAGGATTGGGGACGAGACCCTGGAAGGCGCGAATTCTCATAGAAAAGCCCGCCATGCAGCCGGCCGTGCTGCCCCGCGTCAAGCGGACGCACTGTCACGAAAAAACAAAAAACCCTCCGTTGTCGGAGGGTTTGAAAAAGGGCGAGTGGACTCGCTCGATCGCGGGCTAGGCTTACTTCTTCGCCGCGCCGCGCTTGAACTTCGTCGTGAATTTCTCGACGCGTCCTGCCGTATCGACGAGGCGCTTCTCGCCAGTGTAGGCGGGGTGCGAATCCATCGTGACGTCACGTGCGACCATGAAATACTCCACGCCATCGACCAACTCCTTACGAGCGGACTTCATGGTGGATTTCGTGAGGAAGCGCTTGCCCGTTCCAATGTCGTGGAAGCAAACGTTGTTCAGAATAGGATGTCCTTGGGCTTTCATCGCAGGTGTAGAGGTTAGTTAGCCTTGGCGCGCTTTGTAACGCGGCTCGACTTTGTTGATGACGTAGATCTTGCCCTTGCGACGGACGACCTGGCAGGCAGGGTGACGCTTCTTGGCGGATTTGATGGAGGAGACAACTTTCATAAAAAGGGTGAAAACAGAGAGCCGATTACCCTCTGTCAACTGAAATGTCCCCTCCGGGCGAAAACGCACGAAGCGGCGCGCTGGTGCCGGAAATTTCTCGCCGTTCAGTTCCGCTCGGGGTCTTCCGGCTCGTCGGCCAAGAGTCGCCATTCGGCTCCCTCGCGACCCAGCACAAGCCGCCACAAGGTGTCGTCTTGTGCTTGGGTCATCAAATCTTCCGGCACTTCGGCGACCACCCACGTGTGGTGCTTCATTTCGTTTTCGAGCTGCCCGGCCGACCAGCCCGAGTAACCGACAAACGCGCGCACATGCGCCCCTTCCTCGTCCAAAAGCTGCACCGCTTTGTCCGGCTCCACGCCAAAATGCAGGCGGAAGCCATCCGGACGCGATTCCCAGGCCGCGAGCACCACCTGTTCCGTCTGCACCGGTCCGCCGGAAAACATCGGCACACTTGCCAACGGTCCCAATGCAAAATCTCCGCTGAACTCCCCGAGGCGTTTCCCCATTGGACGGTTGAGCACCACGCCCATCGCGCCTTCGGCATTGTGCACCGACATGAGCACGACGCTGTGGCGAAAGTTCGGATCGCGCATCGAGGGGTGCGCGAGCAGTAGCGAGCCCGCGAGGGTTTCCTTCGTGTCGTTGGGCTCGGCGCGCATGGCAAGTTGCGGGGTTAGAGTTTGAGGATCGAGACCCCGGCATCGGCCAGCAGCTGCGCGACGAGCGGATCGTTATTGTAGTCGAGCCGGTATTTCACCCGGGCGATGCCCGCGGCCGCGAGGATTTTTGCGCAGTTGATGCAGGGGAAGTGCGTCACATACGCCACGCAGTCCTCGACCGAGCTGCCGCGCCGCGCTGCATCGGCCACGGCGTTTTGCTCGGCGTGCACCGTCCCCTGTTCGTGTCCGTCCCGCAAGAGCGAGACGTGCGGGGTGCCGGGCAGGTAGCCGTTGTAACCGGCGGCGACGAGGCGGTGCTTGCGCGCGCCACCCGTCACAATCACGCAGCCGACGTGCAGGCGCTCACAGTTCGAACGCGTCGACATGAGCACCGCCGTGGCCATGAAATATTCGTCCCACGAGGGGCGGTGAGGAAAGTTTTCCGCGGCTTGCGCGATCAGATCGACTGGATTGGACGTGCTCATGAAGTAAACGGCGCGGACTCTGGACAGGCCGCCGCGCGCGGGCAACCTTCCTCTCGTTTTATGCTCCGCACGCTTCAACCCGAGCTGCTCGACTCGCTCCCGTCCGATCACCCCGATGCCCGGCACAGTCGCCGCGACCTACGGGTGATCAATCGCCTCATGGGCAACCACCGCTGGTTCGCCCGCACCCTTCCTCCGCTCGTGCGCGCGGGCGAGCACACCCTCGAACTCGGCGCCGGCACCGGTGAGTTGGCCCTCCGTCTCTCTGCCCGAAACATTCCGGTCGACGGACTCGATTTCGTGACGTGTCCGCAAAAATGGCCGCGCGCACGCGCCTGGCACACCGCAGATTTGCGCTCCTTCACCGGCTACGCCTCTTACCCAGCCGTGATCGCTAATCTCATTTTACACCACTTGTCAGAAGCGGAACTCGCCTCGCTCGGTGCCACCCTCGCTCGCACCACCCGAGTCATCCTCGCGAGTGAGCCCAGCCGCAGCCGCCGCTCGCAACGTCTCTTCGCGCTCCTCAGCCCGTTGCTGCGCGCCAACCACGTCACCCGCCACGATGCGCACGTAAGCATCGCCGCCGGCTTCCTCGACGACGAACTCCCTCGTTCGCTTGGCCTCGATCCGGCACACTGGGATTGCCGCTGCTCCACGACCGCTCTCGGCGCCTACCGCCTGATCGCCATCCGCCGCCCATGACCTTCCCCCGGCCCATCGAAATCATCGGCGGCGGCCTGGCCGGACTTTCGCTCGGCCTAGCGCTCCGCCGCGCCGGCGTGACGGTGACGATTTTTGAGGCCGGCCACTATCCGCGCCATCGTGTCTGCGGGGAATTCATAACCGGACTCTCCGCCGCCACCATCACCACACTCGGTCTCGCTCCTTACTTTTCCGACGCGCTGCACCATCGCGAGGTCGCTTGGTTCATCGGCGCGGATGCCACGACCAAGCCCACGCGTATCCAAAGACTCCCCTCGTCCGCCCTCGGCCTCAGCCGTCACGCGCTCGACCATCGCCTCGCCACCGCGTTTACCGCCGCTGGCGGAGTTTTGCTCGCCAACACCCGCTTCCCCGAAACTGACACCGCCTTCAGCTCCGTCCCCGGCCGCGTGTTCACAACCGGCCGACGTCGCAGCCGCTCGCCGTGGCTCGGCCTGAAAATCCATGCCCGCGACGTCACGCTCACGCGCGACCTCGAACTCCACCTCGGTGACCACGCCTACGTCGGCCTCGCCCGCGTCGAAGACGGCTCGGTGAACGTCTGCGGACTTTTCCGCCGCCGCGCCCTCTGTGCGAAAGGCGCCAACCTCCTGCTCGGTTATCTGCAAGCCGCCGGCCTCACCAGCCTCGCCGCGTGCCTTGCCACCAGCGAACTAGCAGCGGATTCGTTCTGCGCCGTCGCCGCCGTCAGCTTCGACGGCCGCGTCATCGCCCCGCCGCCTGGCCGTATGTGTCTCGGCGATACGTGCGCCATGATTCCTCCTTTCACCGGCAACGGCATGGCGATGGCCTTCCAAAGCGCTGAGACTGCACTGCCTCCGCTCCTCGCGTACGCGCGGGGCGCCGCTGCGTGGAGCGACACGTGCGAAGTCATCTCGCGCGCCTTGCGCCGACGTTTTCGCCTGCGCTTGGCCTCGGCCGCCGCCGTTCATCCGTTCCTCTTCTCTCCGCCCCGCCAACGCGTGCTCTCCGCCTTGAATCGCGTTCGCCTCGTCCCGCTCGCTCCACTCTACGCCGCCCTCCACTAAAATGTTTCTTCACGCGCTCGCCACTGCCGTTCCACCCGCCCGGTACACGCAAGCCGCGTGCTGGGACATCGTGCAACGTTCTCCCGTCCGCCAACGCCTCAGCAAGCGTTCGCGCCTGATTGTGCACAGCATTCTGGCCGGCGACCACGGCATCGCCACGCGCCACTTTGCCGTGCCCGACATCGAAAACGTTTTCGATCTCACCTCCGACCAGCTCAACGCCGCGTTCCGCTCCGCTGCGCCGAAGCTGGCCGCGACCGCCCTCACGTCTGCGCTCGCCCGCGCCCACCTCGTCCCCGCGCAACTCGACGCGCTCCTCATCTGCACCTGCACCGGCTACCTCTGCCCCGGCTTGACCAGCTACGTCGCCGAACAACTCGGCCTCCGCCCCAACGCCATCCTGCAAGATCTCGTCGGCCTCGGCTGCGGTGCAGCGATTCCCACCCTTCGCGCGGCGAGCCACGTACTCGCCGCCCACCCGACCGCCACGGTGGCCTGCATCGCCGTCGAGGTTTGTTCGGCCGCGTTTTACCTCGACGACGACCCCGGCGTGCTCATCAGCGCGTGCCTGTTCAGTGACGGTGCCGCCGCCACGATCTGGCGCGCGACGCCTGGACCGACCGGTCTGCGCGCCTTCGACTTCGACACGCTCCACGTCCCGGCCGACCGCGACAAGCTCCGCTTCGAACAACGCGACGGCAAACTCCGCAACCTCCTCGACCGCTCCGTCCCCACGCTCGCCGCGAGCGCCGTTGAACACCTGTGGGCCCATCGCGGCCCGCGCCCTGTCGCCCGCGTCGTCGCGCATCCCGGTGGACGCGATGTCTTGGCCGCGCTCGCCCCGGCGCTCGCGCCGCATTCTCTCGACGTCAGCACTCGCGTCCTCCGCGACTACGGAAACATGAGCAGCCCGTCGGTGCTGTTCGTGCTCGCGGAGACGTTGAAAACCACGACGCCCACCGCCACCGACGGCGATTTTTGGCTCGTGAGTTTTGGTGCAGGGTTTAGCGCCCATAGCTGCCGCCTCGGCCTCTGAACCATGCCCACGCTCACCGACCTCGTCACCTACTGCGATCAACGTACCCGCCGCGCCGCCTACAAAGACGCCCCTGGCGCGTTCAACGGCCTGCAACTCGCCAACGACGGCCGCGTCTCAAAAATCGGTGCTGCCGTGGACGCGGGAGTCGTCCCGTTTCAAAAGGCCGTGGCCGCCGGCATCGATTTTCTCATCGCGCACCACGGCATGTATTGGGACATGCCGCGCCCGCTCACGGGTCCGGCCTACACCCGGGTGGCGACGCTCCTGCACGCCAACTGCGCGCTCTACTCCAATCATCTTCCGCTCGACGGCCATCCGCAGCTCGGCAACAACGCGCTCCTCGCCAAACAGCTCGGTCTCAAACCGTCCCGCCCGTTTCTCGTCCGCGACGGCGAAGCCATTAGTAATATCGCCGAGTCGCGCCTCACCCGCGCCGCGATCCGCCGGAAACTCGAGTCTCTCTATCCGCGGGTGATCGCCATCGAATACGGTTCCGCCTCGCCCAAGGCCGTCGCGTTTTGCAGCGGCAGCGGTTACAGCGCCGTGCCGGAACTCCTCGCGTCCGGCGTCGACACGTTGATCACCGGTGAATTGCGCGAAGACTGTTTCAACCGCGCGCAGGAGGAAAAACTCAACCTCTACCTCTGCGGTCACTACGCCACCGAGGTCCACGGCGTAAAGGCCCTCGCCGCCGAGCTCTCGAAAAAATTCAAACTTCCGTGGGAATTCATCGGCACAGAGAACCCGTTCTAGTTTTCCCGGCAGGCGCCCGTTCCGGGGGAAAAGTTGGATCTTCACTTCTGCCGCTTCCGTGTGTTCCGTCACTCGCCCCATGAAACGCATCGCCATTCTCAACGGCCCCAACCTCGACCGCCTCGGCAAACGCGAGCCGGAGATCTACGGCCGCGCGACCCTCGCCGATCTCGCAGACGCCCTGCGCGCTGAATTCGCCTCGTCGGCGCAGCTCGAGTTTTTTCAGTCGAATCACGAGGGCGCCCTGATCGATAAAATCGCTGCATTGGCCGACGCGAAATTCGATGGTCTCGTCATCAACGGCGGCGCTTTCACCCACACGAGTGTGGCCCTGCGCGATGCGCTCTTGGGCGCCCATCTCCCGACCATCGAGGTCCACATCTCAAATATCTACAAGCGCGAGGAGTTTCGCCACACATCGCTGACCGCCCCGGCGTGCATCGCGGTCATCACCGGGCTCGGCCTCGAGGGTTATCACGCCGCCCTTCGTTTCCTCCTGAAAAACTGAGCGGATGAGTGATCACTTCTGGCTGGTCTGTCACACCAAACCTCGGTGCGAAAAAAAATTCGCCGCCCTCATGGCGGCGGAAAAATTTGAGCACTACCTCGCTCTCGTGGTGAGCGTGCGCCACTACGCGCAGCAGACGAAAAAATTCACCAAGCCGCTCTTCCCCGGCTACGTCTTCGCCCAAGTACCGGTCGAGGAGAAATCGCGCATCTACCAGCAGGAACTGCTCGCACGCGCGATCACCGTCACCGACGAACCGCGATTTCTTCGTCAACTCGCCGACGTGAAGAAGATCGTCGCGTCCGGCTTCGAGTTGAGCGTCATGCCTCTTTTTACCAAGGGAAAACACGTGAAAATCATCGGCGGCCCGCTCTACGGCCTCGAGGGTTTCGTCGACGACCCCAGCAACCCGCAGGGCGTCGTCCTTTCCGTCGACGTGCTGCGACAGGGCCTGCTGGTAAAAGTGCCGGTGGAACATCTCCGCGTCTTGGACTGACCCGCGCGCTGTGCTTTCCGCCCTCCGTTACCCCTCTTGGTTCCGTCGCGTTGTCCTCCCGCTATTGTGCGCCGGTCCCCTTGCGTCGCTGCCCGCGGCCGAGCCCTCTCCTGCCGCTCCTGCAGTGAATGCCGGCGCGGGCTGGGATATCGCGGAGTTCATCGATGGGTTGCCCGATCTCCTCACCGACCGCCTCCCGGGCTTCGACCGCACGGGGGCGTTGCGACTCTATGTTCGGCCGCACTTCGGCGATCTACTCCGCCGCGACTATTTGCGCGTGCCCTTCGGCGGTCGGGCCAAGGTCAGCGAAAACATTGAGAGCAGTGCCGAGCTGCAGACCTATTTTACCCATGGGATCAGCGACGCCGCCGGCTACGGACTGGCCGGCGTCCGCCTCGGCACCCGGTGCGAACACCTGCTGCCTTCGCTCAATAATGGCGCGGGTGTCAGCGTAGGTTTCATCTA
This sequence comes from Opitutus sp. GAS368, assembly GCA_945874455.1. Lineage (GTDB taxonomy): Bacteria > Verrucomicrobiota > Verrucomicrobiia > Opitutales > Opitutaceae > GAS368. Next base: position 1,248 of record CAMCHO010000032.1, on the reverse strand, counting down.
TCAGACGCCCCTCAGTCGGCCCCCGCAGGCCCTCACCGACGGCCACCGGCATTTCCAGCCCTACGTCGCCGCGACGCGTCCGCTCGTGCCCGCGTGGAAACTTCTTGGATACGCCAGCGTCGGCGCCGATTTGCTCGAGCGTACCCCGATGTCCGCCCACTTCGGGCGCAATCAATTGCACGCCAACTCCCTCATTTACGTCGCCGGTGCCGCGCGGGAATGGCCCCGCTTCCGCGCGTCGCTGACCGCGACCGTCACGAGCAGCCGTTGGGTGAGTGACGAAAACAAAAACGTCTACGCGCTCCGCCCCGAAATCGTGGTGCCGTGGAAACTTCACCCCGCGGCTCGCACGCAGCTGCTTTTCACGCTCGGCGCTCGCACCCTTTGGGGCCCCGATGGCCATGAACTCGGTCTCAGTAGCAGCATGCGGATTGAGTTTCTCCTGCGCCGCAATCGCGCCGCCAAATAGCCCCCCTCCCGCGCTCTTCTGCCGGCGCGAACCCTAGCGGCCGATGATCGTCCAGAGCCAGACCCCGAGATGGAGGGTCGCACACGTCGCCAGCGCCGCCGCCAGATCGTCGACCACCACACCCCAACCGCCGGGGAGCCGTTGGAGGCGTGCAATTCCCCACGGCTTGGCGATGTCGAAGATACGAAACAGAGCGAATCCCGCCAGCAACGCTACCCACACCGGCACCACCGCGACCAATGCCGGCCAACCCAGAAAACACCACGGAATCGCTACACACTCGTCGAGCACGACGTCGCCGGGATCTTGCCGGCGCAAACGGATCTCAGCCTCTCCGCAAATCGCCACCGCCACGTAGGCCGCCAGCGCGCTCAGGAACACCGTCCAGGTCGCGCTTAATCCTGCGAAGCCGAACCAAAAATAACCGACCCCCACCAGCGAGCCCCACGTGCCCGGTGCCGGCAAACGCCGTCCCACCGGGCCGAGGGTGGCTAGATTCACCACGAGTGCCGAGGGCCAGCGGCGCGTCCACGTCGGTGGGGTCAACCGCATGGGCTATTTGAACAACACGTGTCCGTGCCGCCGAAAATAAGCATACCCCGACGTGATCGTGAGCACCGCTGACAAAACGTAGAGCCCGATTCCGATGATCCGCGCCACTTGAACCCAATCCCGGCCTTCTCCGGTAAAGACGCCCGGATGCCCCTGCTCCAACATCCGCGCACCGATCAGCCAGCCGATCGCGTTCAATTGCGCAAAGGTCTTCACCTTGCCGCCCG